>PALK01000061.1 GCA_002710765.1 Rickettsiales bacterium | reverse complement strand
TTTAATTTAAATTCTGAAGAATATATTTGTTCAGGAAGTAAGTCAAAATTCGAACAGGAGGGAGTAGAAATAACTAGTTATAAAAGAGAAGGTAATGTTTTTATTCAAACTGTATATGGTGAAGAACATCTTTTTAAAATAATTCATGAAACACCGGGATTTGTGATTTTAGCTCAAACATATGAGTATCCAAGTATTTTTACTACCATAATTGATAAAGTCAGGAAAGTTTACACGGAATATTATTTAATTAGTAATGAACAAACGAGATCTTTACCAATGGTTGGACAGTGTATGATAAGATAAACCCCCAAAACGTATCAACTCGGTGACAGTAGAATAGATATTACTGGTAATTTAACAAACATAACTATATTTCTTATTTAGAATATCCGATTTTACTAACAATAGGAAAACACTTGGTGGCAATTTAATGATGAAAAAATACAATATTTTTTTATTTTTTTTTATTTTTTTTATTTTTCTTTTAAAAAGTGAAATATCTTCAAGTAAAAAAATGGTTAATGTAAATGGTAAACTTTTTGAATGTAAAACTCCAAAAAACTCTTTTGAAAGAACTAGGGGTGTCAGAAGTCGAATTTGTATTTTTTATAAAGAAGATAAAGAAATAATTAATAAAATGAGGAAGAAAAAAAAAATTAGAAAATAAGCAAATTTGAAAATTGTATTTAGAAAAAAAATTTCAAATTAATATTAGATCGACTGATGAAAAGTTATAGACATGTGACTTTAAAAAAATATATGAAAAATTAATCAAAGAACTAAATCACAATAAAGTAGAATATTTTTAGATACTAAATGACTGGTTTATAGGAAAGAATATTCTGATGTTGAAAAATATATTAATTTCTTGGGTTTAGGTATTTTATAGAGAAAATAGATTATAAAGTGTTCGATATTATTTAGTTCCAGTCATTCAAAAAGAGTTAGAGGTCTAATTGATTTTTAATACTATTAATTCTTTCTTTGGTTAATTTGACATAATTTTTTTCTAATTCTATTCCAATATATTTTCTATTATTAATTGCACATGCTACCCCTGTAGTTCCACTACCATTAAATGGGTCTAGGACTAAATCATTTTCATTCGTCGTTGAGAGTAAAACTCTTGTTAATAGATGCAGAGGTTTTTGGGTAGGATGTTTTCCAAATGATTTTTCACTTTTTTTCGGTGATGTAAAATTCCAGACATCTTTCATTTGTTTATTCCCATTTACTTTACGCATTAATTGATAATTAAATAAATGTTTTGATTTTAATGTTTTTGCTGCCCACAAAATTGTCTCAGTACTGTGGGTGAAATAACGACAAGCAAGATTTGGTGGTGGGTTGGGTTTCTCCCAGGTGATGTTATTTAGAAGTTTCATATTTAATTGTTGCATTGCAAAACCAACTGAATAAATAACATGAAGTGTTCCAGATACCATCATTGAACCATTTGGTTTCAAAATTCTTTGACATCTTTTTAGCCATTCAAGATTAAATTCATGATTTAAGTTTGATCCTTTAGATTTATCCCAATCACCCTTATCAACCTTTACCATTTTACCATTTTGACAAGTTATGCCTCCGTTAGATAAAAAGTATGGCGGGTCAGCAAAGATAAAATCTACAAATTCTCCTTTACTCTTATAAAATTTATCCATCTCTTCAAGACAATTTCCTTGAATAATTTCGTAATTAACTTGTTTCATGTGCCTCAGATAATTTAATTGAGTTGATTAAAAAATATAATTAAGTTCCCTTAAAGTCAATTTTCCAATTTTTCAATAAAGAGTTTTTTTTGATTTGTTATTAAACTAAAGATTTTGGAATATATCTATAATATAAAGAATCCATCAGACTTTTCTTTGTCATTTCATTTATATTCATTTTTTCTCAGCTAATGTATCTACAAATTTTTTTTCATCTTCATGAATCTCTTAATCTCCTGCGATAACTTCTAATACAAATCAAAAAGCAGTTTTATAATAATTTCAGGTATTAAACTGATTACATGATTAGTAACTTCATCTTGAGAAGGTGATTTCCATTTTTCCATTAAATAACTGCTGAGTTCTTCATGTCTTTTTTGTGAAATTTTATCAAAAATTGGGTAAGATAATTTTCTAACTTTGAAATTAATTAACTGAGTTTCATTTATTCTTCCATCGCTTATAATAGCAATTTAAACTTGCAGTGTAATTGATTAAGGAGTTGTAATCATATTTTAGATTTTAATAAAATAATTTAGAATTTACAAATTAAGAAAATTAAAAATATATTAAAATTTAACTAGTTGATTGAGTTATTTCTTTTATTTTTACAAAAAAAAGGATAAGTAATAGTTCCATTTTTATAAGTTTTATTTTTTTCAAAACAAGTTACTTTATTTTCACCATTTGCCCAATATTTATTTGGATTAAGAGATCTATAAAAGTCTTTGATAAAATATTTACAACCCCAATTATCTTTTTCTTCTTTTTTACAATATTCTTGACCAATCTGAAGATGAAGGTGTCGCACTCTTGCCATGCATCGATACTTTATTTTTTTTGGTAATTTAGCAACTATATCACCTCTTTTTACATAGTCATTTTCACTAACTAAGAAATCACCTACATGTCCATAGATAGTAATTAGATTTTTTCCATCTATAGATTTCCCATGATCAATTATTAGCGTTGGGCCCCAACAATCTTCAATGGTAGTTTCTAAAACTTTTCCATCTGCAATTGCAATTATCGGTTGATTTTCAGAACCAATGATATCAATTCCTTGATGAATATGATCTCTTGGACGACTATTGACACCATTCATACTTTTAAAGTCTGATAATATAGCATTTGATTCAAATTCATTCGAATTAAAGGTTTTTGCTGAATTTTTACAAAATGATAAGACCCTGATATATTCACCATTAAGTTTAGGATGATCATCGTAATATTGGAGCGCATTTTTACATTGTTGTGTAATTTCATTTATTGAATTTTTTTCTTGATTATTTATACCTTTAGTAAAAGATTTAGATGAAGCTAGAAGTAAGAAACAGGTTAAAGTGTAAAGTATTGCAGATTTAATCATTTTAACTAAATTAAAATTAAATTTTGTATTTTGTATCACCTTGCTTTTACTTCAATCAAAAGATTTACTATTACAAGGTGATAATTTTTAACTGGTGATTAATTAAATTTTTTAAATGAAAAAAATATTTATTTTTATTTTTTTTTTTATTAATGTTCAGGCTAAAGAGTTTTGTTTAATTGAGGACATTGATAATATTAAGGAAAATCAACCAAATTGTTCCAGCGGTCAAATGACTTTTGGTTATTTAAAATTTGTATCAGATGATTATAATTTTCAATATATTTTTAATAATAAATATAACATAAACATATTAGAAAAATATAATAGCAAAATTTCATCATACTTAAACAGTTATTGTGATAATAATGGAGAAGTGAAAAAAAAAGTTATTACAAACTTTGATAAAAAAAAAAAAAATTATAACAATGTTTTGATTATTACATGTAATTTTAAAGTTAATCTTAATTATGATTGAAGAACTCAAAAAAATTACTTATAAAAACTAGTGTTCACTAATTAAAAGTTCTTAATGATAAAAATAGTACCTATTTTAATTTTCTTATTCGCACCTTTTAATGGTAAAGCTGGATATTTTGAAAATGAAAAGAAAGTTTTATTAAAAGATTGCCTCAAATATTTTGAAAAAGGTAAAAAATTAAATATTTATATAAATAGATATTCTATTGGTGAAACAGTAGAACGTTCAGACGAATATTATGAATTTATTTATAGTGGTAAATATTATAACTTAGTTTTTGGATATAAAATTTATGATAAGAAATTCAAATATATTACAAATTCTGAATGTGTTACTATTGATTTTGACAAAGAAAATAGGCGTCAAAAGAATGATGATTTTAATGAATAAAAATTTATAGGAAGGTAATAAAATGTTAGATGTATATTTATCAGGCGAGATTCATACAAACTGGAGAGATGAAATCATTCAACTTTGTAAAAAAGAGGATTTAAGTATTAAGTTTTCTTCACCAACAACAAATCATGATGCATCAGATAATTGTGGAGTTGAGATTCTTGGAAAGGAAGAAATAAATTTTTGGAAGGATAATAAAGGTGCAAGGATTAATTCTATTAAGATTAGAAAATCTATTAAAGACTGTGATGTCGTGGTTGTGAAATTTGGAGAAAAATATAAACAATGGAACGCAGCTTTCGATGCTGGTTATGCATCCGCTTTAAATAAATCAATTATTATTATTCATAATGATGAACATCAGCATGCATTAAAGGAGGTAGATGCGTTCGCGTCAGCTGTTGCAAAAGATCAGCATCAAGTTGTAAGAATATTAAAATATATTTTAGATGGAGCCCTTTAGTTTTAAAAAAGCATTAATACAATTTATTAAAATGAGGAGTTTTTTAATATGGAATTTTCAGGTACTACGGATTATATATCAACATCAGACCTAACAGTGGCCGTCAATGCTTCAATAGCCTTAGAAAAACCTCTTCTAGTTAAGGGTGAACCGGGTACCGGAAAAACTGAACTTGCAAGACAAATTGCAAAAAGTCTAAAACTAAAAATTATTGAGTGGAATATCAAATCTACAACTAAAGCACAACAAGGATTATATGAATATGATGCGTTGAGTAGGTTGAGAGACAGTCAATTAGGCAATGAAAAGATAGAAGATATTTCAAATTATATAAAAAAAGGAAAAATTTGGAACGCATTTGAAACTAAACAAAAAACAGTATTATTGATTGATGAGATAGATAAAGCTGATATAGAATTTCCAAATGATCTTTTACAAGAATTAGATAGGATGGAGTTTTATGTATATGAAACTGGAAAACTAGTTAAAGCTAAAAATAAACCAATTGTTATAATTACATCAAATAATGAAAAGGAATTACCAGAGGCTTTTTTGAGAAGATGTTTTTTTCACTACATTCAATTTCCAGATATTATTACCTTGAAAAAAATAGTTGAGGTTCACTTTCCAAAAATAAAAAAATCTTTATTAGATTCTGCTCTTAACAGATTCTTTGAGATAAGAGAAGTTCCTGGATTGAAGAAAAAACCATCAACATCAGAGGCTCTTGATTGGATAAAATTATTATTGATCGAAGATATAAAAGTGGAAGACTTGAAAAAGAATGAAAAAGATTTACTTCCTAAACTTCATGGAGCTCTTATCAAAAATGAACAAGATATTCATCTTTTTGAGCAACTTGCTTTTATGTCGAGAGGAAATCAATAAAGTATGTTTTTAGGTTTTTTTTTAAAATTAAAAAATTCTAAAATACCAGTCTCACTAAATGAATTTCTTTCATTTTTAAATGCCATTGATTTGGATTTTATTCAATATGATGTTAATAAATTTTATTATCTAGCTCGTGCTACTTTGGTAAAAGATGAAAGGTTGATAGATAGATTTGATTTGATTTTTGGGGAATACTTTAAATCAATTGAGAAGATAGAATTAGATGATATTTTAAAATCTCTTAATGTTCCAAAAGAATGGCTTCAAAAAATGTTAAATAAACATTTTTCAGACGAAGAAATAAATAAAATTAAGTCACTTGGTGGTTTTGAAAAATTGATGGAAGCTCTCAAGAAGAGATTAAAAGAACAGAAAAAAAAACATCAAGGTGGAAATAAATGGATTGGAACATCGGGTACATCACCTTTTGGAGCATATGGATATAACCCAGAAGGAATAAGAATTGGTCAAGAAACTCGGCGACATAGCAAAGCCATCAAAGTATGGGATAAACGCATTTTCAGAAACTTTGATGATACTAGAGAGCTTGACACAAGGGGGTTACAGGTAGCTTTAAAAAGATTAAGACAATGGGCAAGAATTGGTTCACAAGAAGAATTAGATATTGCTGAGACAATATCCAATACAGCAAAAAATGGTTATTTAGATATAAAGACAAGAAAAGAAAGAGAAAATACTATTAAAATACTACTCTTTTTAGATGTAGGCGGTTCAATGGATAATCATATTGTCAAAGTAGAAAATTTATTTTCTGCTGCGAAAAATGCATTTAAAAATATAAAATATTTTTATTTTCATAATTGTTTATATGAAGGAGTATGGAAAAATAATTCGAGAAGATGGTCTGAGCAATTTTCAACTTCAGAAATTTTAAGAACTTACGGAAAGGAATACAAGTGTATTTTTGTTGGTGACGCATCTATGAGTCCTTACGAAATATTAGCACCTGGAGGTGGAAACGAACATTTTAATGAAGAAACTGGACAGGTCTGGTTAAACAGAGCAATAAATCAATGGCCATCTAATTTATGGATAAATCCAACCCCAAAGAAACATTGGAAGTTTTCACAATCAACAAATATAATTAAAGAAATATTCTCAAATAGAATGGTACCTCTTAGCCTTAAAGGAATAGACGAAGGTACAAAAATTTTATCAAAGAAATAAAATTTTTTAATAACGCATATAAATTATATTTAAATAATGATTAATTTACGACAGTTACTTTTTTATACTTCTTTATTTTTAATTACTTACTTTATTTATGTTTATCCATTTAGTGTTTTAAATAAATTTTTATTCCAAAGAAATATTTTTGAAGTCTCTTCATTTTTTTTAACCTTTTTTTTTTATTTAATAATTTTATTTTATTTTAAATCTCAGAATACAGTTTTTATTTTAAAACTTTTTGTATATGAGGGAATGGGTATAGGTTTTATATCTTTTTGGATAGTAAATTTAGGTCTAATAATAAATAATTTTAATTTCTTAAATTCATTTGAATTAGGTATTTTTTGTATCTCATTAATTATTACGATAACTATTTTAAGTTTAATTAATGGAAGATTAATAAAGTTAAAAAGCATTAAAATTATTAGTTCAAAAGTTAAGAACGATACTAAAGTAATATTTTTAAGTGACATGCATTTAGGAACTAATTCTAAAAATTATTTAGAAAAAATTTATTTAAAAATTAATAATTTAAAATTTGATTTTTTATTGATTGGAGGAGATTTAATAGATTCAAGTACATTTGACTTGCAAAATTTATGCATACTTCAAAATTTAGGAAAACCAGTTTTTTTTATTAGTGGTAATCATGAATATTATATTAAAGATTATAAAAAAAAATTAAAAAAACTAAAAAAATTTGATATAAATTTTTTAGATAATAACGCCCATAAAATAGAAAATATCAATATTATTGGAATAAGTGATAATCAAAAACTAGATTCACAAAAAAAAATTGCTGAAAATTTAGTTCAAGATAATTTCTTTAATCTTATTGTGGTACACAAGCCTACTTTATGGGAGATTTTTCATGAAAGAGTAGACTTAATGCTATCAGGTCATACACATAATGGACAAATTTTCCCTTTTAACTTTTTTGTCAAATTACAATTTAAGTATATTTATGGTTTGTATAAAAAACTAAATTCTAAACTTTATGTTTCTTCAGGATGTGGCTGTTGGGGACCTAAAATGAGACTAGGATCAAATAATGAAATTGTTAAATTTTTAATTTCAAATAAACAGGACTCAATTTAATTTCTATTTTAATATTAATGTGATAATCTAAAAAAGTTTTGAAATGTATTGTATGTCATAACTACTCAGCTAAAGTTTTTGTTGTCCTAAAAGAAAAAAAATATTGGAAATGTAATTTTTGCAATGCAAAGTTTTTAGACAAAAAAAATTTTTTAGATTCAAAACTAGAGAAACAGCATTATTTAAAGCACGAAAATGATCTGAACCATCTAGGATATAGGAAATTTTTATCAAAGCTTTCAAATCCTTTAGTAAAAAAAATTTCAAATAATGATGTCGGACTCGATTTTGGTTGTGGTCATGTACCAGTTTTAGCTGATATATTAAGTATATCAGGCTTTAAGTTAGAACTTTATGATCCTTTTTTTTATCCTAATAAAAAAAATTTAAAGAGAAAATATGATTTTATAACATGCAGTGAAGTTGCAGAACACTTTTTCAATCCATTCTATGAATTTAACTTATTAAATAAATTATTAAAACCGAAAGGAATTATAGCTTTGATGACTTGTTTTATGACTTCAGATGATTTATTTGAAAACTGGTATTACAGAAGAGATCCAACGCATGTAGTTTTTTACAATGAAAAAACTTTCAAGATTATTGCATCTCAAAGAGATTGGAAGTTTGAAATATATTCAAAGGATATAGTGTTTTTATTTAAATCTTAATAATTAAAAAGCTTTTAATAATTAATTAAAATTATCTATTTATTTTAAAATAGTTTAATATTTCAACTTTATGAAAAAATTTTTACCTTTAATTATTTTATTTTTATTAATTATTTATGGAATGGTTTCAAGTTATAAAAAAAAACTTAATAGAATTCCAGAAATATTTAATAATAGCCACGAAATTAAACGTAATTAAATATAAAATGGTAAAATTTTCCATAAAAAAAATATTTGAATTATGTTTTATTTATTATTAATAAAAATATTTTGAGCAAATAATTTGTATTTAAAAAAAATTAGAAAAAAGATTAAATCGACATTTATTTATGATGTCTTTAAGAATTTTTTTAGCGAAAGTAAAACTTCGTATGCTGAAACATTTGGTGAAGATCTGTTCGTTGAATCTTTTTTTAAAAATATCAAAAAAGGTTTTTATGTGGATATAGGATGTAATCTTCCTAAGAATGGCTCCTTAACTTTTAAACTATATAAAAGAAATTGGACTGGTATAAAAGTAGATATTTCTGAAAGAAGTATAAAGTTAAATAATTTACTCAGAAAAAAAGATATTAATTTAAATCTTAGTGTTGGAAGTAAAAAAGATACTGTAAATGCATATATTTTTTATGACAACTGCACAATGAATACCGTCAATAAAAAGTTTAGTTTATTCACAAAAAAAAGTGTAAATAAGGAGCCTAGTATAAAAAAAATTAAACAATTAACTTTAGATGAGATCTTGAAAATAAATAAAGTAAAAAATATAGATTACTTAAATATTGATGTTGAAGGTTATGAGGAGGACGTTTTGGCAGGTTTTAAAATAGATATGTATAGACCAGAGTTAGTCTCAATTGAGATTCATGATAGAAAATGTCCACCATTAGAAAATAAAATTTATAAATATTTTATGAGAAATAAATATTCTTTAGTATCAATTTATGGTTGGACTTATTTTTTTTCATCGAATCAAAAAAATAATATCCATTTTAATTATTAGAAAATATTAATACTTTATTTTTATGAAAGTTTTAGAAAGAATAAGAAGAAAAATACATGGTATTGAAGAAAACTTTAATTTAATAGCTATAAAAAAAATAAATTGAATTTAAAGACTTAAAAATTACTATATTGAAAGAGTATGAAAAAACTCAAAACATAATAAAGTGTATGTTATAATGAAGTATGTAAGATTAGATAAATTAAATATTAATAGTAATTTTTATAAACAGAAGTTAACAAATAAATTAAAAAATGAATAAAGAAAGTATTCATCAACAATTTGAAAGGTTTATGAGAGATGAAATGGATGATATTGAAAGAGAAAGATATATTAAAAGTGATAGATATAAGAAAATAATAAAAACTTTTGAATTTATACTTAAAGAAAAAAAGAAAAATTAAATGTTTGAACTATTTCATAATAATCGTTGTTCTAAATCAAGAGAGTGTTTGAAGTTACTCAATCAACAAAAAATTAAGTTTGAAATTTTTGAGTATTCAAAAATAGAAATTAAAAAAAAGAAAATACAATTTTTAATTGATAATTTAGAGGGACCTCTAGAAAGTTTGGTTAGAAAGTGTGAACCAGACTTTAAAGAAAATTTTTTTGATACTTCTAATAAAGAAAAAATTGCTGATTTTCTTATAAATTATCCAAAATGTATTCAAAGACCAATCTTTTTCAATGGACATATTTATGTTATTTGTAGACCACCAGAAAAGGTTTTAGAATATATTAATAAATGAAGACTTTTTTTCTTATTATTAATTTAATTTAGTATTGATTTGTAAGCTAAATAGTTTTTTCATTCCTTTAAGAGTTTTACAAATATTATAATTGGAGACTCATAAAAATAATGAAATATATGCGAAAGAAATATAAAATTTTAGAATATTAATTAATATAAGGAGTAAATAGAAGTGGCATGTTTTACTTACAAAGTGTTGGATTTTCCTAATATTGAGCATCATAATAATGAAAATGTTGCAAAAAAACTTAATGAAGATTTTGGTAGCAATGGTTTTGAATTGATATCTGTTATTGATATGGGTGAAAATAATTCTAACAAAGATGGTAAAAGTTCTCGTTTTCGATATATTTTTAAAAATAAGATTTAAGTTTTAATAATTAAATTTTTTTTTAGGAGTTTTTATTTTGAATAAAATTAATGTTGGATTAGTTGGACTTGCTTTAATTTTAGTAATTATAATATTACAAACAATATTTATTAATAATAAATTTGATCACCTAAATGAAAATTTACAAATAATTGAAAAAATGCTTGAGGATATAGACTATGATTTACATGAATTGGAGGAGAGAAAATAAAAGCTCTATTAATAATACTTTTATTATGTCTTTTTTCGTTCAAGCTTTCCTCAATGGAAAAAAATTGTAACGAGGTTGTTCAGAAAAAAGGTATTTTCTTTTTAAAATATACATTTGTTAAGTTTGATGGCCTTTGCAGAGAATATAATAAAGATGGAAAAATATTAAAGGAGAAAAGTTTTTCAGATGGAAAAAAACAAGGAAGATTCCTAATATTTAATGATAAATTTCTTACTGATTATTTTTATATGAAAAATAATAAAATTGATGGAGAATATAAGAAGTTCAAAAATAAAAAGTTATATAAAAAAATTTATTATATAAATGGAAACATTCAAAGGTGTTTAATTGATCTTGATTATATAATGTTGTCTGAAAAAAAATTATCTACTCTTAAAAAAAAATATAGTGAAAACTCTGAAAAAAAAGACATTTTAAAAACTATAAGAGAAAAAGAAATAAAATTATTAAGTAATAAACAAGATTGTGAAATTATAAAATTTCAGCAGCTCTAAATATTTAAATTACAATAGAAATGTTATTAATGAAGAAATTTTCTGCGTAAAAATGATAAAATTTAAATTATTTAATACTTTAGAAAAAAAAAAGGTTGTTTTTGAACCTATTGACAATAATGACGTAAGAATTTATGCGTGTGGCCCCACTGTATATAACTACGCTCATGTTGGAAATGCTAGAATGGCAGTTATTTGTGATTTATTAGTTAAGGCACTAAAAGTTAAATACTCAAAGGTTACATATATTTCAAACATTACTGATATTGATGATAAAATAATATTAGCTGCTAAAAAATCAAAGAAATCTATAAAAGAAATTACAGAAAAGTTTTCTAAAATATACAACGACGATATGGCAACATTAGGTGTTACAAAACCTGATAAGCAGCCAAAAGCAACAGATCATATCAATGATATGATTAAACTAATTAAGAAACTTATAGATAACGGAAATGCTTATGAAAAAGAAAGTCATGTTTTATTTCATGTTCCATCTTACAAACCTTATGGAACTTTATCCAAAAGAACTACTGAAGAATTAATAGCAGGAAGTAGAATTGAAGTTACACCCTTTAAAAAATATCCTGGTGATTTTATTTTATGGAAGCCAAGTTTTAATAATGAACCTGGATGGTCTTCTCCATGGGGTTTTGGTAGACCGGGATGGCATATTGAGTGTTCAACAATGTCTGAAAAGTGTTTGGGATTACCTTTTGACATTCATGCAGGTGGTATTGATTTAGCATTTCCACATCATGAAAATGAAATAGCTCAAAGTTGCTCATCTATAAAAAAAGATAGCGAACCTGAGGCCTTTGCAAAGTATTGGTTTCATAATGGATTCGTGGTATCAGATGGGGAAAAAATGTCAAAGTCTTTAGGAAATATTAAATTAGTAAATGATTTAGTAAAAAAATATCCTGGAGAAACAATTAGACTAGCTTTAATGACAAGTCATTACCGACAACCATTAAATTGGACTGAAAAAATACTTAAACAATCTTATAGAGTTTTAGATAAATTCTATAGAATTCTTAGAGATACTAAAGGATTAGAAAAAAAATTAGAAAGTGAAAATAAATATCCTGATGATATTGTCGAAGTACTTTTTGATGATCTTAATACTCCAAAGGCACTATCTCTTTTAAATAAAAAAATGAACGAACTAGCAAAAAGTAATAATAATTCTAGTTCGTATTTAAGACAAAAATTAATTAATATTGGTAAAGTTCTTGGATTATTAAATATCAACCCAGAAGTATGGTTAGGCTTTAAGCCCAATGATAAAACAATTGATCCTGAATTAATTGATAGTCTTATAAAAAAAAGAAATATTGCAAGAGTAAGTAAGAACTTTCAAGAGGCAGATAAAATAAGAGATAAACTTAAAATTTTAGGTATAGAAATTGAGGATAATAACACTGGAACTAAATGGAGAAAATTGTGAAGTATTTAGTGATTTTAACTATTAAATTTTACCAATTATTTCTATCACCTATTTTGGGACATAATTGTAGGTTTATCCCAAATTGTTCAGAGTATGCAATTCAATCAATTAAAATGAATGGAGTGATAAAAGCAATACCCTTTATTATAAAAAGAATAATTAGTTGTAATCCATTTGGTGGGTCTGGATATGACCCAGTTCATAAAAAAAAGAATGAAAAAAAATAACGCTAAGATTGTCAGAGTCAATTTAGAAGATGTTAGAATTATTAGAAAGAAAGTTCTATATAAAAATTTATCAGAAAAATTTACTATTTATCCAGAAGACAATTATTCAGAAACTGAACATTATGGTTTAATTGAAAATTCAAAAGTAATAAGTGTTATGACAATTATAAAAAAAAAAATGAAATCAGAAATTAAATCAAATCTTAATTTTTATCAAATTAGGGGTATGGCAACTTTAATAGATTTTCAAAAAAAAGGATTTGGTTCTTTTTTTTTGAAGTATATTTTACAACAAATAACTAATAGAAAAATCTGTGATATTATCTGGTGTAATTCTAGAAAAAAAATTATTAATTTCTATTTAAAGAATAACTTTATTCCTATTGGAAAAATATTTAATATTCAAAGCATTGGACCACATCAAAAATTATATTATGATTTAAGAAATGAAAGATAAAGATAACAAATTTGAAATAGATTTAAAAAAAGCAAAAAATTTTTTTAAAAATAAATTAAAAAACTCAAAAAGCTCTACTACTGAAATCAAAGAAGATAGTTTTAGAGATTTAGATGATGAATCAATTAAAATCAGTAAATTATCTGCAAGGATTGATTTTCTTAAAAGTTCACTTAAGCAGGTAAAAAAAGACCCCCCTAAAACTATTAAATCAAAAAAAATAAAACAAAAAAAAGAAATTCCTGACAGAGTTATCAATTCTAAAAAGAATAAAGATGTAAACGGAAAATACCTAAAAAATTTTTTAATGAATAACGAAATTAAATCATCAGAGTCATTTGTAATAGCCTCTGATTTTGAAATTAACGGAAAACTATTTATTGCAGGAAATATTCATAAACTTCCAGAAAACTTAATAATAGAACTTTTAAATAAAAAACTTATATATAAAAAAGACAATATCAAAGATAAATTTTCTGACAAAAATAAGACTTTTTTTGTTAAAGAAACTTTTGGTTTAAGTGAAACAAAAAGATCAAGTCTTAGAAATAAAAAAAATTTTAAATAAAATGGCACAAAAAATAAATAAATATAACGTCTTTAATAAACCACTTGAAATATGTTCAAATTCTCCTTTAACAGGATATTTTAGGGATGGTTGTTGTTCATCTAATGATAGTGATATTGGTCAGCATCAAATTTGTTCAATTATGAGCGCTGATTTTTTAAAATTTTCTTTAAATAAAGGCAATGATCTTATAACTCCGAGAAATGAGTATGGATTCCCAGGATTAAGAGAAGGAGATAGATGGTGTCTGTGTGTTAACAGATGGATTGAATCTTTAGAAGAAGATATCGCACCAAAAATAATTCTTGAGGCAACAAGTAAGCTTGTACTAAAAAAATTAAATATTGAAATATTAAAAAAATTTGCTTTAGATATAAATTAGTTAAATTCTAATGTGTTATTTATGAAAAATTTATTAATTATTTCTGCAACTCCTTTTACTAATTTAAAATTATCCGAGGAAATTAAAGATTTTTTTGTTTCTAAAGATAATATTAGTCCAACTATTATTAATCTTGAAGAATTAGATCTTCCTTTGTATACGCCTTCTTTGGAAAGCAAGTTTAATGAAAATAAAAATTTTCCAAAAAATATTGAAAAAATAAAAGATATATTATTACATTCTCATGCAATTGTATGGTGCAGTCCTGAGTATAATGGTGGAATATCCCCAATAGTTACTAACATGATTGCTTGGATAAGTAGAGCCACTGTTGATTGGAAAGAGGCTTTTAAAGAAAAGAAAAATTTAATTTGCTCATCTTCAGGAGGGAATGGAAAAAATTTTGTTACTGGTTTTAGAAAACAATTAGAATATCTCGGTTCAGAAGTTTCCGAGGATTCTATTATAAGAACTAAAAAAACTGATATTAATAGAGATGCTTTTAATCAAATACTTTCAGACTTTTATTCAGAAATTAATAATTAAATTTTTTTTCTTTGTGTCGTTATCATAATTGCAAGCTTGCTTTCCATTAACTATAAAAAGGGATGTTTTTAAAACATCCCTTTTTTTTTTATTGTATATTTCTTATATTAACTAAAAATTAGAATTATTCTAACTTGTAGGGAAAAAAATGAATTTTGATCTTTTTGTAATAGGTGGAGGCTCAGGCGGAGTCAGAGCTGCCAGACTTGCAGGTTCAAAAGGACTAAAAGTTGGATTAGCTGAGGGTTGGGATTTAGGAGGTACTTGTGTTAATAGGGGTTGCATTCCTAAAAAACTTTATTCTTATTCTTCACATTTTAATGACGAAGTTGAAATAATGAAAAGTTTTGGCTGGTCCACAAATGGTGTAAGTTTTAATTGGACAAGTTTAGTTGAAAATAAAAATAAAGAGTTAAAAAGATTAAATAATATATATAAAAATTTATTATCAAATGCAGGAGTTGAAGTTTTCCCTGAATGGGCTTCTTTTAAAAATAATAATACTATTGAGCTCAGTAATGGATTGAATATTAATGCAAAAAATATACTTATCTCAGTTGGTGGAGAACCTGTTATCCCAGAAATAAAGGGATCAAATTCTATAATTACTTCTGATGAAGCATTTGATTTAAAAAAATTGCCAAAGAACATTTTAATAATGGGTGGAGGATATATAGCAGTAGAATTTGCCTCTATTTTTAATGGACTTGGAGTAGATACTACAATTTGTATTAGGAGTAATACAATTTTAAGAGGCTTTGATGAACAAACTGTTTTATTTTTAAAAGATGAAATGGAAAAAAAGGGAATAAAGTTTTTATTTGAATCTACACCAAAAGAAATTACTAAAAAAAATGAAATTTATTCAGTTGATATAAATAATAAAGAATATAATTTTGAAGTTGTGATGGCAGCTATAGGTAGAAAATCTAATACAAAAAAGCTTAAACTTGAGAAAACAGATATAAAAACCAATGAGAATGGTTCTATAATTGTTAATGATTACTTTGAAACATCAAGCAAAAATATATTTGCAATTGGAGATGTTATTGATAGAGTCCAATTAACTCCTGTAGCAATAAATGAAGCTGTTTACTTTATAAAAAATTTAGAACAAACTAATAAAGATGTATTTAAGTATAAAAATATTCCCACGGCTATTTTTTCTAATCCAAATATGGCAACTGTTGGACTGTCGGAAGAATTAGCAAGAAAAAAATATGAAACTATCGATGTATATGTCAGTGAATTTAAGCCTCTTAAGTTTACTTTAAGTAATATAAATGAAAGAGTGTTTATTAAATTAATTGTTGAGAAAACATCTGATAGAGTTGTGGGGCTTCATTATATTGGAAATGATGCTGCTGAAATAGTTCAAGGTTTTTCAGTCGCAATTGTTAGTGGACTAAAAAAAAGTGATTTTGACAGAACAGTCGGAATTCACCCATCAAGTGCAGAAGAAATCGTAACTCTCAAACAAAAACTATAAAAAATTGTAAAGTTGTAATTTTATGTGTAATTATTTGCTAACATTATAAAAATTATAATCTGTATTTTAAAAAAATGAATAAAAAATGGAAACCCGAAAGTTGGAGAAATAAAATTGCACTTCATCAACCAATTTATAAAGATGAAAAAATCTTAAATAAGACACTTCAAAAACTTAAAAAATTACCTCCTCTTGTTTTTGCTGGAGAGGTAAGAGATCTAAAAAAAGAATTAAGTAGATGTGTTGATGGAAAAGGCTTTTTACTTCAAGCTGGTGATTGTGCTGAGAGTTTTGCAGAATTTCATCCTGATAATATCAGAGATACATTTAGAGTAATTCTTCAAATGGCTATTGTATTAACTTATGCAGCTAATGTTCCAGTTGTTAAAGTAGGACGTTTAGCTGGTCAGTTTGCAAAGCCGAGATCAAATCCTGTTGAAAAAAAAAATGGAATAGAATATCCCAGCTATTTAGGAGATATTATTAATGGAATAGAATTCAATGAATTTGCTCGAGAACCAGATCCAAAAAGAATGTTTGATGCGTATTATCAGTCAGCTTCAACTCAGAATTTAATTAGAGCTTTTGCGACTGGAGGCTATGCTGATTTATCATATGTGCAAAATTGGAATTTAGATTTTGTAAAAAATTCACCTCAAGGTTCGGCGTTCAAGAATATAGCGGATAGAATTTCTGAAAGTTTGAGTTTTATGAATGCTTGTGGAATAAATAGTCAATCATCAAGAGAACTTGCAGAGTCAAATTTTTTTATATCTCATGAAGCCTTATTATTACCTTATGAGTCTTGTTTTGTCAGGGTTGATAGTACAACAGGTGATTGGTACGATGTTTCAGCTCATATGTTATGGATTGGTGATAGAACAAGACAAATAGATGGAGCACATGTAGAATTTTGTTCAGGAATAAGCAATCCAATAGGGATTAAGGTTGGTCCATCAACAGATGTTAATGAACTTCTTAAATTAATAGAAAAAATTAATCCTCAAGATGAGGCGGGTAAGATTGTTT
>PALK01000060.1 GCA_002710765.1 Rickettsiales bacterium | reverse complement strand
GATAAAATCATAGGTTTTCCTAAATCAGCTATTTTTAACAGTGATGGAATATCAGTCATTTCACCAGATCCTATCTTAAAACCGCAAACATCTAATTCCATTAATTCAACAGCTGCTTTGTAACTAAAAGGAGTACATAAATAGGTAATTCCAATGGATTCGCAATGCTTTTTTATTTCTTTATGATTATCAAGTGATAAAGCATTTTTCTTAAGAAAGTCATATAATGGCTCTTCAAAATTATCTGACATTGGTGAGTCTTCTAACATTTCTTCATCCGCTAAATGATGTTGAAATTTAATTACATCTGCTCCAGATAACTTTGCTTGATTGCACATTTCAATTGCAGTTTCCATACAACCCATATGATTATCACAAGCCTCCGCAATGATTAGACACTTATTACTAGACGAAAAGTCAAAAATGCTCATATGATACTCCTCTCTTATATTTCTCTAAACAACAATCCTTGAACCTAGATAAGTTGAGTTAGCTATATTCTATACAAGTATTATAAATTAATGAAAGATTAATCTTTATAATTTTTTTGAACTAATGTTAATTTCATCATGTATGCCATGCGAATTAATTTGTTAATACTAGAGAGTATAAAAAATAAGGGATTTGCTATGAATCCTGGTAACCTTAAAAGCAACTTAAAAAAAGAAGCAGTCGTAGAACCTGAATTTTCATTTTTATTTTTTGAATCTAGATATGCCGTCATTGTTTCATTTTTTAAGAGTGTTTTTTTTGGAAGAATAACAAGCTGATCAGCTCTCATGATACTTCTATAAAAGAAATCAATATAATTGAGTTTTCCTATAAAAATAGAAACAGGGCTGATTTCAGATTTCAATTTGTTAAGAAGATTTTCACGGTAATAAAATTGTCTAGCTCTTGCCTTAGGACCATAAATTGAAGGATTTAAGTCCATATTTTTGTTATCAATTGAATTTTTAGTAGAATTTTTTAATTTATGAGAATAGCCATCACCTCCAAACTTTATATCTGCGCCCTTTTCTACAAATCTTTCATGAAAAAATTTTAGGTTACCATTACGAAGCATGTAAAGTGTTATATCTAGATGACTATATGCATTAGAGTCACTTAAACTAGTAAGAGCATTAATATCAATTGCCTTCAAAGATTTAACGCGAAAAATTAAACCTGTCATGTAAGTCGATAATGGGCTTAGCGCAACATAGTTATGTATGTTAGATTCCATTATTCTTAAACTAGGCTTCCAATAATAATCATTTGTAGTTTTATCAAATATTGAACATGCAATAACTTGAGTATTTTTGTCTATGTTCTCAAGAAAATTTAATATATTTTCATAATTCATATTATTAACTCTATCCTCATCAGACAAAAGCATGCAAAACTTTGCATTTGTTTCATTAAAAAGTTTTAAGTTGTTAGCTTTGGGTCCCCTATTAGATTCAAAACAGTCATACTTAACTCTAGAATTAAAATTTCGAAATTTTTCTAAATTTGGTTCGTAACCATTAGAGTTACATCTGACGGTCAATCTTTGATCGTTGCAATCTAAAACACTTTTAATTGAAGCTTCAGCGCTTTCATTTCTATTAAAAGTAGGTATTAGAATCTCTAAAAGCGGCTTCATATTTTTTTAATTACTTAGATGAATGCAGGCATAAATTGATGATTATATTATATATGTTTTAAAAAAATTATATTTACACTAATTGGATTGTTGAGATAAAGAATCATATATAATAAACAAATTATATATTTATAGCATTAGGTTAAATTTTCTAAAATTTATATTAAGTTGTTTTTGATAATTAAAAAGTAGTTAAAAAATTTTGCAAAACTTTTATAAAAATAAAAAAATACTTATTACTGGTTCATCTGGGTTTGTAGGTTCATGGCTTTCGACCACACTTTATGAAATGGGTGCTTCGTTATATGGTATTAGTCTTGAACCAAACACTTCACCAAATTTATTTAAATTATTAAATCTTGAAGATAAAATAAAACAAAAATACATTGATATTTGTGAGTTTAATAAATTAAATTCTGCCATAAAAGAGATTTCTCCAGACATCGTATTTCATTTAGCTGCACAGCCTCTTGTAAGAGAAAGCTACGTTAAGACTATCGAGACTTTCAATACAAATGTGATTGGAACCTTAAATGTTCTTGAAAGCTGTAAAAATTTAGATACAAATGTAAATTTTATTTGTATTACAACAGATAAATGTTATGAAAATAATGAATTTGGAGAAAGATTTATTGAATCAGATCCTATGGGAGGTAAAGATCCTTATAGTGCATCAAAAGCATGCACAGAAATTTTAACAAAATCACATGCCTTTTCTTTTAATGCTCTAAAATTATGTACTGCAAGGGCTGGAAATATAATTGGTGGTGGCGATTGGGCAAAAGATAGGATTATCACTGATATTGTTGAATCCATAGAGCATACAAAAGATATTGTCCTTAGAAGTCCAAACGCAATTAGGCCTTGGCAACATGTAATTGATGTTGTTAACGGTTATTTAAAATTAGCAATATATAACGAGGATAAAAAAGATTTATTTGATTCATTTAATTTTGGTCCTCAAGAAGAAAATGAAATTGATGTAAAAACATTAACTAACAAATTTATATCTAATTGGAGTTCTTGTAATTCAAATGTCGTTATTGATAATAATGAAAATCTACCAGAATCAAAAATATTAAGATTGGATTCATCTAAGGCTAAACATATTTTAAATTGGGAACCTTTGATGGATATTGATACCGCTATTAAAGAAACTGCTGTTTGGTATGAGAATTTCTTTTTAAAAAAAGAAATTTATGAATTAACGATTGAACAAATAAATAAGTATTTATAGCATTTCTTTAATATCGCTCAGGTGCAAGTCCGCATCTTTCACAAACTCACCATACCCCCAACCTGCATAGAAGAATTTAATGTTATTGTTTTTAGATGCAATAAAATCGCCCATTGTGTCACCAATATATGCAGTATTTCTAGGATTGATTTTGAAATCTTTAATTGTTTTTGCAATCAGTGTACTTTTATCTTTTTTAGACTGATCGTTTTCATCTACAGAGAAATGGTTGTCAAAAAATTCGATAATTTTGGAATTCTTTAACATTTTCTCAGTTGGAGCAATTCTTTTATTAGTAATAAGGATTAAATTTTTTTTCTTTTCTAAAATTTTTAATGTTTTTTTAACTCCTTTATATAGTTTTGTTTTAAAACAATAATCAGAATCATATAACTCAATAAAATCTTTAATTATTTTGTCTATTTTATGTTTATCTTTTTTTTGAACTAATTCATTAAGTGTTTCTTTAAGTGGGGGGCCAATTATTAATTCATTAAGATTATTTTTTATGTCGATATTGTTGAGATATAGAGACTTTTTGAGGCAAATTAGAATTTCAGGCGCAGAATCAAAAAGTGTCCCATCTAAATCAAAAATTAGATTATCTTCTGCGATATGCATTTATAGAGTTATCATTTATATTGTTCTATGAAAAGATCAATACTTTGATATAGATGATTTATCATTTCATCATCAAGTCCATGATGACATGCTAATAAAATTCCTTGTTTCATTACTCTATCAGCATTTACAAAATCATCAGCTTTGCCAACATATTTTACATTCTTCATCATTGGTTGACGAAGAACATTCCCAGTGAAGACTACTCTTGTTTGAATATTTCTTTTTTCAAGGAAAATTTGCATGTCAGTTCTGTTAAAAGGAGCTTCTTTTTTTACAACCATAGGAAATGCAAGCCAACATGTATATGCTTTTGGATTTTGCTTTGGAAGAGAAAAGAATTGAGAATATTTTGATAAAAAACTTAGATGTGAATCAAAATGTTTATTTCTTAACTCCATATTTTTGTCAAGCTTATTGAATTGAACCAATGCAAAAGCTGCACTTATCTCAGATGGTTCAAGCTGATATCCAAGTTCTTCAAAAACAAATTTAGCATCATACTGGATTCCTTCTAATTGAACATTAAATCTATTTTCAATGGCTTCACTTTCAACAAACAAAGATGAACTTCTTCCCCATGATCTTAATAGACTACATTTATCAGCCACCTTTTTATCTGAGGTAACTATCATTCCCCCATTTCCAGCCCCATTAATAATATGCGAGCCGTAAAAGCTTGTAATCGCGACATCTGCAAAACTTCCGGTAGAAACTCCATCATATGTAGCACCAATAGTATCTGCTGAATCTACAAGTATTTTTAAATTGTATTTGTCAGCCATCTCTCTAATTATTGGCCACTCGCATATGTTTCCCATCAAATCTGGCGCTACAATTGCTGATGTATTTTCATTTATTTTTTCTTCAATTTTTGTCTCATCAATGCAATAAGTATCTTCTTTAACATCAACAAATACTGGAACTAATCCACTATTTACAATACAAGCAACAGTTGTTCCAAATGTCAAAGCAGGTGTGATAACCTCAGAACCTTCAGGTAAATTAAGCGCTTCGATTGATAAATAAAGAGCGGAGGATCCTGAATTTACCATTATTCCAAAGTCATGTTCATACTTTTCAGCAACTTTGGCTTCGAATTCTCTTACATTAGTTGACATCTGAGTTGTTGTCTTAAGAACATTCACCACAGCATCAATTTCTTCTTGACCGTGAACTGTTGAGCCATAGGGGACTCTTATATAATCATTCATTTCTAAATCCTTTTAAAAAAATTAAATACTAATCATTAAAATATATAGGTTACCAAATTTTCCATGGGCAATTTTCAGAACTATATAGTTCCTCTAAAAAGTTTTTATCTCTCAAAGTATCCATTGGTTGCCAAAAACCATCATGATTGTATGCCATTAACTGATTATCATGTGCTAGTTTCTCAAGAGGTTCTTTTTCCCAAACAGTAGCACTAGAATCGATAAGCTCGATAACTTTAGGAGATAAAACAAAAAATCCACCATTTATTTTTGAGCCATCTCCTCTAGGCTTTTCAATAAATCTATTGACAGATTGATCGTCTTTATTAATGTCAAGAATACCAAACCTTCCTGGAGCAAATACTGATGTTATAGTTGCTTGCTTGCCGTGACTAACATGAAAGTCGATGAGTTGAGATATATTTACATCACTAAGTCCATCACCATAAGTCATACAAAAGTATTCATCATTTATTAAATAATCTGATATAGATTTTAATCTACCTCCAGTCATTGAATTCTCACCAGTATCAACAAGAGTAACTTTCCAAGGTTCTGCTCTTTCATCATGAACAATCATTTTATTTTTTGCCATGTCAAATGTTACGTCTGACTGATGTAAAAAGTAATTAGCAAAATATTCTTTTAATAAATATCCTTTATAACCGCAACAAATTATAAAGTCATTTACTCCATGAGAAGAGTAAAGTTTAAGTATATGCCAAATTATTGGTTTTCCCCCTATTTCTATCATTGGTTTTGGTTTTATAGAGGTTTCTTCAGAAATTCTTGTACCAAGACCTCCAGCCAAAATAACAGCTTTTATTTTTTTATTTTTTGGCATTTAATAATTTTGTAGTAATAATTTGCTAATTTTAGTCTAGAATGAGATTTTAATCTATTGCAAGTGAGGAGACTGCATCGTTTTTGTTATATCTTCAATTAAAGATGTTCTGTCAATATCATACTTATCTAAAATGTTCAGAAATTTAGTTGAATCTGCTGTGTAAATGTCTGGCATTTCTTCAAGATTGATACCTTTGTGAATAAATTTTGATTTACCTATTTGAGAAATCATTTTAGCTATTTCATGCAAACTACTGACATGCTCAATGGCAGGAATTGTTAGATTGAGCTTTTCTAATTTGAAAATTGACATTTTTATTATTAATTCTGATAATTTTTCAAATGAGACATATCCTCTAACAATATTTTTAGTACTTTTTAAATTTACGCTATTTAATTTATTTGATGAAGATATTAAATCTGCTATTGCAGACCAATCTGATAACGGTGTATTAATTCCCATTGCCCCATATACTCTGAATATAATTTTAGAGGAGCACTTAGAACCAATTACTGAATTCTCCTCAAAACATTTAATCCTTCCATATAAATCATTATTATCCTCAACAGCCCCGCTAGATATTAAAACTCTAGTTAATGGATTTATGTAATTAAATAATCTTTCTGAGTCTTCAATGATTTGATAATTAATATTTTCATATTTTTTTTTGCCATATTTGTTAATTTTATCTCTAGTTAAAAACGCAGCTTGAACAAATAAGTCTGAGTCTTTAAATTTTTCGAAACTTTTAAAATTATCTTCAAATTTATTCAGACTAAATGTAGTAAAAGAACGGTTCAGTAATTTATGATAAATATTTCTACCATCAGAAGTTAAAAGAAGTAAGTTATGAATATTTTCGAAGCCAAACTTATTTACAAAAGAATAAATAAAAGAGTTTCCGTACCAGCCTGACGCACCTGTTAATACTACTTTAGGTGTCTTTGCCATATAGTTTCATCATATTTGAATAATCTCTATCTGAATCAATATTGAACCATTCTTCAAATATTGTTTTTAAATGAATTGTTTTTTTTAGTGCTAATTCATCTAAGAAATCTATCTCTAAATTTTTGTTTTCTATTTTAAAATCTATGATAAATTTTTTGAGTTGCTCAACATTAAAATCAAATTTACCACCAAAAATATAATGAGGATTTGCTGGAACACGAGATTGGTAATTAGATATTCCCTTTACAACATTTGTAAAAATATCAGAGTAAATTCTTGGGAACCTTGATGAGATTGAAACTCTAGAAATAGTAAAATCTTTATCCTTGGAAATACTCCAAAAGTTTTTGCTGCAAAATATATCTGGATAGCTAAACGAGGCGTATTCTTCATCCATTAAATCACAAGCATTTCTAAGTTTTTGAAGTGTGGACGTTTCATTTTTTACTTTCAAAATTTGTGCATCTAGGTTAGATTTTGAAAGAATTTCTTTATACAAATCGATTTCATCATGTTCAACAACATATGTAATTTTATCGAAATACTTTTCAATATGCCGATAATTATCCAATATTAGTTCATTGCCATCAGCAAATTTTTGAAGTGGTTTTGATTTACCATTTGGATAATTTTTATTTCCACCACAAAATAAATAAATACTATTCATTTTTAATGCTTACCTCAACTGAAGAATAATCTTTAAGATAAATATTATTTTTTTCGAAAGTTTTTTTTAAAGATTCATAATGTTTTATATCAGAGCTAGCAATGAGGGTCATATTCATTCCTTCGATGTAGAATGCGGAATTAATTCCAGCATTAAGAAGGATTGGTAAAAAAGCCAAACAATCCCATATTCTTATTTCATAACCTATAAATGATTGAATGCGACCATTTAATAATTCAAGGATGCCGTTAGATGCAGAGCCCCATCTATATATACCTGAAGAGTGTTTATCAATATTACGAATTATTTTATAGATAAAATCATCATTTAAGCTAGTCTTTATAGGTGAATAAGCAAAATATGAAGGCGATATACTTTTTGATTTAACATTTTGAAAATTTGATTTTAATCCATTAACTTTATCCCATATAATCATTTGCTCATTAAAACTTGAGACTGCTGCGCTTGCTATAATCTTATTATTTTCAATTGCTGCCACTAATGAAGAGTAAAAAGGAAATCCTAGTGAAAAATTTTGTGATCCATCAAGGGGATCGATTACAAAAGTTAAATCTTTAAAATAATTACTTTTATTACAAATTTCATCTTCTTCAGAGAGGATTAAAGCATTTGATATTTCTTCAAGAATTACTTTTTTAATATTTTCATTTAATAAATAATCTAATTCGGTTACAACGTCTCTTGAGTTGTTATTCTTTTTTAACAAAACTTCATTGGAAACACTATTAGAATCTAAATATTTTGCAGCTACAAATGCTATTTTTGTAATTAAATTTTCCATACTAAGATTTAAAATTTTTGTATGCATTTATTATCCATTCGCCTTCGATCGAATTAGGATTAACTTTTATCATGAAACTTAAAAAAGCTTCAATACCAATGTAATTAATATTTTTTAAATAAACAGAATCCTCATCATCATCGAAATCATACTTTAGGGATGCTGCTATACCATTTGCTAAATTAATAGGCATAACCCCAGCTTGTAAGCAAAGTTTTAAAATTCCAACTAATCTTCCACCTGGAGCAAGCTTTCTTAAGGGTTGTCTTGCAACCCTCTTAACTGGATCGTATAGTAATTTATTGCTAAATCTTGAAATTTCTTTCTCAGCATACCATTCAAGAAAGTCGTGATCATGATTTGTTAAAATTTTTAATGTTTGCAATACCTCATCAACAACTCCATTAAGCTTTAATTTAACTGAATCTATTGCTAGAGCATCATGAACATATTCACAGTTATTTAAGTAACCATAAAATGCTGCTATGCAGTGTGGTGTATTGTGAATATATAGTTTTGCATCCCATTCTTTAATCATTCTCTCTTTACTAATCCATTCAACTTTAGGCATTAAGTCTTTAAGTTCTCTTTTTATATCTCCGTGATCTTCCAAATATAAAACTCCATTTTCAGTATGAAGTGCATTAACATCATCTTTTATATTTTCAGGAGAAGCTGTTAAAGAGGTAATTACATCAGGAACACCAAAATATATATCTGCTTTATCAAAAAGATCTCTTAATTCAAAAACTGTTTCAGAGTCGTTCTCAAGACTATAGATGGGGCACTTTAATTGTCCTAGCTCTCGAGGAAGATACTTTAAGTTTCTTGGCCCAACACAAATTATTGCAATATCAAAATTATCTAAGTTTATATCACTAATAGAAGATACGAATTCAGCATTATCCACTTTATATTTTTCTAGATGCGTATCAAAAGACATGAAAGTGTTGTAACCACAATTTTCTTTTAAACTCTTTATTAAATCTTTATTTGAATCAAGAAACGTAAGTTCAAAATTTTTAAGTTCCCATGGAAGATATCCTCTACCAATTGCACCTGCACCAACAATCAAAGCTTCAGCCATGTGATACCCTTTTTATAATTTATGAATTTTTTACTAACTTCCCTATCAAATCCAACTAAAAGTCCAGGCTCTGTTGGAGCATGAATTTTACCATCACTTACAACACTTGGATACTTCATAAAATGTGAACAAAATCCTACATTTTCAATTAATGCCTTGCTTATATCTAAATTATTATGAATTTGATCATAAAAACTAATATGCAACGAAAGTTCATCTAGACAAGATCCTCCTGCATGAGGTGTAATTGGAACATTAAAAAATCTACCAAGTTGAGATACAAGAATTATGTCAATGAAGCCCATCATTCTACACGGGTCAGCCTGAAAACGATTTATACCAATCTTCATAAGAGCAGCAGCAATATGTGGGGAAGGACAATTTTCTCCTGTCACAATCTCTATTTTAAAATTATTTGCATTTTTATAGTCTATTAATTTTTTAAAAGCATCTACATTATCCGGTGCAAAAGGTTCTTCTAACCATAGAAGGTCTAATGAATCTGCATTAGAAACAAACTTTTTTGCTGAATTTAAATTCATTGTTTGATTAGCGTCTGTACAAAGCAAGATGTCTTTAGGCAAAAGTGACTTTAATTCTTGAATTTTTTTTATAAAGATATCTATATCATTTCCAATTTTTAGCTTGAATAATTTAATTCCTTTTAATTTATTTATGGTGTTTATTTCATTTGCCAATTCTTTGGATGAAGATCCTATCCAAGTAGTATGATAAGCAGTAATAGCTTTATCTTTGTAATTATCATTTACGATATTTTGCGAAAATAAATAGTCTTCTTTTTTCATGATGTGGGATAAGTTAATTGGTTCGTCATAAAACCTATGAAACTCATCTTTGTTTAACTTGGCAAACATTAACCAAGCTGGCATTTTTTCAGCTTTACCAATCCAATCAATTATTGTGTTCATAATTATTCCAACAGCCTGATAATTAACGCCAGCATTAGGTGACAACCATCTTATTTGGTGAGGATTAGAAATAGCATCATATATGCTAGTTGAATTATGTACTGCAATATCACGCAACGTTTGCCCATCCCAAGCATTTAAAATATCTTCTATTGCGCTGCAAATTAAATTATTTCCAAGACCTAGCGTAAATCCTGCACCTATTCCCTCAATGTTATCTTTATTTAAAATTGCTACAGGATTTGAATATTGAGTATGTCTATTTATTGCATCACTACCTGGACCTAGATCAGGGATATCAGTTCGTAAGTCTATCAAAAGCCATTCATCTTTATTGATTTTAAAATTACTTAACTTATCTAAAATCATTATTTAAACTTTTTAAATTCAACGAAGGGATACATTTCATCTATTGAAGTATTTACAAAATTACCCGATTCATCCATCTTGCTAACTACAAGTGGCTCAACATCTTGATCTTTATCTGAAAAAATTTCAATAATTAACTGTCCATTTTGATAATCATTTAGAATATTATCTAATTTATCTAGTGTTTTGGCTGATTTGTATTTAATAGCAAATGAATTACTAATTGATTCATAATTAGGTATAAATACTCCATTCGAATTATCTGTTCCAATAGTTCGGCCTTCAAAAAACTTATTATGCGTGCCTCTTATAGATCCATAACCATTATTGTTTACTATGACTAAAATAAAATTAGATACATATGTTTTCAATGTTGAAAGTTCTTGAAGACACATCATCAAAGATCCATCTCCAATAACACCAAGAACAGATTTTTCTGGATTTATTTGCCCAGCTCCAATCATATAGGGAACTGTCATCCCCATAGCTCCAAAAGATCCAGATGAGATAAATTGTATATCTTCTGAAAGTCGAAGCGACTGAGGGACTATATACCATGGTTGACCAGCATCCGTGGCAATACAAAAAAACTTTTCAATATATCTATTCAAAATATCCATTGCATGATATAGGTCTAACTCCGTTGAGGACTTTTTGTAATTATAAAAATTACTTTTTATTTCTTGCGCATATGAATTCCACTTTTTGAGAGAGTCTTTTTCAATTCTATTTTCCTTGATAGCGTCATATGCTTGATCGACAGTAATATTATAAATATCATCAATAGAAATTTGCTTTGATCTTAAATCAGTGACATTTTTGTCTATTTCAAACCATATTTTTTTTTGCTTTTGGATTAAATAATTTTGGATCCCATCCCACAATCTGTTGATGCAAGCTACAGCCAAAAATAATAATGGTATTAGCTTGTTGACTAATAATATTAGCAGAACGATTTCCTCTTATGCTTAGAACACCAAGGTAATTTTTATCATTTGAATCTGAAAATCCTATTGCTAGAGGTGTAACCACATAAGGTAAATCATTTTCTACTAGAAATGTTCTTAATTTCTTTGCAGAGTTACTTTTTAAAACACCTGCACCTATTATATATAAAGGATTCTCTGAAGCCTTCAAATCAACAGACATTCTATTTGGATTTTCAGAAGGTTTTTTAATTGAAGAATGAATTTTTTTTATGTTTTTTATCTTTAATTTTTTTCCTTGAACATCTAAGGGAATTTCTATATATGCTGGACCAGGTCTTTTATAATCTAACGAATGTATTGCTTCTTCAAGTTGAATAATGCCAGATTCAACATCTTGAATAATGTCACAATACTTCGTGATGCTTTTATAGTTATCAATAGCATCAAACTCAAAGGTTCCATTTTGTCTTACTTTAAAATTATTTATTCTTGATGAATCAGCAGACTTTACCTGTCCTCCAATAAAAAGTACTTTTGAACTATCCTGCCATGCTGCTGATAAAGAAGTAAAAAGATTTGTTACACCAGGCCCAGTAGTTCCAAGCGCAACTCCAATATTATTACTAACTTTTGAATATGCATCGGCAGCAAGCCCACCAAAAGACTCATGATGCACTGATACTAATTTAGTTTTAGAATTTCGAGCCAGGGAATCTATTAGATACATAATACCTCCACCGGTAATACCAAAAAAAGTATCAACTTGATAATCTAAAAGACGGTATATAACATAGTCAGCAAACGTAATTTCATCTTCATCTGAAAGTTTTTCTATATTAATTAGACTTTTCATATCTGTCTTTACTGGTTAAATGATCCTTGAGATTTAATTACTTTTAGATGGTACCCGAGGCCGGACTTGAACCGGCACGATATTTCTATCGAGGGATTTTAAGTCCCTTGTGTCTACCAATTCCACCACTCGGGCATATTTTAAATT
>PALK01000059.1 GCA_002710765.1 Rickettsiales bacterium | reverse complement strand
ACAAACCAAAAATAATAAGGGCAATCAACGGAATCATTATATTTTTAAGATTATTCATGAGCAGCTTTTTTATTTTGGGCAATTTCAATCTGTTTCCTCAAAATAGCTAAGGACTCTGTGGTTTGGTTTGTATATAGGTCATCGAGCTCTCGATTTTCCCCTAGACAAACCTCTAGTTTGAATTGGAGGGTAGCAGGTCTTCCTGACAATACTAAGACCTCATCTCCTAGAAAAATTGCCTCTCTCAAATCATGGGTTATGAGGATACAGGTAAAAGTCTCTTTTTTCTTAAGAGTCAGCATTGTCTGCCAGAGATCTTCTCTAGTAAAAGCGTCTAAAGCACCAAAAGGCTCGTCCAATATAAGAACTTCAGGTTTGTGCACCAAAGCCCTACAAAGGGAAGCTCTTTGTTTCATCCCTCCAGATAATTCAGACGGACGACTTTTCTCAAATCCTTCTAGGCCTACCAGTTTTAATAGTTCACGACCTCTTTGTTGTTTTTTTTCACTGGCCATACTTTTAGACACTATTTCAAGAGGTAAGAGGACATTATCAAGTATATTTCGCCATTCTAGAAGAACTGGATTCTGAAATGCCATTCCTACTGTTGATCTTGGGGAAGTAACTTTTTGTTCAGAAATAAATACACTTCCTTGATCAGATTTCAGCAAGCCACTCACTAATCTAGTGATTGTGGATTTTCCACAGCCAGAAGGCCCTACAATAGAAACAAACTTTCCTCTAGGAACTGATAAAGATAGGTTTTGTAAAACAGGCAACGGACCTGTTTCTAGTTGAAAGCTGTGGGAAATATTTTTTAATTCAATATGCATTAAATAATTTTCTTTTTTGGGTGGCAAGTTATGCCACCCAATTAAAGGGCATTAATTAAGCCTTAAACTCCCATCATTCGGGAGATATTCATCAGTAAAGTAAAGCGCCGAATTGGGAGTATTGTCGAATTGGTAGTTTTCTCCCAGTTGCTTGATAGCGCGAGCCATCCTAGATGGGTCTATATTGCCCATTCCGTTGGCAGTGGTGTAATCAGTTACTACATTACCATCTATTGCCAACTGTAAACGGCGCGTTTCTAAGGTCAAATCTGCTGCAGGGTTCCTTTTTATCATGCTTTTCACTGCATCCGTTGGGTTTGAAATAGCTTCTTTCCAACCTTTAGCAACGGCTCTCAAGAAACCAGTTACGACATCCGGATTTTTCTTTGCAAAATCAGTATTCACAATGATTGAGTTTCCATAAAGGTCTAGGCCATGATCTGCCATGAGTAAAATAGAGATATCATCTTCTGGGACCCCCAATCTAACCAAATTTAGAAACATAGAAAAAGAAAATCCAGTAATTGCGTCAACTTTCTTCTCAGCAAGCATGGGTTCTCTTGTTGGAAACCCTACTGGTTCAACGGTTATTTTGTCTTCTGCAAGGTTGTTTGCAGAGGCAAAAGCTGGAAACTGTGCCCAGGCCCCGTCTGGGGGTGGCGCGCCTAAAGTTCTACCTTCAAGATCTTTTGGACTGTTGATACCAAGGCTTCGACGCCCTGCAATAGCGAAGGGTGGTTTATCATATATCATCATTACTCCAGTTACTGGAGCTCCAGGATTCTTATCTAAAAATTTTGCTATACTATTAATATCAGCAAACCCTATGGGGAAAGCTCCAGTTGCTACTTTAGGTATAGCGTCAAGTGATCCTTTCCCTGCAGAAATTTCTACTTCTAGCCCCTCAGCTTTAAAGAAACCTTTATCAATAGCGTAAAAATAGGGGGAACTTGGTCCTTCAAATTTCCAGTCAAGTGCAAAAGATATTTTACTCTCTGCCCAACTCATGACGGGAGCGGAGAACATGAGAATTAGGCCTACGAATAACTTATATGGCATTATGTTAATTCCTTTCTTTTTGGTGGGAGGACTTTAAAACAAAAGCCCCAATTTCCCAATTAGTATAGATTTTTCTATAGTAGGCTATAAAAAAAAACCACTTTCTTAACTATCCTTGCGTCACCCAGATATTTATACGGTTTTTTATGTTAAGTAACCAGTGTATGTTTTGGAAAAGGGAAAAAAAATGAGCTCAATCGATGTAAAAAATTTTGCAAAAGATGCTTCAGAAGTCATGGAGCCAAATAATGCCAAAGTAGAAGTGGTGAATGTTGGTGGCCAAAAAGTGATGAAATTGGTGGTTCAACCCGGTTGGAAATGGTCTAATGATATAAAACCACTAGCTGGTACGGATAGTTGTCAGGCAACTCATTTAGGGGTAGTTGTCCAGGGACACATTACATGCCGCCATGATGATGGGACTGAGAAAACCTATGGAGAAGGTGATGCTTATTCTATCAAACCTGGTCATGACGCTTGGGTGATTGGAGATACTCCAGCGATAGCTTACGAATTTCATGGAGCATGGCAAATCTAAGAAATGTCTATGCGTTCACAATGACTAAACTTTTGAATTTAAAATACGACTAACTGTTATGTCTTAAATACCCATCACGTTTCTGAGGGATCCTTATCCCAAGAATCTTACTCGCAATTTGAGTCCGTAAAATTTGTGCTGTTCCCCCTGCTATGGTAAACATCCGAGCATCACGTACATGTCGTTCCAAATCTAAGCACCGGGAGTAACCCATTGATCCGTGGATTTGTAACGCGTCATTTGTAACCTTTATAGCTGTTTCTGATGCCAAAACCTTTGCTTTTGCAGCTGCCTCCATGTCTGGAAAACTGTTGCCTGCGCCTTTTGCTGCGTTATGTAATAAAGCTCTTGATGCTTCTAGTCCAATGGACATATCTGCCATCATCCATTGGAGTCCTTGAAATTCAGCTATAGGTCGACCAAATTGTTTTCTATCCAAAGCGTATGACAATGCGCTTTCATAAGCTCCTTGGGCTATGCCAAGCGCCACTGTGCCTGCACCTACTCTTTGAGCATTATATGCATTCATTAAACCAGCAAACCCACGCTTTATACCTTCTGGGGGTATAACAATCATATCTTTGTCTACTTCCATATTTTCAAAGTGAATGTAGGTTTCAGGTATTCCTCTAACTCCCATGGCTGGTTCGCGAGCACCTACCTTTAAAGCTTGGTTTTCGTCCCTCAATACTATAAAACCAGCAATGCCCTTTGACTCACCATCTTCCATTAGTTTGGCGAAAATTAAATGGAGTCGTGATACTCCACCACCAGTAATCCAATATTTTTGACCATTAAGAATATACTTTTCGCCTTTCAACTCAGCGGTTGTGGTCATTTCAGTAGCAGCAGAGCCTGCTCCTGGCTCTGTTATGCATATCGCCGGTTTATCCCCTGATAGGACACAATCAGCAGCAAGTTTCTTTTGTTTTTCAGTTCCATATTCCATGATGGCACCTATTGCGCCCATGTTAGCTTCAACTGTAATTCTACCCATTGTTGCACAGCATCTCGCCATTTCCTCTATTACAATGACTACGTCATGATAATTACACCCCTTGCCTCCGTAACTCTCTGGAATAGTCATGCCCATAAATCCCTCTTTATTAAGGGTTTTAATACTCTCCCATGGATATTCCTCAGTTCGGTCAACTTCTGTTGCTTTTGGAAGAAAGCTTTTTTCAGCTAATTCTTTTGCTCTATTCTTAAGGTTTATTTGGTCTTTATTTAGGTCAGTCATTCTCTTACTCTTTTGCTGATTTCTTTTTAAAGGCAGTATTAATCTCATAGCCTATTTCGTCATTATGTTCACCGCATGTGGGAGGTGTGAGACGATAACTTACTGGGGTTTTATTAAATTTTACTGGATTCCCAATTAGGTCAATGGATCCATTTTTAAATCGCCTATTCCACATTTTGATTTTCATATTACGCGCCTTTACTTGACTTGAATTAAATACCTCTCCCAAATTATTTATTGAACCACCAGGTATTTTGTGCTCATCCATTTTTTCTATCAAGCTATTTTTTGAGAACTTCTTGATCTCCAGGGATAACATTGATATTAACTCTTCTCTATTTTCTATTCTTTTATTGTTTGTACTATATTTTTCATTTTTTGAAATGTCAGTGCGACCAATTATCTGACAAAATCTGGCGAATTGATCATCATTTCCAACTGCAATAATAACATGACCATCTGTCACCTCAAAAACTTGGTATGGAACAATATTGGGATGTTGATTGCCCAATCTATTAGGTTCCTGGCCAGAAATTAGATAATTGGTACCAGCATTGATAAGCCAAGCGATTTGGGTGTCAATTAGGCTAATATCAATGTGTTGACCTTCCTTGGTCAAATTTCGATGCTGCAAGGCTGCTAAAATAGCTGTGCATGAATATAGTCCGCAAACGACATCAGCTATTCCAACTCCAACTTTCATTGGTTCACCTTGAGGTGTTCCTGTAATACTCATTATACCTCCAAAAGCTTGGGCCAATAAGTCATACCCGGGGCGATGAGCATTAGGACCGGTTTGCCCAAAGCCGGTTATTGAACAGTAAATTAGCTCGGGATATTCATGGGATAAGGTTTCATAATCAAGTCCATATTTAGCTAAGCTCCCTACCTTAAAGTTTTCAATCAAAACGTCACTGTGATTTAAAAGTGACTTTAGAGTTTTAAGGCCATCTTTTTTTGAAATATCAAGGGTTATTGAACGCTTGTTACGATTTGAAGATAAATAATAAGCACTCTCTGCCGTATCCTCATTATTTTCATCTTTAGCATAAGGAGGCCCCCAAGCACGAGTATCATCACCAGATCCAGGTTTTTCCACTTTTATAATATCGGCTCCATAGTCTCCCAAAAGCTGGGTGCAGGTTGGACCGGCTAAGATCCGAGATAAGTCAAGAATTCTTAGCCCTGAAAGGGGACCAGTATTTTTTTTGTCACTTATTTTTGTACTATTTGCCTTCAAAGTGAATCACTCGCCTAAACAAAAATTTTCCATATCAATTACAATAGCCCAATCCTTATTATTATGGCCAATAAGTAAAGTTTATAATTTAGTTAAGAGCACCTAAATTTAAGAGGGTTCTTCATTAACTCTTATCACTTTTATTAGTTTTTGTTAGGTTCTATTAACCTTCTCTTAATTTATAAGAAGACTTCTTAAGAAAATTTGTTGAACTTCATTAGTTTTTTTTCATGGATTTAATCACAATTGCCCGAGATAATTATAGCAATTAATAAGCTTAGTATCAAAAATAATCAAAAAAATTCAATAGGGAGAAAAATAATGAATCGGAAACTAAACCAAACTGAAGAAATTAATATTACTAGGAGATATGGGATTAAAGCCTTAGGATATGCGGCCGTTGCTGTGGCATCCACCGGAATTATCCCAAATTTAGATAAGTATGTGCTATCTGAGGCAAATGCCGCCAGCTCTGCAAAGTTTAAACTCAGGTTTGGAACCATAATTGCGCCAAAAGCGGATCGGTATCTTGCTAGTGGGATGTATCATTTGGCTAAAGCGATTCAAGAAAAAAGCGATGGCGAAGTTTCTGTTCAATTACTAGACAAAAATCAAGTTTGTGCCGAAACAGCATGTGCAAAAAAAGTTGCTAGCGGAGTTCTGGATATAGGATCAGCCTCCTCAACCAATTTAAGTCTTGTTGCTGCTTTTTCTAATGCGATTGATTGGCCCATGCTTTGGGCAGGAAGAGATGAAATATTTAATTTTCTATTTAGTCCGGAAAGCGAAAAGCACTATCGAAGCATAATGAGAAAGGCATACGGAATGGAAATGCTGCATTATTATGGAGACATGCGAAGCATTTTCATGGGGTTAAAGTATAGCGATAAGGGTGACATTAAAACTCCAGGCGAGCTAAAGGGAGCAAAGATAAGGATATCGGGAAGTGAAATGTTTCAAAACTTTACACAGAGTCTTGGTATGAATCCTATTCCTTTGGCCTGGGTAGAAACTTTAGAAGGTATGAAGTCAGGTGTAGTAGATGCTATGGAAACATTTCCTTCTGCTGCGGCTGGTTATGGCATGACGAAAGTATCTGCCCAAGCAGTAGATGTAAATTTCTCACCCGGTGTGTGTCCTGCTTTCTTAGCAAGCAAGAGCTTTGATAAAATGCCAGGGCGGTTACAAGAGGTTGTTTATGAAAGTGCCTGGGAAGCTCAAAAGCTTGCTTATGAAGAAGGAATTAAGTCAAGTAATGCAATAGTAGGTAATGGTGAAGCACCAACGGCAGATAGTGAATATCAAAAAGTTCCTATGAGAGACATCCGCTTAACTGATGGTGAGAGAGCTGCCTTTGCAGATTTGGGTGGGGTGGAGAAAAACATGAATCTCTATAGCTCTATAAGATCTCAACTCGATAAAATTGGTGGATATGATGTTTATGGCGTCATGAAAGAACAAGCAGATGGGCTAAAAGGGAAATCAATAGATATGCAGAAGTGGTGGACTTAATTCATCGAAAAGGAGTTGTACTTTAGGTATTTTTGCTTGAGTATAACTCCTTTTCTTTTGCATTATCTTAACTATAAATCCATTTTTTTAAATAGTAGAACTGAAGGCTATGGCTAGTATTTCCTTTGATAGTATTGTTACCAAAGTCGAGCGCTTCGTCATGTTGGTAAGCTACATGACTTTGATCCTAATTGTCAGTCTAGAAACTTTGCGCCGAATGGTAACTGGAGAACAGTTTGGTTGGGGACCAGACGTTTCCATGTATGCTTTTGTTTGGCTTGCATGGTTTGCTATGTCAGCGAATCTAAGATCTGGAAAGCAATTATCTTTTATGACGTTTAGAGAAATGATGCCTAAGAAAGTAAGAAAGGCGTTTGAAATTCTGGATTATTGTATTTGGTTAATAGTTGGTTTGGTAGTTTTTGTTACCTCAGTAGAGGTAGTCATGAACGATTTTCAGCTAGGCCGACACATATTTGGTACTAATATTCCTATGGCTGCAGCTAGTTTAGCTGTGCCTGCTGGATGGTTTTTTGCCATGATAAGAATTTTGCAAAACATGTACAGGATAGTAAGAAGTCCTGGTTACGGAGAAGAAAAAGATAAAAACCTGATTGTTAGTTAGTGGGTTAATGCAGTTTAGGAGCTTTAATTGGATTTGACTTTAATTATTTCTGGTATCGCTATCGTAATGTTCCTCTTGGGAACTCCAGTTCTTTTAGTTATTTCTGGATGGGTGATTGGCACTTCCTATTTTGTGGTTGAATTTCCGTTAATAAATGTAGGTGTTACTTCTAGTGAAGCGGTACTTATCTATGTGTTTCTTGCCGTACCACTATTTGTAGCCACTGGTGATTTACTAACGGCGGGAGGGATATCGCAGAAATTGGTTAAGTTTGCTCAAAGCACTGTTCCGTTTTTGCCAGGAGCAACGGCCGCTACTACTATGGTATCATGTGGCTTATTTTCAGCAGTAAGTGGCTCTAATGCAGCCACTGCAGCTACTATGGGAAGGTTGTTAGGTCCAGAACTTGAGAAGAAAGGCGTTGATAAAGGCTTATCTGCGGCACTCGTCGCCGCTGGTGGGACGGTTGGCGTCATCATACCTCCTTCCGTAATGTTTTTAATATATGGCGTCACTGTAGATGTTTCTTCCGTTGATTTATTTGTAGGTGGGATTATTCCAGGAATACTCATGGTTTTAGTTCTCGTATCTACTGCAGTTTTCCTAACCCGTAGAAAAGAACCTACACAAGGGTTTAAAGCACTTAAATTCGAGCAGATAGTCAAGAATGCTGGTAATGCCTGGTTAGGGTTTATCGCGATTGGAATAATTTTGTTTGGTATCTACTGGGGCTATTTTAGTCCAACTGAGGCAGCTGGTGTCGTAACATTATATTGTATGCTTGCTGGAATTTTTATTAGCAGAGAATTAAAATTCAGAGACATCCCAAATATTTTAATGCAAAGTGCCTCTCTTACTGGCTTGATTGTTCCATTAGTTGTTTTTTCTGTTCAATTTCAACAGGTTGCTTCCGTACTAGGTCTTTCTCAGTTATTACAAGAAGGCATTACTTCTATAGGAATGGACTATGGGGTTTATCTATCAATTTTACTGATGATGTTAATTATTATTCTTGTTGGCGCCATTACTGAGTCTACAGCAGTAGTATTGATCTTAGGGCCCATTTTGGCACCAATCGCTGATCACTTTAATATAGATCCAGTACATTGGGGAGTAGTGTTTGTGATAGGTACAACCATTGGTTTCGTTACACCTCCTTATGGGTTAAATCTATTTGTGGTGTCCGGAGTCATGAATGTACCTTACCCAGCTGTTATGAAAAATATTCTTAAACTGTTATTACCACTGTTTCTCTTATGGGGTTTAATAACCTTCTTACCTTGGACTACGACTGTTTTATTACCCGACAGATAAATTGTTTTAAAACTAATTTCAATAAATTCATTAAGGAATCAACAGATGAAGCCAAATTTTCTCTTTATCCAAACAGATCAGATGACCGCTTTTGCTCTAAATCAGTATGGAAACCCGGTAGTGCAAAGTCCAAATATTGATAAGCTGGCCAGTAGGGGTGTTGTCTTTCAAAATGCATATTGCAATAATCCAATCTGTGCTTCTTCACGGTTTTCCATGATGTCTGGACAATTATCTTCGAGAGTGGGAGCTTATGATAACGCAGCAGAATTTCCTGCTCAAGTCCCAACTTTTGCCCATTATCTGGTAGATTTAGGTTATCATACTTGCCTGTCCGGAAAAATGCATTTCGTTGGCCCAGATCAATTACATGGCTTTCAAGAGCGGGTTACAACTGATATATATCCCTCTGATTTTGGTTGGACGCCTGATTGGCTGGCTGAAGGACATCAATTACCTCCTTCTGGCATGTCAATGAGATCAGTAGTCGAAGCCGGGATATCTGAAAGGTCCTTACAGATTGACTATGACGAAGAAGCTTGCCATCAAGCTGAGGTTAAGCTTTGGGACTACGCTCGCAATCACTCTGGGGAACCTTTCTTTCTAGCGGTGAGTTTCACTCATCCCCATAATCCATTTACAACCCAGTCAAAATATTGGAATCTTTACAACCATTCAGAGATCAATATGCCTGAAGTTACAGGAAAACCAGTTGAGGAAAGAGATCCTTGGTCTCAAAGGTACTACTATTTGATCCGAAATGACGAGCATAAGGTTACAAGTGAAGATATTCTCAATGCCAGACATGCTTATTACGGAATGGTGAGTTATATGGACCATATGGTAGGCAGATTACAGAGAGTATTAGAAGAGAGTGGATTAGATGAAAATACTGTTGTTATCTTTACTGCTGATCATGGGGAAATGTTAGGCGAAAGGGGAATGTGGTATAAATTTAATCCATTCGAATGGTCAGTGCGCGTTCCAATGATCATTGCTGCCCCAGGTGGTCTAAAGGGAGTAAGAGAAAAGAGACTAGTCTCTTTGGTCGATTTACTTCCAACATTCATCGATTTTGCTTCTCCAACTGATAAAGTCAAGCCTGTGGATTTAATTGATGGCAAATCAATTAAGCCTTTACTTTATGGAGAACAGGATAATCAATCTGATGAAGTAATGATAGAATTTACGGCTGAGGGGACATATGCGCCTGCATTAATTCTTCGTAAAGGTGATTGGAAGTATATTTATTGCGAAACAGACCCTGGGATGATGTTTAATTTGAGAACAGATCCTAATGAAACTCAAAACCTATGCGAAAATCCGGAATTTAAAGGCAGAGCGGAGGAAATGGTTACTGATATATTAAGTCGTTGGAATCCTCAGGAAATGAAGAAAGATATTATAGCTAGTCAACAGAGACGACACTTTGTGCAACGTGTTCTAATGAAAGGAACATCAAGACCATGGGATTTTCAACCCCATTTTAATGCGTCTAACCAATACCTAAGGACTGGCAATAGCCCGACAGCTGTGAAAGGTAGAGCACGTTTTCCACTCGTTCCTGAAAAAGAAAAAGATTATCCCCGAAATTAAACCTGTTTTCGTGCAACTATTCCATCTTTTTTAACATTTTCTCTCATTGCGTCAAAGAACGCATCTAATGTATTAGTTTTATGATGGTCAGTCCGCTGGATCAGTGAAATTATTCTCTGAACAGGGGGTGAGCCAAAAGGAACTAGATAGAGAGAGTCCCTTAAGTGAGGTCTCACGGAGGAAATGGGTAATATTCCAACTCCTAGACCTTTTTGGACCATGACTTGAAATGTTTCCAAAGTGTCTATCTCCATAATAGGATCTACCTTTATATTTTGACTCTTCAAAACCTCTTCAATTCGTAGACTCACTTCTGCTTTTCTATTGAAACTTATTAATGAATTATCTTTTAATAGTGATCTATCAGTGCTTCCAGTGAGATTTTTTGGAGCCAAAACAACCAATGGTTCACTTATGATTTGTCTTGAAAGTAGTTGTTGATCAAGCACCTTGGGTTCTGAAATAACAGCTGCATCAAGTTTCCCAGATAGAACTTGGCTCACCAGCTCATCAGTTAAATGTGAAAAAACTCGTATTTGAAGGTTACGATATTTCTTTCGTAACCAAAGGAGGGTTTCAGGCAGGAGGAAAGAGATGCCTGGAATAGTTCCAATTCGTATTGACCCAGATAATTGTCCAGACACACTCAGGTTATTGACTAACTTTTCACTTTTTTCAACTATTTCTTTTATTTGCTCTAATATCAATTTGGCGGAATTACTTAAACGCGGAGGTCTTACATTTCTCTCAAATAATTCTAATTTTAACTGCTCCTCTAAAGTTTTCATCTGCATGCTAACTGCTGCCTGGGTAATGCACATGACCTCTGCGGCGGCGTGAAAACTACCCGTCTCGGCTATGGCTAGAAATGTTTTCAAATATTTTATTTGCATAATTTTATCTTAAGCTTTTCTTATGTTGTACTTCAAGTTCATTATTTTGACTTAAGAAAAAGATTATGATTTGGTAGCTGTAAGTTTAAACGTGTACAATTTAAAATTGAGAGAATTTGGAGGATGTAATGACACATCTTGATGCAAATGCGGACCTTCTTCGCCGTCAACGCGAAATTGTTGACAGAAAAACATTGAAGAAATTTACGAAGCGACGTGATCTACCAGGTGTTCTATACTTCTTGGGTTTGTTATGCTGCATAGCTGGTTCAGGTTATCTTGTATTTCTTTCTACTAGCTGGGGTTGGCTCCTCTGGCCTGCTATGCTATTTCATGGGATCATGCTCAGCCATCTTTTTGCTCCTTTGCATGAAACAAGCCACGGTACAGCTTTTAGAACTCGTTGGATTAATGAAAGTATTTTATGGTTTTGTGGCATAGTAACCATTTGGCCACCAATATATTTTAGATACGATCATGCTGGTCATCATACTTATGCCCAGGAGCCTGGGAAGGATCCAGAACTTGTCTTACCTGCACCTCGGTCATTAGTAGAATATATTTACTATGTGTCAGCAATACACTTATGGATTAAGAATTTTGGCTGGCTTTTCAGACACGCAAGGGGCTATATGCACCCATTTAATCGTCAATTTGTTCCAGAAGAAGATTTGTGGAGGATATATTTAGAGGCGAGGATCATGTTAACAATTTATGCAGCACTAATTTTGGGATCCATTTATTTTCAAACTTGGGCAGTCCTAATATACTGGGCTATTCCTACAGTCCTTGGTGTTCCAGTCGCTCGTATGTTGAGAGTGGCTGATCATACTGGATGCCCTGAGGAGCCTGATTTGCATTCTTATGCTCGAACCGTAACGACAGATTTAATTACGAGGTTCTTTTGCTGGAATATGTCTTACCACTGTGAGCATCACTTGGCTCCATCAGTGCCATTTCACCAACTCAAGAAACTTCATGAGGAAGTAGGTGATAAAATGAATCATGTGGAAAAAGGGTATATTGGGGTTCAATGGGAAGTTTTGACCAAGCATTT
>PALK01000058.1 GCA_002710765.1 Rickettsiales bacterium | reverse complement strand
GGAAGGGTTGACCAGCATCGGGGCGAGTGCATTCTCTAGGTGCAGCGGGCTGACCTCGGTGACCTTTCCGGAAGGGTTGACCCACATCGGAACGCGGGCATTCTATGAGTGCACCGGGCTCACCTCGGTGACCTTTCCGGAAGGGTTGGCTAGCATCGGAGAGTGGGCATTCTATGAGTGTCGTGGGCTTACCTCGGTGACCTTTCCGGAAGGGTTGACCAGCATCGGAAACGGTGCATTCTGTGAGTGTAGTGGGCTCACCTCGGTGACCTTTCCGGAAGGGTTGACCAGCATCGGAGACTGGGCATTCCAATGGTGCGCCGGGCTTACCGCGGTGACCTTTCCGGATAGGTTGACCAGCATCGGAGACAATGCATTCGGTAACTGCAGCGGGCTCACCTCGGTAAGGTTTCCGGAAGGGTTGACCAGCATCGGAGGGTATGCATTCTATGAGTGCACCGGGCTCACCTCGGTGGCCTTTCCGGAAGGGTTGAGCAGCATCGGATGGAGTGCATTCTTGAGGTGCACCGGGCTGACCTCGGTGACCTTTCCGGAAGGGTTGACCAGCATCAGATGGAATGCATTCCAAGGGTGCAGCGGGCTGACCTCGGTGACCTTTCCGGAAGGGTTGACCAGCATCGGAGGGGAAGCATTCTACAGGTGCACCGGGCTCACCTCGGTGACCTTTCCGGAAGAAGGGTTGAGCAGCATCGGAAAACGTGCATTCCAATGGTGCAGCGGGCTCACCTCGGTGCGTTTGTCCGAAAACACGCAGCTGGGCGATTCTGCTTTTGGGAGCAACGTACGAGTAGAATTCTTCGAGGACGACAGCGACGACGACGAGGACATGGGCGCTGGCGGCAACAAGCGAGCGTTCGAAGACGACAAAGACGACGACGAGGGTGCCGCAGCATCCGCCAAGCGACGCAGAATGCGGTTGTGGGAGAAGAAGCTCCAGCAAATGCGGCTGGAGGGCGCCGACAAGTACGGGGCGCTGCGACTGTAAGACCTGTAAGACCTGTAAGAATTGATTTTTTTTTTTACTATAATAGACCTCACTCATTGTACTGGTAATGATCTCTGAGAAAATCATGTCTCAGGGCGGCGATAATTTTTATGAGCTCCTCCGACAACGGGCGGAGATTCAGCGTAAAATCGACGCGTTGCAGAGGGAGAAGCCCAATGCCAAATTCGACGACGTACCTAAAACTGAGTTGGGTCCGCTCTCGGACATGATGGGCATGCTCAGCGTGCGGGAGCTGGAGAACGCGCGGAAAACGAACAAAAGTAATAACAATGCGGCGCGGCGGCTGCTGCCCATGTGGATCGGCGTCGCGCCCGCAAACGCCGACCCCGACGCCGCGTTGCCGGCGCACATCAAGCCCAGCCTGCGGGAGGCGCTGGAGGCCTTCTATCGCTTTCGCCTGTCGCACCCAAGCCGAATCTTTGAGATTCGGCTGGAGGACAACGAGCAGTACGCGACGGGGTGGGAGTCTGGACCGAGTTGGCATCGTGTCCGGAAAAAGATTGGTGGGGGAGACTATCGCGGGCTGGAGCTGGACAGTAGGGATCGGTGGAAGGGCCTCCGCATCGTGACGCCCGAGGTGGACGTAATGTACGGGGAGGGCAGCCGATACTCGGTGGTGGTGAGGGAGGGCGTGACCAGCATTGGAGAGCATGCATTCCATAACTGTACCGGTCTGACCTCGGTAACCTTTCCGGAAGGGTTGAGCAGCATCGGAAATCATGCATTCTATAAGTGCCGTGGGCTCACCTCGGTGACCTTTCCGGAAGGGTTGACTCGCATCGGAGAGGGTGCATTCTATGAGTGCAGCGGGCTCACGTCGGTGACCTTTCCGGAAGGGTTGACCAGCATCGGAAACAAAGCATTCTCTGGGTGCACCAGGCTCACCTCGGTGACCTTTCCGGAAGGGTTGACCAGCATCGGAGAGCATGCATTCTATTACTGCACCGGGCTGACCTCGGTGACCTTTCCGGAAGGGTTGACCAGCATCGGAGAGAGTGCATTCTCTAGGTGCATCGGGCTCACCTCGGTGGACTTGTCACAGACAAGCATGACCAGCATCGGAGATTATGCATTCATTGAGTGCACCGGACTTACGTCGGTGACCTTTCCGAAAGGGTTGACCAGCATCGGAGAGGCTGTATTCCTAGAGTGCAGCGGGCTCACCTTGGTGACCTTTCCGGATAGGTTGACCAGCATTGGAGGAAGTGCATTCCTTAACTGCAGAGGCCTGACCTCGGTGACCTTTCCGGAAGGGTTGACCAGCATCGGAGAGAGTGCATTCCATACGTGCACCGGACTTACGTCGGTGACCTTTCCGGAAGGGTTGACCAACATCGGAGCAAATGCATTCAACAAGTGCACCGGTCTCACCTCGGTGACCTTTCCGGAAGGACTGACCAGCATCGGAGGGTATGCATTCTATGAGTGCAGTGGGCTGACCTCGGTGACCTTTCCTGAAGGGTTGACCAGCATCGGACAGGCTGCATTCTCTAACTGCACCGGTCTCACCTCGGTGACCTTTCCGGAAGGGTTGACCAGAATTGGAAGGGATGCATTCCGCAATTGCAGCGGGCTCACCTCGGTGACCTTTCCTGAAGGGTTGACCAGCATCACATATTCTGCATTCGAAGGGTGCAGTGGGCTGACCTCGGTGACCTTTCCTGAAGGGTTGACCCGCATCGGAGAGAGTGCATTCTATGGGTGCAGTGGGCTCACCTTGGTGACCTTTCCTGAAGGGTTGACCCGCATCGGAGACTATGCATTCTTTCAGTGCAGCGGGCTCACCTCGGTGACCTTTCCGAAAGGGTTGACCAGAATTGGAAGGGGTGCATTCCGCAAGTGCGACGGGCTCACATCGGTGACCTTTCCGGAAGGGTTGACCAGCATTGGAGAGCGTGCATTCCGCAAGTGCACCAGGCTCACCTCGGTGACCTTTCGGGAAGGGTCGACCAGCATTGGAATGAATGCATTCGAAGGGTGCACCGGTCTCACCTTGGTGCGTTTGTCCAGAAACACGCGGGTGGACATTGATGCTTTTGCGAGCAACGTACGACTAGAATACGAGGACGAGGACGAGGACGAGGACGAGGACGAGGATGAGGACGAGGACGAGGACGAGGACATGGGCACTGGCGGCAACAAGCGATTGTTTGAAGACTTGCCGATGCCCGGCGACTACGACGAGGGTGCCGCAGCATCCGCCAAGCGGCGGAGAATGCGGTTGTGGAAGAAGAACCTCCGGCAAATGCGGCTGGAGGGCGCGGACAAGTACGGGGCGCTGCGACTGTAAGACCTGTAAGACCTGTAAGAATTGATTTTTTTTTTACTATAATAGACCTCACTCATTGTACTGGTAAAGATCTCTGAGAAAACCATGTCTCAGGGCGGCGAAGATTTGGAGGAGCTCCTCCGACAACAGGCGGAGATTGAGCGTAAAATTGCCGCGGCAAGAAAGAAAAGGGAGGAGGCGGCGGCTGGTTCAAAATTCGAGGTGGGTAAATCTTACAAAAATTGGGTCAACGGGAAATGGTATCGGGTCACCAGCCGCACAGGAGCACTGATAAAATTCCTTCACCAGGATTTTGAGATCCTCGAGGATTTGTCGTTCGCGGAGCAAAAAGGGGTTTACACCGAAAATGGGGTTGAGTACGCGATTATGTATTTTCAGGGGGGCGTGCCAGTTAAATTATACGCATCTGCTGTTGGTAATCCGCCACCCCACGTATCTTTTGTACCACCCGCAGCAGCTCCAGCAGCACCAGCTCCGGCTTCCTCCAGTTCCTCCAGCTCGGCAGCAGCTCCAGCAGCCGCGGCAGCTCCAGCACCGGCAGCAGCAGCAGCCGCACCCGAATGGGAAAGATTCGAGAGCGGTAAGTTTTACAAAAGTGCCGACGGGAAATGGTATAAGATCACCAGCCGGATCACCAGCCGCGAGGGAATATTTGTATGGCTTGAGAGAAGAAATCGAGGGCGGGTCAGGCAATTCCGAAGATTGGTTCAAATTGAAAACAAACGTGAGTATGTGTTTTTTTCGCTGGATAATCCTTCGGACGGAGACATACTCGCCGCCACAGCTCCAGCAGCAGCCGCACCGGCTTCCTCCAGCTCCTCCAGCTCGGCAGCAGCAGCCGCGGCACCATCCGCACCGGCAGCAGCAGCACCGGCAGCAGCCGCCGCGCCACAGCCGCTGTCTCCTTATCGCCAAAGATGGGAGGAGGGCGACCCCCTTGCACCTCGGCATCGGGGCGTGGGTTATCCCGTCCGAGACAGAAACGGAAGGAGCGTGTGGAGAGGCACCATCCTTAAACTGGAGTCAGGACAAATTGGAACCGTTTACAAAGCCACAGTGAAACGCGGACAGGCTGTTGTAAGGGTGGCAACGCAAAATATGAGAGACGGGTTGGTAACAATCGCGGCATGGATATGGGTACCAAAACGTCTTGTAGCCGTGCGCCCCTCTTTCAAGATCGGCGATCGTGTGAAAATAGCACGATTGAAACTGCCGCTCCCTAATAAAATATCTCCCCTTATCGGACAACACCCAAAACCATTTAGCAACGGTCATGCTGAGAAGTATGCTTCCGAATACGCGGCACGAGCAAATATGGTAGGTCAAATCACTCAGGTTCGGACGGGTGCGGGTGGTACTTACACGGTGCAATTCGATAACGGCATCAGGGCCTTCTACAGAGGTTACCAACTCTACGCCGCACCAACCCTGGAGGACGACGGGGTGGAGGAAGTAGGAGAGAAGACCTTTGATCAGCTATTTGCAGAGGGTGCTAAAAACGCCATTGAGATTTCCGACTCGGAGGACGAGGGCGGCGGAGGAGCAGGCGGAGGCACAGGGGGTGCTGCCAAAGAAGTCATTCCGATCTCCGACTCGGAGGACGAGGACATGGGCGGCGGAGGAGCAGCTGCCGCACCGGCGGCATCCTCCAGCTCTTCCAGCTCGTCGGGTGCTGCGGCACCGGCGGCGACACTCCCAAAATTCGAGGTGGGAAAGTATTACCACGGCAGCTTCTTTGGTGCCATTTGTAAAGTAATTAAATTAAGAGACGGCAAGGTAACCATGGTCGCGAAGAACAAATCTTTTGAACTACCAATCGAAAGAGATAGTGATGGTGAATATGTTGTAAAGTCTTGGGGGGATAACTCTTGGGGGGGTAAGTCGGAAGTAAAAATTTATGCCAAAAATCAAATAAGCAAAGAACGGGAAGAATATCTAAGCAAGAATGAGTATGGTCAACTTAATCAATTCGATCCCGGGAAAACCGGCATGGATAAATTCGAGCCCTGGGTGAAGGTCGTAGACGAGGACATGGGCGACGGCTCTTCCAGCTCTTCCAGCTCTTCCAGCTCTTCCAGCTCTTCCAGCTCTTCCAGCTCTTCCAGCTCAGCCTCGGCTGCTGCGGCTAAGGCTTGGACTGACTTTTATTTTGAAAAAGATGATGTGGTTCAACTCCGACGCGATATTAGTGCCTCTTCGGCTCCAAAGATTTATGGCATTACACGCAGATTGCGGTACGGCACCAAAAAATTTTACGATTTGGAAAGTGAGAAGGAATTATCTATGCTCAATGTGCCTCCCGGTAGAAGACTCCTAGATGTGCCTGAAGATGATTTAATTAAAGTGATGGAATCCAACTTGCCGTTATGGCACCCGCACCACCGTTTGAGGAAGCGCACAGTGGATTGGGATGGTGAGGGAAAGCCTTGGTTTAAGAAATCTAAACTAATGCGAATTCTAAAAATTGAGAATGGAATGAAAGACGGTGAGCTGAGCGATGACATTACTGCGTTGTACTTGGGGTTGCGGGACGAATTGGAGAAGAAAGAACCTGGGTGGCGAGATACGCTTGCTGATGGGGCTCTTACGAAAGGTAGGCTGTGGGACATTTATGTACCCTGGACCGATTGGAAAAATTGGAGCCCAGCAGCCATAATAGCAAGATCGGCTCAGGCTGCCTGGAGCTCCAGCTCTTCCAGCTCGTCGGCAGCTGCAGCCGCACCTCCTCAGCCCCCCCGCAAAAGTAAGAAGAGGCCAAGCAACAAGCGCGGTCGATCTGATTCCGAAGAAGAGGAGATGTCGGATTCACCCCTGATGTCTATGGACAAAGACGACGACGGTGAGAGTGACGCAGCATCCGCCAGGAAGAGGCAGAGAAGAAAGTTGTGGGAGAGGCTCCAGCAAATGCGGCTGGAGGGCGCGGACAAGTACGGAACGCTGCGAATGTAAAAAAATAAAAATAAATTCTATTAAAAATTGCTGAGTCTGCGGCGTCTGGCCTGCCATCTGGGCAGGCTCCCCGCCTTGTACCCCCACATGGGATCCTCCTCGTGAATCACCGCCACTCCCCCGCCCATGGGTCCCCCGGTGCCCATGCCGTCCAAACCGTGCGCCCACTGCTGGGCCTGCGCGCCCGTGTACTTGCGCACCCACGACCACAGCAGCCCGAGCCCGCCCAGCGTGCACACGACTCTGAAGATGTCCTGGCGGGCGCTTTCCGCCACGGTCGCGAGCACGGGCGGGAGCGTGTGCGACACGTCTAAAATGCTGAACCAAAAGGGCGATCCCGCCAGAATGCGCTCGCTCTTGTCGCACAGCTGGAAATCACCCAGTTTGGATCGAGAGGAGCTGCCTCTTCTGCAGTGAGACGACTTCAGGTACTCGCTGGCTCTCTCTCTCTCTCTCGTATGGTGCGCGTAGCGTTCGTGAAACGTCCCGGCGGTCATGACGCCGAACGCCAGCGCTGTCAGAGCTGCAACGCTCGTTACAATAAGCAGCAGCACGCCGAGCGCGCGCATTAAAGGAAACGTGTATTTCTTGTTAAGTATTTCTCGTTAAGTGTTTATCTTTTCAGTGTGTTTATCTTTTCAGTGTGTTTTTCTTTTGAGTTTCCTTGTCTCGTAATGAACGAGCGCGTGTGATTTATACGGCAAGTCCGCTTTACAGACCCGCGCAGGCGCGAACCTGTTTTTCGCGCAGCTCCTTCACGGCCTCCGCCTTGGCGGCCTTCTCAGAGGCCTCCTGCGCCTCGCGCGCCTCGCGCTGCTCGTCGGTTTCTTGGTCACGGGGGATCCAGAGCTTGCCACGGTTGGCGCTCAGCAACCACGGCACCTCGTCGTGGTTGAGAATGGCGACGAAGTTGGCGGACGGAGCCCCCGTCGAGGCGACCATGTTGGCGCTTATGAGAAACCGCATCTGGTGAAAGGTATCCCCACGGCGAATGTCCTGGACGCTGACCTTTTCGTTTACGAACTTCCCGTCGTTGTCCAGGTGGGGCCAGTCAAACTCGGTGCTGGGATCAACCTTCACTTCCATGACCCAGTTGTCCTCCTCGGGCTGAAACTTGATGCGCTCCGCAAACAGAGTAGACGGGTTACTGTTCGCCTTCTTCTTGTGAAAACCAGGGTCTTCGCGGAACTCCCAGATCAAATCGAACAAGTCAGGCATGGGCATGTCTTCGCTGTTTTTCCCAAAGTTATTCTGCCACATGTTCTGGAGCGTGTCCGCCATGGGCTTCCCGGGGTGGATTTTCTCAAACTGGCGCTCGACGGCGGCGCGCCAGTCTTCGGGGTCGCCGTCGCCGTCCACTGTGAAGCTCTTGCCCTCGTCCGTGTACTCCCAGAACATGCGGAAGTAGCACTTGATGAGGTGCTGCAAGCGGCGTCCGGTCTCGGATTCCACGATCAACTTAAGGGTGTGCTTGTTCGCGTTGAACTTATCCGGGTCAGAGTACTTCACTTGGACCCCTTGAAGGTTCGCCGCGACGATGGACCAGATGATCTTGCGCTGCTGCTTGCCCTTGGTCCTGTTGAAGTAGGTGATGGGCTGTGCGGTGCTTCCGTCCACGTTGTAGCCAAACGCCTTCGCGACGAACTTGCGCGCGTACTGGTCATCCTTTGTGTTCTTCACACCAAACTGGGGGGCCACCAAAGAGGCGCCGTTAGTCGGGGGGGATTTACGCTTGGTGCCGGGGGTGGCGCCCGCGGCGCCTGCGGCGCCGGCTTGTCCAACCTTGCCATCGGTGCTACGCCCGCCCTTCGGCAGAAGACTCTTCTTGGGCGAGGGAGTCTTGGCGGCGGCGGCGGCGCCGCTGCTCGTCTTGACACGCTTTAGGGAAGCTGGCATGACTGTGGATGGGGTAAGTGTGGGTGGGAGTGAGAATGTTTTTTTTTTAAAAAAAAACCTTCGAGAACCTTCCTAGAGAATCCGTACATGTTCTTAGTAGTTAAAGCTAGTAAAGGGAAAAGACGAATTTTTTCGTCTTGCCTGTTCAAATATGCCCCTTTCAAGACGAAACTTTTCGTCTTGAAAGGTTCTCGAAAGGTCCAAATTTTGCCAAAAAAATACATTTATTTCACTGTATAATATGTAGTCATTCGCAATATATCATTTAATTAATCGAATATGTTGGATGTTTTGAGATAATATAAAATTATATAGTGAAATAAATGTATTTTTTTGGCAAAATTTGGACCTTTCAAGACGAAAATTTTCGTCTTGCCCAAGACCTTTTGGTCTTAAATTTAAAAAGGGAGCATGGCAAGTTACAGCGCCAACGCAAAGAACACCTTCGCCTTCGCGATGGAGACGCTCGAGGCGCTTCACCCAGATGCGGGACCGAGCCTTTTGGACGTTATCCTTGCGCGTTCAGGGGTCTCTCAACCGTCTGTGTCTGGAGAAGTTGGGTCCCTTGTACGAAGCACAACAAATTTTGAAGAACCAGAACCAAAAATCCGAGTGAAAGGAGTGCCGTTTGTCGGGGGACACAAGACAGGAGGGCCGTTTGGAGTGTTCTGCAGAGCTGTAGTACGAAGAGGGCACGCCGCAGTGAATACAACGCATTTTTAAAAAAAGAATATTGACTTATTTATAGTTTTTAGAACATACTTTCGAGTTCGAAGGGTTGCCTTTCTTCGTCTCTCCGCAGTTTTGCGGCGTAGTCTCTGCTGCATTTTGTTGCTGACTCTTCGGTGTCAATGTAAGCCCAGATGATTTTAAACAGCCTGGGCCACTGCAGGTCAATCTGTTTTCTGGACTTGGCTCCGGTGATCACGATGCGACCACTTCTAAAGCAAAGAAGAACAAGCTTGCTCTGTTGGTCTCTCCAAACAAGCCCTGGAAACTTTCTTTGTTCCCATGCCATCTCACACGTGTTGTCTCTCTGCATCAAGTGAAGCTGCAGCGGGTGGCCAATATTGACACTTGATACGATGTTTTGGGTTACAAACCCTCGAAAGCTGAGTTTTTCGCCGAGTCGGTTCAGCATGTAGATGTAGCGCCGACTGCACAGAAGACTTTCTTGTTCGCTGCGACAGCCGGTGATTACGAACTTACCGCTTGTAAAAGCGAGCGCGGTGCTTCTTGCCTGGCTTTTGACATCACGTATTCTTATTGAACACGCTGCAAACCGCGATGGTTGGAACTCAAAACCATAAACCTGTGAGAAGCGGAGCAAATTCAGTTTGCGCTCTCCGTTGCTGCTCTTAAAAGTGGAGACGACGTTTGAGATGATAGGTTGGGGCATTTTCTCTGGTAATGGCAGCGACGTGCTTGTGTCCGCGCCGTCTTCTGGAACAGTACTGATACTTCTGCGCTTCTTGGTCTGTGAACGAGCAAAGAGGTCCGGGTTTTCATTCTCGCGCAATCTCTTAGTCATGTGCCCCTGTGCGAGTGCAACAATAAACAAAGCGAGGGGGATATACTTTTTTTCAAAAAAAAAGAAAAAAAACTATAAATTATAATAATTCTTTACTTATGTCTACAATACTATGAGCTCTTCCAATGAGACAACCCTTCATAAGTTGAGCGCAGCCATCAGCGACGTGGACAATGGGGTGAATTCATTCATTGATTTCGTCGATGAAAATTCAAACTGGCTCATTTGGATTGGAATTGCCACCGTCGTACTGGTTGTTCTTGGGTGCTACGTATGCCCCGCGCTGCAAATTTGCATGTGTTTTTGGAAAAGCGGGCTTTGTGTGTGTCGTGGTTGCTGCAAAAGAATGCGATACAAGAGTTTGGACGGCTAGCACTAAATTGAAATAACCCCCAGCTTTTGTGTTATTTCTTCTTCCAGAAGCCCCAAGGCTTGTACCGCTGCTTCAGAGGCGTTGCATTCAATGTAAGGCTGTGCGCGGTGTGGCAACGAAAAACTAGACGCGTTAAGAAAGTGACCCTGTTTGGTCAAAGGAGATCTGCTCCGCTTGTGGCTTGGCTCGCGACTCATCGCAGAGGGGGGTGTTTGTTGGGCAGGGTCGGGGGCCGCCAACGCGCCGTCAAGATAAAATTCCGGCGGAAGAAAAGCTGCACGGCTATGCGAGGGGTTGAGGTGCAAAGGTTCGGGGGACGTCGGACCTAAAAACCCCTGACCCCAATTTGGAGATGCGACAGGCATTGATTTTGGGGTGCCCATTGGGGTGCCCATTGGGGTGCCCATTGGGGTGCCCATTGGGGTGCCCATTGGGGTGCCTGCCGACGACGCGGGCAAAATACTCAGGAGCGATATTGCAGTATCGGAATCCATTGTGGGCACGGGACCCCGCGGACCCAGCTGGATGGCACGGGGGTGCTCCCCCGCCGCAGCAGCCCCGCCGAGTTCTTTAAACGGTGTGAAGGGGCTCATGCCACCCGGAAAGAAACCCTCGCATTGGTTATCGGAGGGTTCGGACCACTGTGGTCGAGAGTCGCAGTCGAAGAGAAGACTGGACATGGTTGGATGATTAAATGAATGGTTTATACTGTCACAAAGGGATAAATTCGCGCCATAATGGTTTTTTTTAAAAATGATTCATTATATGTAACTCATTTGTAGTAGAAATAAAGAACACAGTTGTGCAGGGGGAGGGTCATGTCCATCATCGACCCCAAAGACGACGCGTTGGTGTACGCCTGGATCGCAGACTGGTACTCTATGAACGGGGCCGCGCACACAAGGGAACCGTGTTCGCCCGAGACTTGTGGACACAGCGCCACAATCCCGATCCAGGTGTGGAAACACAACGCCACGGGCGAGGAGCGCTTGGCGTGGAAAATGGTGCGCCCGCCGTGGCCAAAGGGGTCGTATGAGAAGTTAGAAGGGCGTTCTTACAGCTGCATTTATGTGTGTAAACGCGGGCACACGCATTTGTGCAGTTGCAATCATTGCAACAGCGGAGAAAACGGCTTGTTAGTAGAAAACCAGAACGGCAACAAAGTGTGTCGAATAAGCGGACGCGTGGTTCAGATCACAAGGGAGTATGATTGGAGGGAAAAGAAGAAAGGGGCCTTTGCTCCACGCAAAACAAGGCTGCCTGACCCAGGGGCTTCTGGTTTGATCATAAATTCAAACGACTCTAGGCAAGTAGGGCTGCTCCACAACACCGTTGATTTGAAAATGATGCAGTCCGCGCAGAGATGCGTCGTGGACTGCTTGTTTTCAACGCTGCGCCAAGAATTGTTTTATAATACAAGACGCGCAAAATACCGCCAGATCCTGAACAAAACGCAGCAATACATAAAACGCTGCAAGCGAGAAAACAAACCGTGTTTTGTCCACCAACTATCCACAATAGCCATCGATATGGGGTGGTTCAGTAATTGCACTTATGAAACGGTCGTCAGGGCGCAAGACGCACCCGCCGTCGTTCAAAATATTTGCCCGCTCATAGTGGCTTTTTACAAATGCTGTAACTTTCTAGACACCGAACAAATTCTGTTCAAGGGTTTTCTATCGTTTGCTGTCAGTTTTCTCTACTCCACTGGCCGCGGAGTGAAAATTCACGGGGCTCAAGTTATACCCAAGTTTGCCAATATTGGCTTTTTGTTGCCTCATCCCAGCTCTTGTGAACAGTTTATGAAGTGTCTTTGGTCGTTTTATGAAGATTCGTCATCTCCCACACAGCAAAACTTTTTGACAAAAACCATGAATCATATTCGAGAGGTTCTCAACAAGTATTTAAACACAAAAGAAAAGGCGGAGGCTTTCGTGCGCAATTGCGAGGCCACTACCGTGAATCTGAGAAATCAATATGGTAGCATGCTAGACTCTGCGTTGCATTAGAGTTCAGTGGACCGGGTGGTAAGGAAAACAAGAGCTTTCACAAGCTCTTTCGCGTCTTCGTCGTGCAGGTTGGATACTACGGTATTGCACCAATCGTACACGGAAGTCTTTTCAATCTTTTGCGGTGGTTCGTCGATTTGAACGAGTTGGGTCCAGTTTGCTGCCGCCGGTTTAGACGGGGCCTCTTTCGGCGCAGCATCTTGGTTGGATCCAAAAGTAAACATTTGGCACTAACAAGGAAAATACATTACAATTATATAAACACGTTTTAATTCTTCTTAAATCATGTCGGACGAAGATCAAACGACGATTGGGACGAAGAGACCGCGAGATCCATATTTTGAAATTGTGACAACAGAAGAAATAGAACAACGACTTAACGCGCGCCCCCCCAACTCATCCCCCAATGATTCCTTGTCGGGGAGCGAAGAGGAGGAGGAGGGGGGATCGCCAAAACGCTTTTGCTTGGACGTTGCAGAAGCTACCACAGAAGAGTTTGAATCAGAAGACGAGGAGGAAGACACCGCCGAAGGACAAATCTGCCCTCTATGCGAACACGCGACCAGCGAAATTGTTCGAGATCTAACGACTCTAGCCGACAAACTCGCGGGAAGAGCATCTCAACAACACGTAACATCCATGCAATTAAAAATATTCGAAAAGAGAGTCGCACCTCTACGGTGGGAGGGGAGAACAAACATACCAAAAATCACGAGGTACTGGTTGCATAAACACTACAATGAGTGCAGAATATCACCCATGCGGAGCGTTTCCCAGGACATTCGCATGTTTGAAGAAGCGGAGACTTTGCTGCGCACAAACTTGACAGATGTAGACGACGAGGGAACGACGGTGCTTTCCTCGAGAACTGCCAGCGAGCTCTGTCGCCTGTCAAAGGGGAAAATGGACGCGCTGAAGTTTTTCCATCAATTATCAAAAGAACGCGAGTTAAAAGAGGCCAACGAAAAAAAATCTTAATTTTAATTTTAATATAAGTAAACTCTGTCTACCCACTCTGGCGCGGTGTCATGTCATTACTACACACCATAGAGGACAAAAACAGATGGTCCGACCGCAAATCAAAGTGCGCTTACATCGAGTTCATGCTCAAAAGATGTAAGAAAGAGCAAAACGTATGCACCCCTTACGAACAAGCTCTGGAAGAGTGCAAACTCCAAAAGTGGCACCGGATATTCTCACCGCCTTTTTCTGCACAGGGAGTCACCACTCTAAGCAGCTTCTTCGTGGATTCGACCCCTAAAAGCACTGGCGATGGGCCGCAAGAAACCCAATAAGCATGTCCTCGCTGCCGGGATGGTCGATGAACAGCTCCGTGATCAAGGCCCGCACTTTTGGCTTGCAACGATTGAGTCGCAGAAGCTTTGCCAACAGGGCCAGACGCCGAGCGCGTTTCCCCTTGCGCCGTGAGGAAATACCAAACGATCGCAGCAGCCGCGTTCGCGGGCTTTGCGGGCTCAACTTCATCAACGATCGAGCCAAGCGAGTGCGCTGACGAGCAGACGCCGAGCGCCTCAGCCGACTCGGGGCCCCAGGCTCAATCTTTCGCTCGTGCGAGCGCTTCGGTGTACGCATAGTCGGCGAAGGATAAATGTAAAAGGGAGTGGGAGTGAGACACAAAGCCACACGTGAAGAAAAAACAAAGAAATTCCACGTCCAGTGTGAGATTGTACAACAATATACCGCTTTACATATTTAATAGAGTAAAGTACATAAATTATATATCAGTACTTAAGCAGGGTAGAAAAGAAGTACCGGAAAAGAAGTCATTTTTTTTCGATGTGTGGTGTGACACTCCCCCCCCCGCACACCACCCAGTCTCTC
>PALK01000001.1 GCA_002710765.1 Rickettsiales bacterium | reverse complement strand
CCAGTCTGCCGACGGAAGACCTTCGTGCAGAGGAGAATCTTGACAGGAAATGCCCCATACCTTTCCTCGATGATGTGAACGGATTTTTGGTGAAGACCTGTGCCGTGCCACCCACGGCGTCTGAGCCATAAAGAGCGGATTTCGGCCCCTTCACAACCTCGATTCGGTCGATGGCTAGTACGTCGATCGTGTTCCAGTACTGGTTCGGTCCGGAACGGAAGACGGAATTATTCAACCTTACGCCATCCACCAACATCAGGTTGCGAAAACCTGTGAAACCTCGAATGTATGGCGAGCCTTGCCCAGGCGAAGTTTCCTGAACCATTGCACCCGGGACCGCCTGAAAAACCTGCGGCAAAGTACGAAAAGCCTGACGCGAAAGTTGAGCCCCATGGATTACCTCGGTCGCGTTTGGGGCCTTGTGTGCCAAGCCTTCGTTCCTTGTTGCCGTAATTGTCCATGGTTGTAACTCGGCCACCTCTTTTGGTTCCGTTGCGATTTGTGCTTCGGCCAATAGAGGAAAGCCACCTTGCATCAGGAGCACTAGACAGACCTTATGGAAAGCGTTGCAGAGGCGAGTCCTTCGTTGAACCGAGCATCGTCGATGGTTCAACCAATTCCTGTATCTAAGTTCTGTCACAACTACATCCATTAGGGGTCGCCATTCCATCTGCCGAGGATATTGACAACAGTCAGATCGTTTGGTTTATTAACATTATGAAGGACCCCCTTCAAGCGGATGAACCTCCGAAACCTCCAAAACCGGGAGACAGGCCTCCAAAGCCGGGAAAACCACCCCTCTACAAGGACAAAAGAACCCATCGAACCGAACTTCGTCAGAAGATTGCTGCGTTCAAGGAGGAAATCAACGAACTTAAGGCCATAGAGACTGAAGACGAAGGCAAACAAGCCGAGATTCAGGAGAAAATGTCCGTGTTGAAGACTCGGCTCAAGGAGTGCGCAATGGAGAAGGAGGCGATCGAGAATTTCAACCATACCCAATTCATAAAAAATGTTCAGAAGAGCCGGGAAGATGAGTCTCGCTACGACGAAGAGGCACGAGGAAACACCCGTTTTTTCGGGAATCTAACGAAAAATGCCAATTCCGGGGATGGTAGTGTAGATTCCCGCCGGAATTTAGAGAAGGATGAGAAAACCGAGGGTGAGGCTGCAGATGTCACCCTGTCGCCCGAGCAGGAACCTGAGGCTCTCCCTGCCCAAAATGAGGTTGAATCAAACGAAACCCCATCGGAGAGGGAGAAACCCGAGGAAACCGAAGAGGAAGCCGAAACCGAGGCCCCCTTGCCCCAAATCGAAATACCACCAAATACCATCGTCTAGAATCGTCTGGTATACCCTACTCGTATCGCCACTTCATCGCCCAAGGATCGTTGGTCTTTTCCTGAAAGGCTTTCAGCTTGGCTTTAAGACGGGCGAGGGGGGCGGCGTGGTCGGGAGATGTCGCGAGGTTGTTGCCTTCGTGGGGATCTTTCTCGACGTCATATAGCTCGAAGGCGGGCCGGTGGATGTAACTCCGGACGGTTTTGGCGCCGTAAGGCGCGCTCAATCCCTGTTTCCACTGTGCCTGCCAAGTCGGTGCTGCCCAGAGGTCAGAGGCGAACGGGTAGGGTAGATCGTGGGCGATGTTCCATATCAGCTTGTAGCGGCGTTCACGGACGACGCGCATTGGGTAGTACATAGTGATTTCGTGGAAGGTGTGGGAGGCGAAGACCTCGTCGCGACCAGAGGCCTTTTTTTTGTCGATGACCGAGAGGAAGGAGCGACCGTGAAACTTGCCGGGGGAAAGGTGACGGCCGTTTTGCTCACCCTTGATACCTGTCTTGCGAAGACTGGAGGAGACATCGGAGGAAAGCTTACCCTTGCCGTCGAGAACACCTGCGAATTCAAGGATGGTAGGTGTTAGATCCACCCAACTAACCATGGCATCGGTGGCGATGCCGCGTTTCTTCAGGTAAGGGTTCCTAACTAGACAGGGTGATCGCATCCCGCCCTCATAGAGCGTGGTCTTTGCTCCCGGCATGGCTATGCCGTGGTCGGAGATGAAGAAAAAGAGGGTGTCTTCCCACTTGTTGGCTTCCTTTAGGATTTTTACGAGACGGCCTATGCCTTGGTCGATGCGTGAGACGGACTGGTAGTACTGGGCGAGTTCGGCTCGACAAGTCGGGGCGTCGGGCAAAAAGCCGGGTACGCGTACCTTGTCGGGATCATAGACCACTTCCTTGATTCCCGGATAACCTTTGGATCCGGGCTTGGGGTTGCCGAAACGGTTTGGTTGGTGAGGCAGTTCAGTTGCGGTTCCTCCGCCTCGATGGGGATCGGAGGGACAGATGTAGAGAAAGAAGGGTTTTTCGGAATCGTCCGCAAGGAAGGCTTTACAGTTGTCGGCCATGACCACGGGACTACGGGAGTTTCCGGGGATGGCTTGATCAAACTTATAGATGGCTTCCGGCGCCACGTGATACTTGCCGCAACGAGCGGTGCGGTAGCCGCCGTGTGAAAGGTACACGGGAAGGCTGACGAGGTTTCCGTAACTGTTGAATTTGTGGTAACTATGCTGATGCCCGTAGTGGCCGTTGGCATGATTGTGAAGGCCCGAGAGGATGACCGAGCGACTGGCCGAACAACTGGCCGTGGTGCAGAAAGCGTGCTCGAAACGGGTGCCGTCGGCCGCGAGAGCGTCAAGATTGGGTGTCTTCAGGACGGGATTCCCGTAGGCCCCGAAGTCGGGGCTCTGGTCGTCGGTCACGAAAAGCACGACGTTTCGCTTGGCGGCGTGAGCGATGCCTGCTGAGAGGCATAAGAAAACAAGAAATTCCCATATTTTGACCATAGCGAGCCAAAGTACTAAAAAAGCGTTACAGGTTGTGAGTGTAGCGTCTCATCGTCAATTAGCTTTCCAATTTCCAAAGAAAAACCGGCGTCCAGAGACGCCGGTTTTTAGGGCTGTGGTGGAGTTGCGGAAGCCTTTGCGGGATAGGCTTTGCAAAAGAAAATTCCTTCAATTAATCGATGGCAATAGGTTGACCGCTTCGAGCCGACTCGTATGTGGCGTCTATGATTTTCATCAGGGCTAAGGCTTGCTCGGGAGTGTTGAGCGGTTGTTCGCTTCCCTCGACGGAGAGAATAAAGTTTTGGGCGGCCCTGATGCGACCCATGTCCTCATTTGGTTCAGTAATNATGGANCGGTTNNCGGAGCGNCCGTTTTCCTGNACGTAAAGTTCNCAATCGTCGATGGCCGTCTCGTCGAGACCGTCTACACCAAAGAGTCGACGAATCATCCCGCCCGCTTTCGTTCCTTGGAAGGTGACGGAGACTTCCTCGCGCTTATTCATCTCGGCCCAAGAGATTTGGAAGGACAGGACTTGCCCAGTGGTAAAGGTCACGAACCCGTGGGCGGTGCTCTCGACGTCGATTACGCCGTCGGCCACGTCGGGGATTCCCCAAGGACCCTTGAAGGTCTTGTCCCTGATGAAGTCGTCGAAAGTCTGGGCGAGGACGTGCGTGGGTTCCGGGTAGTCCATGTAGAAGAGAGCCAGATCGACCATGTGGAGAAGGTCGATGAGGGGACCGCCGCCCGAAAGTTCCTTGTTTGTAAACCATCCGCCGAGGCCCGGGATGCCGGTGCGACGAATCCATTTGGCCTGCGCAGAGTTGATGCGGCCCACCTCGCCTGACCGAACATAGTCCATCAAGGCGTAGGATTCGGGGCGGGCCCGGTTGTTGAAGTCAAACATCAGAACCTTGCCGGCTGACTCGGCGACGGTCTTCATCTCGGCCACTTCCGCAGCGTTAAGGGCTGGGGGTTTCTCGCAGAAGACATGCTTGCCCGCCTCCAGTCCCTGTACGGCCAAAGGCTTGTGGAAGCGATTCGGGGTAATTACGCTGAGTGCATCCAGTTCGGGAAGCTTTTCCAGCACTTCTGCCATATCGCCGAAAACGTTATCGATCCCGTATTCCTCGGCAGCCTTGGCAGCGGCGTCCTTGTTCACGTCGCAGACGGCAAGGATGTCCGCGCCGGCCTCGGAGAAGCCGCCCGCATGGTATTGGAGCATTCCGCCCGCGCCGATGATGCCTACTTTCGTTGCCATAATTCTAGATGCGGGGGAACTTGACCCACTTTTCCTTTGACTTGGAACTTTTCACCGCGGTCTCAATGAAGGCCATGCCTATGATGCCGTCACGGATATCGGGGAAATCATAGCCACTCTTCCGGGGGAACTTCCCCGCTCTTTCGTCACGGATGGCGATGGCGGCGGCGTTGTAGACATTGGCGAAGGCCTCGATGAATCCCTCGGGGTGGCCGAAAGGGATGCGCGTGTTTTCGGCGGCGGCTCCGGTAATATAACCATTCCCTCGTCGGTAGATCACGCGCGGAGCGCGAGCATCCTTTACGAGCAGTTCGTTCGGGTCTTCCTGGTGCCACTCGAGGGATTTCTTCTTGCCGTACACACGGATGTTTAGGTCGTTCTCGTCGCCATTGGAAACCTGCGAGGCATAGATGATGCCCCTTGCGCCTCCCTTGAAGCGGACGAGGACGTTACCGTCGTCATCGAGGGTGCGACCAGGGATGTTTACGGAGAGATCGGCGCACAATTTGTCGATTTCAAGGCCGGTTATGTAGTGGACAAGATTCTCGGCGTGCGTGCCGATGTCGCCCATGCAGTTGGAGACGCCGGCAATCTTAGGATCGGCCCGCCAGTTGGCGATAGCCTTGTCCTCGCCCGTGAGGGCGGTAATAGCATAGCCCTGCGGATATTCGCAGACGACTTTGATGATTTCGCCCAGTTCGCCCTTCCTCACCATTTCCTTGGCGAGCTTCACCATAGGATAACCAGTGTAGTTGTGTGTCAGGGCGAAGACCTTCTTTGACTTGCGGATGATTTTGCGAAGCTCGCGGGCTTGATCGAGATCGAGGGTGACGGGCTTGTCGCAAATGACGTTGAAACCAGCTTCAAGGAAGGTCTTTGCGACGTCAAAGTGGAGGTAGTTCTGGACCACGATGGTGACGAAGTCGATCCGCTCGTTTTCAGGCAGAGCAGCTTCCTTCTCGGCCATCTCTTGGTAGCTGGAATAGACGCGCCTTGAATTAAGGTGAAAATCCTTCCCCGAAAGCTTTGACTTCTTTGGGTCTGAGGAGAAGGCTCCGGCGACCAGTTCGATTTGCCCATCGAGGTTGGCGGCGGCTCGGTGGACGCCGCCGATGAAGGCGCCGCGACCTCCGCCGACCATACCCATGCGTAGTTTACGTTTCATTGTTTGTATCTAGAGGTTCTTGACCCTGTGTGTTACTGGTTCTCTTTGTCGAAGGCGGAGTCGAAGGCCATTTCGTTGGGTGTGAAATCGAGGTCACGGATGAAATCGCAAGATTCCTCGGCCCCGTGGAAGCGATCCATGCGACTGTCTTCCCACTCCACTGAGAGCGGACCGGGATAGCCGACGTCGTTCAGGGCCACGATTATTTCCTCGAAGTCCACGTCGCCCCGTCCCACGGACCGGAAATCCCAAAAGCGGCGGGGGTCGGCGAATGTGGTGTGACCGCCGAAGACGCCCACGGAACCATCGCCGTGACCCCACCAGGCGTCCTTGACGTGGACGTGATAGATGCGGTTGGCGAAAGTACGGATGAATTTAACATAATCCACTCCCTGATAGCCGAGGTGGGAGGGGTCGTAGTTGAACCCGAAGCGCTTGTGCCCCTTGACGGCGGCTATTGCGCGTTCGGCGGAGGCGATGTCGAAGGCGATTTCTGTCGGGTGCACCTCGAGACCGAAGTTTACGTTCTGTTTGTCGAACTCGTCGAGGATGGGTCCGAAGCGCTTGGCGAAATCCTCGAAGCCTTTGTCCCAGTAGTCTTGGTCGGTGGGCGGGAAGGCGTAGATGGAATGCCAGATGCTCGAACCCGTGAAACCGTTTACCACGGCGGGGAAGTCATCCTTTTTTCCACGCCCCGGCTTGCAGTCGATGAACTTGCGGCAGGCCTTGGCCGCCTTGATCATTTTCTTTGCCGCCCGACGGCGAACCTTCTCGGGATTACCTTCGCCCCAGACGTCCGGTGGGAGGATTGCCTTGTGGCGTTCATCGATTAGGTCGCAGATGGCCTGACCCACAAGGTGGCTCGATATGGCGAAGCAGGTCAGTCCATGATCGCCCAATATCTCCCAACGCTCTTGGCAGTACTTCTTGGAGATTGCGGCCTTATCCACGTCGAAGTGGTCGCCCCAGCAAGCGAGTTCGAGTCCGTCGTACCCCATTTCAGCCGCCTTGGCTGCGAGGTCGGGAAGAGAGAGATCGGCCCATTGGCCAGTGAATAAAGTGACGGGTCGTGCCATGATATTTTGGTCGAGTTTGGAGGTTGACGTCTTATGCGTGGAGAAAAGGGGCGAGCATCTTGGAAAAAAAACAAAGGTCTGGAAAGCTTTTTTTCACAACCTGCTCACAACTTACTCGGAGGGTTGTTCGCGCTTGGGTCGCGGAACAGGAAGGTTGGCTTTAACTTGTTAACTTGAGACCAAAATCTTTTTTGCCGCCTTTGAGCCAAGAGTAAAGGGTTTGGTTTGGCCAACGCGCAACTTCACGGCGTCGGAAACCAAGTCTCGCGAGAGCACTTCCATGCCGGCTCCGGGGACGAGACCTTTTCGTCGGGCGAAATTGAGGAAGTCCGTGCCTTGGTCGGTGAGAAGTTTGACAGTGAGTAAGTGCTTTTGTTGGCACTCAAGCAGGTTTCGGATTCGGCGCGCCACGATTTTGCCGTCCTTCGTTGGAATAGGGTCGCCGTGGGGGTCGAATTCGGGGCTACCGAGAATCTTGTCAAGTCGATCCAGCACCTTCTCCGAGATAGCGTGCTTCGCGTTCCAGTATTACCAGCGCGGTACGAAGATCAAATCGTCCTTCCTCGTCTTCAGCCTCAGCCATGACGAAGGTTTGAAATGCTGTGAAGTAATGGTTGAGCTGCCGCATTGCAGGTGCGATTGTTCCGGTAAGTTTTAAATCACTCACTAGATAATCAATAGCAAGAGGCAGCTTTGTAGTAGCCAGTATTTCGTGGCCTAAATTTTTAAGGGCTTCTTGCGTTGCAACACCGTCGAGCATCCGTTCGCCAAGCGTTCGGAATAGGTAGGANTGCTCGATGTACTCTTCCCGTGCNAGCATGGNGTGGTCCATTTTTTTTTGTAAGTGATTTAGGGCAGACTAGGTTTTTAATCGGCCTATAATNCACTAGGTTTANCTAGGTAANAAAGGAGTGTGGATGATTCATCCACTCAAAAAAACGCATGTCNGACCAGTTTAGTTCAATAGATGCTGCCATTAGAGCTTTTCGAGAAGGAAAGATCGTGATTGTGGTGGATGCAGAAGATCGCGAAAATGAGGGTGATTTTATCTGTGCTGCCGAAGACGCGACACCCGAGGCTATTAACTTCATGATTACCCATGGTCGGGGTCAGGTGTGCATGTCGGTTTTACCAGATGTTGCACGTCGACTTGAATTACCGAGGATGGTGGAGTCGAACTCCACTCCACTCGGTACAGCATTTACTATTCCTGTCGATCATGTGTCGGCACGTACTGGTATCACAGCAGCGGAGCGGGCCGTAGCCGTTGCTGCGATCCTGAATCCTGAGAGTAGTCCACAAGACTTTGTTCGTCCCGGACATCTGTTTCCATTAATTGCGAAAGAGGGTGGGATTCTCAGGCGTGCAGGACACACCGAGGCAACGATTGACCTGGCACGTCTTGCTGGGAAAGAGCCAACTGGTGTTCTTTGTGAGATTCTTGATACGGATGGAAATAGGGCGGATCGCAAAGCACTGCGAGCACTGGCTAAGAAACATGGCCTGGAAATTATTTCAATTGAAGAGTTGATTCGTTATCGACGGACAAAGGAAAAGTTGGTGGAGCGAGTTGCCGAAGCAGATCTTCCTACGAAGTGGGGTAAATTTCGTGTTCTAGGCTACAACGTTCGGTATGAGTCTCAGCAGCCGGTTGTGTTTACCATGGGCGATCTTGAGGCGGCGGAAGCTCCACTTGTTCGGCTCCATTCATCCTGCTTTACCGGCGATCTGATTGATAGTTTGCGATGTGACTGTGGGGATCAACTCCATATGGCCTTAGGAATGATTAGCGAAGAAGGAGTTGGTGCGGTTGTGTANCTTCCGCAAGAAGGTCGTGGAATAGGCCTCGTTCAAAAAATTCGTGCTTATGCTCTGCAAGATACAGGTCTTGATACAGTTGAAGCCAATCTGGCTTTAGGGTTTCCAGCAGACTCACGTGACTATGGGATNGGTATTCAATTACTNAAAGATATTGGGNTATCCAAAGTTCGGCTTTTGACGAACAACCCNAAAAAGACNGATGCTTTTATCTATGGCGGGTTTGATCTCGAAGTGGTTGATCAAGTGCCGATCCAGCCCTCGCCAAATAAATATAATGAACGATACCTTGCTACAAAACGTGAGAAAATGGGNCATAACTTGCCCGAGCGTTGATNCACTTNAGTGGACGTTGACCCACCCTTGCTTTCCCCCGTAGCATCGTCATTTCAGACAAGACGAATCTTAGGCAAAGGTTTTGCAAGGAGACATCGTATGCANGAAGTAGTTGGCTGTGAATNCTCCGTGTCACGAGGCAATATGTTCTTGGTGATACGGTGTTGCCTTCTACTGTGTTTTGCCTGCGTTGGTTGNAGTGGTTCGAAGTCAATTGAGCCTGCCCCGCCATCGGAATTAACAGCATCAGCGGNAGAGCGAAAAGAGCCGCTTCCTGTGACAGAGCCGCAGCCGTTANATCCTTTTGATGTNCCGAAACTTTCAGATCTTGATAAAGAGGCGAACTGGATAGATAGGCCTGTTCGCGATGGCCTCATTCTTTTACGTGAAGCGCAATCAGAAGAAAAAGTGCTTGGGTCTGTAGGCAGTGCAATNTCAACTTCCAACAACTCACCNGAGNCAAANAATTTAATTCTTTCTGCACTTGGCAGGCTACCCGAAGATGGTGAAGCAGATTATTCGGCTCGTATAGATCGCCACGTTGGTGGTGACCTTGGTAGCACGAACCCAATTATGATTAGTACGTCGGCCGAGTTCGATATTCTTGGGCTAACAGGATTTGGTTTGTTTTCATTCGGCCGTGACCTTGAACCATTCGCTACCAGCGAGACGGTCAAAATATGGCAAACGAGCACAGACAGAATGCTCGATAAGGTGGTTCTTCGCGACGACCTTGTCTGGAGTGATGGCCANCCAATTACAGCTCANGATATTGCTTTCACATTCAAGGTTATTATGGATCCACGAGTTCCGGTCCCTGCTGTCCGCAGNGGCACTGATCAACTTCGCTGGGTTGAGGCGTATGATGACCACACCCTCGTTTTCTTNCACAAAGAAGCGCTTGCAACAAATGTATGGAACATTAATTTTCCAGTGCTTCCAAAACATATTTATGAAAAGACATGGGAGGCCGACCCTACGCTCAAGGACTCTGCCGAGCATGTCCAATTAGAGCAATCGCCAGTTTGTGGTGGCCCTTATGAAATTGTTGAGAGGAAACGAGGGCAGCAGATTGTCTTACGTCGGCGGAAAAACTGGTCATCTNTTCAGGGTAAGCAGGTTCGCGAACGACCGTATTTTGAGGAAGTACGTTTTCGAATNATTGAAGATCCAAACACAACACTGTTGGCACTCAAAAAAGGTGAGATTCATGAAATGATCCTACAGCCTGAACAGTGGACAACGCAGACTGTTGGGAGAGATTTTTATGAACGCAATACAAAAGCCACAGCTCCAGAGTGGGTGAGTTTTCATTTTGGTTGGAATATAGAAACAATATTTTTTCGTGACCGACGTGTGCGAAGAGCAATGAGTTATGCCTTTGATCATGATGAGATGCTCGAGGATCTTTGTTATAGCCTCTATGATCCTTGCACTGGAATTTTCTATCCAGGTGCATGGATGGCATCNACTAAAAACCTNGAGCCCTATAAGCAAGACCTCGATAAAGCAGAAGCCTTACTGGATGAAGCGGGTTGGATTGATAGAGATAATGATGGTGTTCGTGACAAAGAGATTGATGGGCGAACAGTCCCATTTGAATTTTCGATCATTGTGAATCAACAGCCATTACGAATAGCAATCTGCACATTATTAAAAGAGAATCTCGATCAGATCGGTATACGGCTNAATGTCCGGCCGGTGGAGTCCACTGTACTGCAAGACCTGACACTGAATCGCAAATTCCAGGCATATCTTGGTGGTTGGGGTTCAGGAACAGATCCAGATACTTCTGAAAACCTTTGGAAGACTGGAGCAATGAGGAATTTTTGTAATTATTCAAATCCAGAAGTTGATCGNCTCTATGCCGAAGGAAGACAGGAGTTCGANCGGGGTAAGCGAGCGGAAAAGTACGGNCGGATTCAGGAAATTCTTTATGACGATCAGCCTTACACGTGGTTGTACTGGCGAAATAGCTTCTATGGNTTCTCAAAAGACGTCCGCGGATATGTTTTTTCACCACGTGGACCGTACCACTACTCACCAGGGTTTGGCAGCCTGTGGAAGCCAAAGCAGGAGTAAGTGATGATTACTTACTTGCTGCGAAGAATATTACTCGGCCTTGTGACACTCGTTGTCATTACNCTCATGGTGTATGGCTTGGCGAGGTCCATGCCCGGTAATCCATTGACTGTGCAGCTGGGTGAAAGCGATCCGAGCCGGAAGCTTAATCCTGAAGATCAGCAGAGGATGCTTGAGATCTATGGGCTCGATAAGCCTTGGCCCGTCGGGTATGTGCAATGGATCAGTAAAGTCATTCAAGGAGATCTTGGTAGATCAATAACTCGAAAGCAACCGGTCACACAACTCATCGGTGAACGGATTGGACCAACGGTCCTGATTTCAGGAACAGCACTTTTTTTAACATGGTTTCTAGCAATACCACTGGGTCTCTATGCATCTGCAAGAGGTGGTCGAATTGATGAGCGCTTTACAGGGCTGGTCCTCTACGCTCTGTATTCTTTTNCGACGTTTGTCGCTGCACTTTTTCTTCAGATTATCTTTGCAGTCTGGTTGCGTGATACACGCTGGGAGCTGCCTCTTTTTGGCATGAGTGACCTATCGAGTGACGCTCCTTTTTTTGCTCGCTGTAGAGATATCGCATGGCACGCAATCCTGCCGATAACCTGTCAGACATATGTTGTTCTTGCGTACAATAGCCGCTTTATAAAAGCAAATCTCGAAGAGGTNGTTCGACAAGATTTTATTCGCACAGCTCGTGCGAAAGGTGCGGGGCCTTGGAGAGTTCTCGTGCATCACGCCTTTCGAAACACGCTTATTCCGCTGGTCACCCTTCTTGGACTGTCCCTCCCAGCACTTGTGGGTGGCTCTGTCATCATTGAGCAGATTTTCACGTGGCCTGGCATGGGACGACTTTTCTTTGAAAGTATTCGGGAACGTGATTATCCAACCATCATGGGCCTTACATTGATGTTCAGTGTACTCACGCTTGCAGGCCAGNTACTTGCNGATCTTCTCTACAGCATTGTTGATCCCCGAGTGAATGTGGAGTGAATGAATCAGGAAAAAATGAGAGTATCTGAAGAGATAGAAGCTGCAAAGCCATCACNANGTTTTTGGTCTGATGCGTGGCAACGATACCGTCGTAGACCANTTGGAATGCTGGCTCTTGGTTTTGTTTTGTTNCTGACAATTGTGGCGATCTTTGCGCCCGCAATTGCAGGGACAAAACCAGTGGTATGCAGTTACAAGGGGACCCTCTATTTTCCATGTCTTGGATACTTCAATCGCAGTTGGGAGTCTCCAATATTTACGAAAGATAAATTTCGTGGAACATANCCCAAGAACCTGAAGCANAAAGATCCTGAGAGTTGGGCGGTTTGGCCACTNGTATTTCAGGATCCATACCGCCGTGTTCGAGAGAATGAATGGCCAGGNCGTCGCGAGAACCCCTCTCGGGATGAAGGACATCCAAACCGATTGAATTTATTTGGTACAGATCAATACGGTGTCGATATTTTTGCAAAAATGGTTCATGGCACCACGATTGCATTGCTGGTCGGATTTGTCTCTATGGGTTTGGCTGGTTCCATNGGTGTCTTGGTCGGAGCATTNGGNGGCTATTTCGGTGGCTGGGTCGACATGATAACCAGTCGCCTCACTGAGNTTGTGATGTGTATTCCGACGTTGGTANTAATATTGGCTCTCATTGCTGTTGTCGAGAAGCCAACTATCTGGAAGACCATGGCAATTATTGGTGCCACCGGTTGGACNGGAATTGCCCGGCTTACAAGGGCAGAGTTTCTACGACTTCGACAAACAGAATTCGTAATGGCAGCTAGAGCAACAGGGGCGGGCTCACTNCGAATNATGTTTCGACATATCTTGCCTAATGCATTAGCACCTGTTTTAGTGCCAATAACATTTGGAATTGCCTCAGCTATTTTAGTAGAGGGTTCATTATCATTTCTAGGATTTGGGCCACCACCACCGACAGCGAGTTGGGGCTCAGTTTTGAACAGTGCTCGCAGCAATCTGCAGCTCTGGTGGCTTGTTGTTTTTCCAGGTGCGGGCATATTTCTTACTGTGTTGGCCTATAACCTTGTTGGTGAAGGTCTCCAGGAAGCAACAGATCCAAGGTTGCGGGAGGCAAAAAAATAATGGCAGCCCCGCTTCTGGAAATAAAAGATTTAGTCACGGTCTTTCATACATCAGACGGCAGGCTTCCTGCCGTTGATGGCGTGTCNTTATCAATAGAACGAGGACNGACNCTTGGCTTAGTNGGTGAAAGTGGTTGTGGTAAAAGCGTGACGGCCATGTCGACATTACGGCTTGTNTCATCACCAGGNCNAATTGAGTCAGGCTCAATTANGTTCACNACCGAGGGTGAGAGCATTGATCTGGTAACTACACCCGAGAAGCAATTNAGAAAAGTACGAGGTGGCCGCATCGGCATGATTTTTCAGGAGCCNATGACCAGCCTNAATCCAGTTTTTACAATNGGCAACCAGATTGCTGAAGNTGTCCAGTTGCATCGCAAAGTNAGTCGTTCTGAGGCGAGGTCACGGGCCCTTGAGATGNTGCACCTNGTTCGTGTTGCAGACCCTGAGCAACGGCTTGATGNATATCCTCATCAGTTGTCTGGNGGTATGCGACAACGAGTTATGATTGCAATNGCNTTGGCGTGCGAGCCAGATCTGATCATTGCCGATGAGCCGACAACAGCACTTGATGTAACAATACAAGCACAGATTCTTGAGCTACTCGATGACTTACGGTCACGTCTTGGTACAGCAATACTACTGATAACCCATGACCTTGGTGTTGTTGCCGAAACATGTGATGACGTTGCAGTGATGTACGCTGGTCGAATTGTTGAGCAGGCATCTGCTGTCGAACTCTTTAGTCGTCCGCTTCATCCTTATACGATAGGGCTTCTTCAAGCTCGGCCAAACGTTGATGCTCGTGATAGTGGGCCATTGGCAACAATTCCTGGAATGGTCCCTCCGCCACAGGACTTCCCTTCCGGTTGTCGATTTCACCCACGTTGCAGCCATGCTCGGGAACCACAATGTAATGTAGAGCCGCCATCACTTCGTGAAGTCAGTCCAGGGCATTTTGTTCGGTGCCACTTTGCTGAGGAGATCAATTCGTGAGTGAACAGAATCCTCAGACTGACCCTCCATTGCTCCAGGCAAAGGGTTTAGAGACACACTTTCCAATTAGGAAAGGATTGTTGCGTCGCCAAGTTGGTTCAGTGAAGGCAGTAGATGGAGTGACATTTGATATACCCAGAGGTAAAACACTTGGTCTTGTTGGTGAAAGTGGCTGTGGAAAGACCACTGTTGGTCGAAGTCTTCTGCGGCTTGTAGAGCCAACTGGTGGTGAAGTCCTGTTTGATAACCACGCAGTTAGGAAAGAAAACGCACGAAATTTACGATCTCTACGCCGCCGCATGCAGATTGTCTTTCAAGATCCATACGGCTCCCTTAATCCTCGGATGAAAATACGTTCAATTCTTGAAGAGGGTCTTATTCTTCATCGAATGGGTGAGGGAAGTGCTCGTCTAGAACAAATGGAACAGGCTCTTGAGCGAACAGGGCTATCCCCTGCTGTTCTTGAGCGATATCCACATGAGTTTTCAGGTGGTCAGCGGCAACGAATTGCTATAGCTCGTGCGCTTGTGCTCAAACCGGAATTCCTTGTCCTCGATGAACCTGTTTCAGCTCTGGATGTTTCAATTCAGGCGCAGGTTATAAACCTACTGAAAGAGCTTAAACAGGAGCTTGGTCTAACCTATCTTTTCATCTCACATGATCTTTCTGTAGTGGAGTATCTGGCTGATAATGTTGCGGTTATGTACCTCGGTCAGATTGTCGAGTCTGCAGAAGCTGGTCAACTCTGCCAGCAACCACTTCATCCATACACGCTTGCCTTATTTTCAGCAGTTCCGAGCGTTGAAGTGAAGAACCGTCGGCAGAGAATTGTGCTTACCGGAGATGTTCCGAGTCCTTCACGGCCGCCAGCAGGCTGCCGCTTCCACCCACGATGTCCGCTGGCTGAAACGGTCTGCCGCGAGGTCGAGCCCCCCCAGGTCGACCTCGCAGGCCACCGCTTCCACTGCCATGTTGCCAGCCGGGAGCTGGAACGTTGCGGTGGTGATGCAGCGAAAACTTCTGTGGTAATGCAGGCCGCGATTACCGCTGCGACTTCTGACTCGACCGAGCCACATTCTGCCGTCTAACAAAGAATGTCTTTGGATCATCAATGACCCAAGGTGTGCTCCATGTCTTGCCATCATCTTGACTACAAACATTGTAGAAAAATGTCTTCACCCACTCAGTACGGTACCCGTACGGATTTTGAGTTGTAAGGTGATCATCCATAGTCAGATCATCAACACCTTGACTAGCAAAGTAATGAACCTTTCCATCACGTGAAAAACTCATTCCAAGCGTCCACCAGCCGAGTTCCGTTTCTGAAATCGTTGGTCCACGCATGCCACGGCCTCGACGATCCCCTCGTACACGAAGGTAGGCAGAATCACTTTTCTCTTTGCCATCACCGGGTACAAAACAAATAAACATGCCAGGCCAGTATTCCTCAACACCAAAATCACCACGGTCAGGGTGTTCTTTTCCAGTGATGATCGCGTGTGTTGTGCATCCACAGCGAAAACCGAATGACGCTCCATTCCGTCGTTCCCATTGTGCGAAAGGTGGCAAATAGACACGAGTCACTACGCTAGGATTGTCAGCCACAGAAAGGCCTCGTCCAGCAGCTTTCGACATATTGAAAATAAGATCATCCTGCATCATACGGTAGGTGAGTCGTCCGGGAATTCCTGCTCGTAACGTTGCGATAAGTAAGCCATGATCACTGCCAGCTAATCCTGGCGCAGGAAGTTCTACCCGCTTTACAACGTCTGGCGTACCTCGCTTAGGTCCCTCGAACCACAGTCCATTGTTGCTCTTACCAAGAGGGCTTCGCGTTCGCTTGTCTTGCTCTCGTGAGCTTTTTGGATGGCGGTGATACCATTTCCAGTTTTCGTCTTCAAAAGTATCAANNCCATTCTTTATAAGCNCTCCGGTTCCTGGAATGAGTACCGGCTTTTTAGTCACAACAGNCTTTGNTGGNGNGCTGGTTGCCNTTTTNGACTGTTCTTTAGCCGNAGGCNGAACGGNCTCTTCAGAGNCCTTNNTTTCTGGNGAAAAAACAAGTNAGTANCCTGTGACGATCAGGANAAGAAAGACACGGTTGAATAAGTGTGTCATGCAGATATTCCTTTNAANGGCGACTTCGAGTGCAGAAAAATTGACTGTGACGAAAAAATGAATCGTCCGGTGTCACTCGATATATGTCGTAAACCTTCATCAGGCGGCATGCTTATCCACATTTGCCTGTGCAATGCCGTCACCGGATTCTGCGCTGTAGACGTGTTTTCTTTAGATTACCCAGACTAAAAGATTTGGATGTCTCATCACTATTTGAGGCGACAGGTCTGGTGTCATACACAAAAAAACGTCACAAATGCTGAANGNATAGAGTCACAAGTCAAATGGCTCATAAACTTTTCAAGCCTTTGGGGTGAGATGTGACTTTAAGCANGCGTCAAAAGCNTGTAGAGCACGTTCCTNCAACTGTTTTATNTGCNCTGTTGATAGGNNNCGNAGTAGCTTTTCTGGTATCTGGAATCNNTGGAAGNGCACCAGNTTTTGGTGAAGAACAAGTGNTTGNTCAAGGNNCTCGNTCACATCACCAACGTGNTGGTGAGTTGGCAGGGCCAGATNACTCGAAGATATCACTGAAACAGTTTGGAGCGGAACTGTCCCGTGTTCCAGAAGTTGTTCGNCATCAACTNATATTAAGCCACAATGAAGGTCTTGTAGTTAANAGTGTCGAAAAAGATTCTGTAGCAGAACGTATCGGCCTGAAGCCGCATGACATACTTGTCCAATTTGATGAACAATACCTCCTTCTGCCAGAACAGTTTTCTTTGCTTCTGGAATCATGCTTGCATCAGAGACACGGTGAGAATCACAAGGTTCCAAAAGTCATATTTATTCGTTCTGGTGAACGGAGAGTGATATCACTTGTACACAATTATCAAAAGGAACTTCCAGAAACGCAACGTTACAAGTCAGGAGGTTGGGATAGGCATAGTCACTCTCAACGCATAAATAAAACAAGTGAGTTGCAGTCGATCCAATCGATCACGAGCGTAGATTCATTAACTGACATTTCAAGTTGGAATGGAGCTTCGGAGCCTGTTGTGCTTTTGAGAGAAGACGCCGATTATACGATTCGTTTGACGCAAGGTAAGGAGACGCGACTGCAAGTACATTCACCGGACAGAAGATATGTTTTTGACGAGCTACTCAGCTCTCAGGCATCCCTTCAAGCGGTTCCGGAGAGTATTCGAGGTCGAGTAGACATGATGCTACAAGTTCTTGAAACACATGCCGGGTCGATCGATAAAAAGATGAGAGGGCCCGGTGCTACTGGGGCTCAAACAGCACGGTTACCAACTGTAAATTCGATAGAGAAGCAGCCGACTGTACAACGTTGAGAATGTCTTGTGTGCCAATCACGGCGATAGCCGTCGCAAGAAAATCATGTGCTTCTTTACGAATCTCATCAATTTCGTGATGTGAGTTTTCAGAAAAGACAAACACTCGATACGAGATGTTCAACGTTTGCAATGCGGTCTCCCAAAAAGGAGCACAATCGCTGACGGTTCTGCTCGTCGCCACAACAAGCAATGGGCCTCGGACTTGCAGAGTTGTGCATTGTTCAGCAAGTGCATCTGAGTCAGAACGTACCATGCGAACGTATAGAGTCTATTCCACAGTAGGTGAAAAAATGACTACATTTGCTCCTGAAGTTATGTCCAATGAAGAACGCGTCGTACTACCTCGTTAGAGAATCAGATGATGTCAGGTTCTCAATGGGGCGTGCAGTGCGAACAAAATCAGCTTCAGGGATCAATGCACAGTTGTTTCCAGATATGTGTTCAAGAGTCAATTCATCTTCCCCAGCACGCTGGAGTAAATACTGAGTAGGACTTTTATTACCACTGCCATCAGAAAGCGACTGAAGTAACCAGGCATTTCCATTACGCTGCCAAGCAAAGTGAGCAGTACGCCCATCTGAGCGAAAGAGCCAAGAGCAAATTTGTCCTTGCTGTGGGTCCCATCCGATGTATTCAGTGGTTGTCAAACGATCAACCATTTTTTCAGAGGCCTCCTCATTGGGTAGGAGGGCCGGTATTCCCTGTGCCATTCGCTGTTCACCACCACGTGGCTCAATCTCCTTTGTGATGAGATGCCGGCGAATTAAAAAAGTGCCCTGTTCATTCCACTCGCATTGAAGGCTTGCTGTGATGCCATCACTAATGTCTTCCCAGAAACCTCGTAACCAATTGAGTTGTTGGATTCGGTCACGGATTGTTGGTTCGGCAGATGCTGCAGATTCACGAACAGATTCCATGAGCCAGCGGTCTTCGTGCCGGACAAGCACTGCAGAAAAACGACTTTGGCGAGGTTCTTGATCGGCGA
>PALK01000057.1 GCA_002710765.1 Rickettsiales bacterium | reverse complement strand
AGAGCCTTAAGAGATGGTGCAGATTTGGACTGGATTGTAGGTGCTTTATTGCATGATATTGGGGATGGTCTTGCTCCCCAAAATCATGATAGAATGTCAGCAGAAGTAGTGAGGCCCTATGTAAGAGAAGAGGTTTCTTGGGTCATAGAACACCATGGGATTTTTCAAATGATATATTATGCCCATCATTATGGCTGGGATAAAAATGCCCGTGATAGATTTAAAGATAATATTTATTTTAAATCTTGCTCAGATTTCTGTGAAAGGTGGGATCAAAGCTGTTTTGATCCAAGCTACAACTCGGAACCATTAGAAATCTTTGAACCAATGATAAAAGAAGTATTCACCCGAAAGGCTTACGATCCATTAATACTTAGATCAAAGGAAGTAAGGGGACTTCCTAAGAGGTGATTTTTGAAAATATCGTGGTTGGAGCTTTAGTCAAACACACTAGAGAGTAGAATTTTGATTTAATGATTTATGACCATAACTATCCTAATATTGATAAATCAATAATATCATATATATCCGAGGTAAATGAAAAATTTCCAGAAAAACCCTATGAAATAGGGGCTTTCAAATCTCGGGAGTTATTTGCCCAACAAGCAAAAAAACTCCCTTTGACAAGAAATAGGCATTTAGAAGTCTCAAACCATATCTTTGAGACATCAATGGGAGAAGTGGCCGGGCGGATTTATAGACCAAGTAATTTTAGGAATGATACGGCAGCACTCCTTTATTTACATGGCGGAGGATGGATAATGGGAGACTTAAGGTCTCATGACCAAGTTTGCGTTGACTTATCTCTCAGGTGCAAGCTCACGGTCATTGCTCTTGATTATGCACTTTCGCCAGAAAATAAGTTCCCAATTGCACTAAACCAATGCTTTTCAGTGTACTTAGAGCTAATAAAAAATAAAAAATGGTTAGGACGCGCTGCCAGTAATATTTTAATTGGTGGGGACTCTGCGGGTGGGAATTTAGCAGCAGCTCTATCTTTAAAGCTAAGGGGAGAGTCAAAAGCACTACCAAAAGCCCAAATTCTTTTTTATCCGTGCCTGTCCTTAAACTTCAATTCTCCCTCTTATTTAGAATTTTCAGATGCTCCTATTCTAGATAAATCTTCTATGGAATTTTTCTGGGACGCCTATTTAGAGAGAAATATTTCCACAAAAAATCCTTTAGCAGTCCCAATGTTAGAAAAGGATTTCTCAGGCATCCCAGAAACAATAATATGTACTGCTGAAGTAGATCCTCTTACCTCGGATGGTTTTGAATTTGTAAAAAAACTCCAAAACAATAACATCGCTGTTACACATATACACGCAAAGGGCATGGTACATGGCTTTATAAGGTTTCTGAAGAGGAGCCCTGTTGCCAATTATTATTTTTGGCTAGTATGCAAAAAAATTAATTCCCTTCTTGAGAAGGCAAACTAGTTAACACTTAAATCTGTGGAAGTTAATTCAGAATCATAATTATAAATAAAAACCCCAGAAAAATGGTTTTCTTTAAAGACGAATGTCCTTTTTAAATCTAAAAAAAAGTCCTTCGCTTGATCTTCAAAATTTTTAAGATCTTGACTAGTCTCAAATTTAAGATTAATGGCCACGCTGCCACACTCCCCAATTGAGATATTCAGGGAGCGAATATTAAATTGGACTATCTTCTTACCCAAGGACTCAGAACAAAACGTTGCAGCCACTTTTGCCTCACTTAACCCCTGGAATTTATAATTGTAAATTTTAGCGTACATTTTATTTCAATTCAGCAAACATTTCATCTAGTAAGGCTTCAGCTTCAACCCCTCTCATCTTAATTTTTTTCATAGGCTTAGTTCTTATTTTCATACTTGTTAAAAGCTCCCTCCCCAACTCTGAAAGCTCTGTTCTTTCAGTGCTTTTTCCGCATAAGCCTAGTGAGATTAGTTTTTTGGCATTTTCTTCATTAACACCAATGTCGGAACTGAGGGACATGAAAGTCCTCAAATCGTCGATATTTAAATTATGATTGAATCTTTTGAAGGCCAAGATAGCATCTAACAATTTTTGAGCCGTAATCGCTTGCTGCTCTATTTTAAGATCTAGAAGTAATGCGATATTTGCAGTGATTTTCTTGATGAGTTGGACTTTTGTGTCCTCGATTAATTTGGGTTCTTTATTGAGTATACAAAGGGTACCTAATGCATAGTTATCCTTATTAATGATTGGAAAACCAGCATATCCAAATGTTGCTGAATCATTTAGTAAACTAGGATGGTCCTTCCACTTAGGATGATTTCTCATATCCTCCATGATTAATGGCTCAGAATCCAATATTACATACGAACAAACATTTAATGCATCTCTTTCATATTTTTTCCCACTTCTATCCTCTTCATATCCTACAGATGATATGGGACACTGAAAATTTGAGTCATAAAGGCTAAAACTTGCTTTCTCAAAGCCGGAAATATCTCTTGCTAAATCACAATAAATTTGGAACAGATCAGACTCTGGATCTTCTATAAGCCCAGTGTTTACAACTGCTTTGGCCCTTCTTGCTTCGTTGGCTGGCCTAGGGGCTAATCCATTAGACATAATAAAACTCCTACCCTTAATTACTACCCACTCGCAATTATAATAGTCAATACTTATAATACTTTTCTATATTGACCAAACGTAACTATATCTTTTCAAATTATTGCATCAGCTAATTTCTTACAACCAAATCGTACAGGATCAGTTGCAGGAAGGCTTAATTCATCCTCAATTCTTTGTAGTTCAGATTTTGCCATGTTGTCATCTAATTTTCTCGTATCCAAGGCAATGCCCATGACCTTTGCACTAGAAAAGAGTCCCAGAGATGAAACTAAACTTTCATTTAGGTTAATTACCTCCTTTAATGGAGGAATGTTAACCTCAGTTTCACTTTCTACTTGTTCTAAACCAAACCGATGGCATAAAATCATGTTATTAGGACAACTACCCCTCATCAACGGCAAAGTCGCTGTGCTACCTGGGTTTAAAAGAGAACCTTGTCCCTCTATCACGACAACATCAGTCTTTCTGTGCTTCAGGACCATTTCTTCAACAGCACCACTGGCATGATCAACTTTAAAGGCATCCAATGGAATTCCAGCGCCTGAAATACAAATACCTGTTTGTCCAGTAGCTAAAAACTTAGCGTCTATTTTCAAATCCAACAAAGATTTTGTTAACTCAAGACCAGCAGTCATTTTTCCAACGGCCATATCCGTTCCTATCATCAAAACTCGTTTATTAAAGAGCTTGTTAGCTCTCGCTGCTCCTATGATAGGGGGCGCACCTATGGGTTTTCGTATATCCCATATCCATTGATCATCTCTTAGCTCTTTTGCGTATAAATCATGAACAGAGTCGTGTAACCCGTTTACTATCGAAATACCTTTCGATATAGCGTCCTCTAACATTTCTAGCCATGGCTTAGGTAGTCTTCCCCCAGAAGGAGCGGTCCCTAGCACCATAACTTGAGCACCGAGACTAATTGCACTCTGAACCTCAGCAAAGATCGGAATATCTTTGTCAATTTTGCATACTTCCCGCACAGTTTTTCCAGCTTTTTTACTATCAATCACTGCAACAATTGGATTTTGGCTATAACGAAGAACTCCCTCTGCCATTTTAGAAAAAAGGGTGCCCATACTGCCCTCAGCATAAATGACTAATTTATGGCGTGGATTAAGCATGCAGTAGACTTCCTCCGTGACCTGGAATGTTTTTTGGTGTTACTATCCCATTGACTAGCGATGCTCCCTTAGTAGGGTTAGGATCTAAATTTAAATGAGAATCCAAGTCTATGTAGTCGAATAGGGATCCAATAGCTGCTCCAGCAGAAATCGAAATAGAGCTTTCACCCATGCACCCTATCATAGTCTTAAGCTTGTGTGCCCGGGCAACGCCAACCATTCTTAACGCTTCTGTTATGCCACCGCACTTCATAAGTTTAAGGTTAACTCCATCTACATGCTGAGCGAGCGACGGAATATCTGTACCATTTCTACAGCTTTCATCTACAAAAATTGGTAATGGCCTATCCTTAAAAAGGAATTTAAGATTTTCTTCTTGTCCCTTAGCTAAAGGCTGTTCAACATAATCCACATCTCTATCATTTAACCAAATCAACATCTCCTTGGCTTCTTTGACGGTCCAACCGCCGTTGGCATCAACACGCAATTTAGTAGGGCTATTTTTTAATAGCTCAAAGAGTTGAGAAAACATCTCTTTGTCATGATCAAGACCATCAGGAGAACCTAACTTTACCTTGAGATTATCCAACATTCCATTTTCACCAAGATATATAATTCGGTCTTTAACCTGCTCAGCAGACATAATACCAATCGTGACAGAGGTACTGACTGTTGGAAGACCTAATCCAAGAAGCCGATATAAGCTCATGTTCGCCTCTTTTGCTCTTAGATCCCATAAGGCCATATCTAAAGCTGCAATTGCACAAGGCGGAACACCAAAATCTACAGCTTTAAAATAAGTGCTTAAAATGGAATCAGGAACATGTTGAATATATTTTAAAAATTCGTTTAGACTGTTTCGGCCAACTTCTGCTGTTTCGGCCCCCTCCGTTACCCCTGGGCACATTTCTCCCCAACCGACATTTTGATCATCGGAAACTGATACAAAGAGATTTTCTGCCCCAGAAAAGGTACCCCTACTTATTTTGAGTGGGAATTTTTTTTTCAAAAATAATGTCTTAAAATTTACTCTTTTCATTAAATCTGCTTACTCCCATTAATGTGAAAAAAGCACTGAATATGAATAATAACTCATCTTTGCATTGCCTTTTTTCTGGCTCTAGTTTCCTCGGTAGCTAATTCTGATCCATCATGAAAAGTTCCAAACCATCTATCCCATGGCATCTCCTCATTACCATAGTTACATTCATAATAGCGGTGATGTAACTGATGATAAAATGTACCCAAGGCTAGGCTACGTTTATCCTTTATTAATAGATTTTCGTAACCGGTGTGAGTCATTGCCGCTCCCGGACCTAGGTATAGAACATGGTAGATAATATGAATGGGATGTGAGGCCAAAACCCAGTGTATACAGATGCTTGAAATATAAAAGAAATGCTCAACAGGGTGCATGGAGAACCCCGACCAAGGACCAACATTAACATTCCTGTGGTGCAAGGAATGATAACGCTTATATAACATCGGGATATGTAAGAAGCGATGAATCCAATAGAAGTGAAAGGCCGACCATATAGGCAATAAAATAAAAAAACCAAAAAACCAAAATGGATTCTCAAGAAAGTCATTTAAAGGGGAATAATTGTTGGCTAAAAGCCACATACTTAGCACCTGAAAAACTGTTAACTGACCAACTCCACTAGTTAATGACCAAAAAATATTATCATACACTTGATTAGAAAAGCTCCATAACTTACCTCTCCCAAGGTCTCTTTTATCGAACTTTAAATTTTTGTCTTGCCCTTTCACCATGTAGAAGTACCAGTGAAGTCCTCCCGCAATAAAGATCATTAAAAATAGATTAACCATCCAAGTTTGGAAGACCCAAACCCAGGACCATGTTTTTGCATCCTCCAATGGTGGATAAAAAAACAGCCAAGCAATAATTGCTAGGATTACGAGGAGTAACTTTTCTCCCAAATGCAACCAATTCCTGACTAGCCACTTGACCAAATATCTGGCAGAAAAAGGGGTTTTAAACAAAGAGGAGTCCCCTATTGGCACTTTAGGATGGTAATTCCACTGTGATCCCACTGTTTCCTTCATCTGTTTTTCTTGCTGTTCCATTCCTTAGCTAGCTTCCTTACTTTTCTGCAGCTTTAATTAAAACGACCTTTATGGTAGCAAAACTTTTTAACATGTTCTAACACTTATTATATCTTTTAGTTTTTGTTAGAAAGGCTCTTTCCATTTCACAAAAAGTGCTACTTATTGGGGCTAGTGGGTACATAGGACAGCATGTTGCTAAGAGCCTTTTAGAACAGGGCTACATGCCTATCTGTCCATTACGATCCAACAATCCATCCTTTGATAAAATGAATTTGAGACCCGAGCAAGCTCCCGTTTGGGATATAACTTGTGAGTCCTCAATAAATAAAGTTTTCAATCAAAATCCTGATATATCTACAGTTATTTCATGTATCGCAAGCCGAACCGGAGGGATTAGAGATTCTTGGATGGTGGATTTTGAGCTAAACAAAAATATCATGACTGCAGCTAAACGGTTCCATGTCAAAAAGTTTGTTTTACTATCTGCAATATGCGTTCAAAAACCAGTGCTAAATTTTCAATTAGCAAAGCTTGCCTTTGAAAAGGAGCTTAAGTTATCTGGTCTAGATTATACAATAGTCCGACCAACCTCATTTTTTAAATCTTTGTCGGGACAAATTGACCGAGTAAGGAAAGGCAAGAAATTCATCCTATTTGATTCTGGAGAAAATACTAGAACTAAGCCAATATCTGAAAACGATTTGGCACAATTCATAGTCCAAAGCGTTGATAATAAAGCCATGAAGAATCAAACAATATCTATTGGTGGGCCGGGACCAGTACTTACCCCAAAGGACTTGGGGGAAATACTGTTTAAGTTGCTGAATAAGCAACCAAGGTATTTACAGATTCCTAGTAACATCTTTAAAATCCTTGCAATTCTTTTGACCGCTCTAGGAGTAATCTCAAAACGAATAAAGGATAAAGCAGAGTTTCTAAAAATTGCCCACTATTATGCTACTGAGTCTATGCTATTATGGGATCACGAAAAAAAACAATACTCCGCCGAAAAAACAACAGAAGTTGGACATGATACCATTGAAGGTTTTTATAAATCAGTCATAGATGATGATGTAAATTTAGTTAAAGAGAAAGAGCAGAAACTTTTTTAATTAAATTATACATTTTCTAATTAGTCTAATGCTTTTCAAATCCGCTATGACCTCAAATTTTTCACTGCTTCAACGATTCTAAGATAGGATTCCTTAATTTTCTTACTTCAAGGAGAATATCTTCCATATTAACCGTAAGAATTGAACCATTCTTTACACACTGTACTCCATCAATAAACACGTGTTTCACATCAGATTTTGCTGCAGAATAGACTAAGTGAGTAAGTGGATCAAAAAGAGGTGCTGCGTGTATTGCATTAGTCGAAACTACTATAATATCTGCCTTTTTTCCTACTTCTAAACTTCCTAAATCATTGGCTCTACCAAGTGCCCGTGCTCCATTTAATGTAACCATTTCAATCACTTCTTTCGCAGAAACAATATCTGGCTTCATTAAAGTGCCTTTTGGTAAAGTTGCTGCCAACCTCATTGATAGCCACATATCTAGGTCATTGCCGCTGATAGCACCATCAGTTCCAATTGTCACATTAACATGTCGCTCTAAAAGAGACTGGACAGGAGCAATCCCAGACCCTAATTTCAAATTAGACATAGGGTTATGTGCAACTGTAGATCTTCGCTCCTTTATAAGATCTTTTTCATAATCATCTAAATGAACACAATGAGCTAGAATTGATCGATCATCCAGGATATTAAGATTATCTAAGTGTCTTATGACTGATGCTCCATATCGTTTAAAAATATCACTCTGTTCAAACAGGGTCTCCGCTGCATGAATAGAAAAAATACCATGGTATTCATCTGCTATTTTCTTGGCATCTTGAAGGTGTTCTGGTTTAACCGTATAGGTTCCATGAGGCATAACTCCGGGAAAAATAAAGGAAGATTTCTGAAATTTTGCACAAAAATCAGAGGCCTCAATTAGATATTGTTCTTGGGTTCTATTCCCTACTCCCGGAAAATCAATAAAGATACCCCCTGTACAAAGCCGCATACCTAGGTCCATGGAAGCTTCAGCAGTTTCAAAAGGGTACCAGAACATATCGAGTACTGTGGTTACGCCTGCTAATAGGTTTTCTGCTAGTCCCAGGTAGGAACCTAAACGGGTTGTTTCGGGCGTGAGAATGGTTTTTTCAGCTTTCCAAACATCTTGCAACCATTCTTCCAAGGAAAGATTTTCTACAAGTCCCCTAAATAGACTATCTGCTGCATGACAATGCGTATTAATGAGGCCTGGCATTACAATTTCGCTATCTAACTTTATTACTTCCTCGGCATCAGGAATATCCGCAGAGTTTTTTGGTATTTCTGATATTAAAGCTATTTCTCCTTTAGAAACCCCAATCATTCCATCGGTCAAAATATTGGAATCTTTGCCGGCTGTTACTATAGTGCCACCAAGAAATAATAAATCTAACATTCCTTTTTACTCCAAGTCCTAAATCATCAGTTAATAAAGTCTAACTATAATAACCTTCTCTAACAGCTGCACCAATAAAATTACATATTAATGTCTCAGCATGGATCAGGGTAATTCTACTACCTTCAAAAGAGAGTGAAATCTCAACTAAATCCCTTCCCAGAACTCCACATTTCTTGACTAGTCCATGAATAATCTCCCTAATTTTAGCCAATTAAGACCTCTAGGCGTCGGAGCATTAACTGTTGGCATAATAGTAGGGTCTAATCCATCTGCATTAACGATTAAATGAATGTGGCTCAGGTATTCTATCCAAAATACCTTTAATACCGAATTCATGAATTTCATATGGACTGATTAGGTGGGCGCCATATGCTTTTGCTGTTTTAAATTCTTCATTACGACCACTTCCCACTCTTCTTAAGCCAATTTGGAAAATCTCACTCATGTGGTCCATTTCTGAGGCACCCCGAATTCCACTAGTATAACCTTCCTTTTCACCGTTTACTTCGTCTCGCCAATCCAAATGAGCATCTACCTGAACTATAGCAACCATCCGCTTTTTGGGGAGTCCCTTAAGAATTGGAATTGGAATACCATGTTCTCCTCCAATGGTCACAAGGGGTTTGGNTCCTTCAAAAATTTTCTTCATGGCTTTTTCNGCCCTATTATAATGTNNCTTGGNTTTTTTCTATCCGAAGTCACATTCCCANAATCAACAACTTGAATACTTGAGCCATTTAAAAGATNCCAGTCAAAGTGCNTTATAGTCCTGGGCTCATGCCAAGCCCTATCTTGAGCATTTTTTTCTGAGTAGGTCAGGCGCCAAGCTTTGATCATTAGCAAATTGATTAGAATAATGTGGCAATCCATATGGTATGCCTAATATAGTAATTTCGGCCGTTAAGTCTTCTAAGTTTTTACAAAATGGAAAGCCTATTAACCCCGTATATAAACCCTTTGGTAATTCAGTGAGTTTGGTGGGCATAGAAATAACATACTATATTTCAAAGGTTAGTTCTAGCTGCAAAGGGCTTACCCAAATTGGAATCAAGGACATATTCTATTTTAAATTTAAATCACTATTCATGGATAGGTTTTTAGCCCCCCAGCTCGACTTTATACTCCTGAATGGTGTTCCCACCATCTACTATGAGTATTTGACCTGTTATATAGCTTGCTTCATTTGAAGACAAAAATAATATTGCATGAGCTATTTCCTCTGGTGTACCCGGCCTGCCAATTGGCGTAAAAATACCAGCCTTTACTTCGTCTTCACTACTTGATCCAGTCTTTATCCAACCAGGCCCAATACAATTAACGGTTATCCCATTTTTACCTTCCTCTATGGCGAGGGATCTAGTGAGTCCAAGCATGGCTGCCTTAGCAGCGCTGTAAACCGTGCTTCCATTAATGCCCACAATAGGCCCAGTAACTGACGAAACATTAATTATCCTGCCGTTTTTCTGCCGCTGTATTTCAGGAAGTATCTTTCGAGTTACTAGGAAGGTACTAGTCAAGTTAATATCGATCCCATAATTCCACGATTTTAGTGTCAGATTTTCGAATTTCTGTGATGGCTCATCACACCCAACTTGGACCATGCCGGCATTGTTCACCAAAATATCAATCTTTGAAAAAGAGCGTAGGCATTCCTGAACCAGTTTATTGACTTGCTTTTCATCAGTAAGATCAGCTGAAATTCCCCTTACCGTATCTTTACCAAAAATTTCTCTTAATTCCTGAACTCTCTCTAGAATACGTTCAGTCGTTGAAGTGATAAAAATATTTGCGCCAGCTTTGGCTAAAACCTTAGCTGTAGCAAACCCAATCCCAGTAATACTACCGCAGCCAGTAATGACGGCGACTTTATTAGCTAAATTAAACAAAATAAGCACTCCTTTTAGATGAAAAGCTATCACCGTAGGTAAAGAAATTTAATAGATTTAACAAGAATTTCTAAACCAAAATTACGCAAAATTACATTTTTGATTAATGAGCCAGCGATGGGAGTATTAAAACACTAATTTAAATAATACACGCCTATATTTGGTATTCTGTCATTAATAGTTAGTATAAGGACCATTTAAAACTTAGCGTTGCAACAAAACTCAGACATAATCCTTGAGTAAATTATTTAGGTCAATTGAAGCCCCTAAATGCTTAGCCAAAAAGAAGAGTCCTCCTACCTTTCTCTGTATTAATAAAGTATCCATGTCAGGGACTTTGATTTTTTTTTGGTGAGAAATAATTTCCTGAGCATGACTTTCTATTTTCTCGATAATCTTTATTTCTTTAAAATCAAAGGTTTTCTTTTCCCTTATAGGTTTGGTTACATCTAAGAAAATCTCCATAAAAATTTCCACAAAGTGGGGAGGGAATGAAGCATGCAGAATATTTAAATCAGTCAAAGCAGTCTTTATATCAGCTTTATCATTTCGCCATGTAGCCTGCAGAAGTGTTCTAAATTTGTTGGATAGATCTGGAGTGATTTTTTGTGTTGCACCAAAATCTAGAAGAACTATTTTTTCTCGCTCCTCTTGATATAAAAAATTAGAGAAATTTGGATCTGTTTGAATAAGTTTAAAATCAAATATCTCTGCGAAAAGTAATTTCATTACGTTATAAATGAGACTATTTTTTTGCAACGGTGTTAGAGTGCTGGCTTTATCCAGCGTAATCCCTTCCTTAAATTCCATAGCTAAAACATTGGATGTACTTAGCGGGCGGTAAACTCGAGGAACTTCAAACACCTCTAGATTAGCTACCAACCGGCCAAATGACTCAAGAAAGTCTGCTTCTGCAAGGTAATCTGTCTCTAGATAAAGCTGGTCCTTACCTGCCTCCATAAGGGAATCAAAATCAATCACTGGAGGTATAAGTCCAATTGTCTTTAATAGAAACTTGAGATTTTTAATATCACTTTCGATACTATCCCTAATTCCAGGATACTGCACTTTGATTGCCAGGAGTTTTCCATTTTTAGTGATACACCTATGTACTTGGCCAATTGAAGCAGCTGCTATGGGTTGAGGATCAAATTTTTCAAACCTTTCATTAAAATTTGGACCCCAATTTTTTTTCAATACTGAATTGAGCTGGTCAGGAGGCATAGCGTGGGCCTGATTTCTTAATGAAGATAAAATTTCAGAAGCTTGCGGTGAGACAAATTCTCCAACCTCTAAAGATAATAATTGTCCAACCTTCATCGCTGCTCCCCTCATTTGGGATAGATGTTTTACAAATCTCAACATATTCGATTGGGACAATACTAAATCTTTAAGGTTTGTGTTTTGACCTGTAGTAAACTGCTGTGAAGCTGAAAGAAAAATATTACCAGCAATTCCAGCAGCCATGCTCCCCAAATTAACCATCCTAGAGAATCTATTACTAGGAATAGGAAAACTTTGAGGTTTGTCATCACTAAATAATGTCATATGGTAGAGAACTAGCAGTCTTAAAGAAAAATTCAAGTCACTGAAAGCATTAACTTTGGCTTTTTAAAGTAGAAAAAACAGGTGGTTGCTAAAGTGAAGGCTCTTAGAACGTGCAATCATTTCTTAAGGTAAGGATTTCAAGATGTCAGGCGTATCAGATTTAAAATCCTTCGATAGTCCTTTTAACCAAAAAGCAAGCCAATACATAAACAGACGTATTAATGAAAAAATAGAGATTTATGACCTAACCCTTGAAGCTGATGGGGAAGAAATGGCTGGCTTAAGGTTTAAGCATTCAGAACGAATTGAGATAGCGAAGATACTCAATGAAGCGGGAATACACAGAATTGCCATCATTGGAAATTCACCAAAGCCGACGAAGGGAGATATTAAGAGTGCTGAAAAAATAGTAGAACTAGGCTTAAAAACTAGAACTAGTGGATTTGTAAAAACCATAGCCGAAATTACTACCTGTTATAAAATAGGCTTAAAGGATATAACTATTTTAGTCGGCGTTAATGAGAAAACTCTAAGTCCAGGCACAAATGGTAAAACCATAATTGATAACAGTAAGCAACTTATTGATCACGCTAAAACTCTTGGATTGCATGTTACCTTCATGGGTATGGATACCACAAGAGCTACGCCAGAATTTTTAAAATATTTATTTTCTCAATTAGAGCCAATGTTTGATGAGTATGCTATTGGAGATAGCTTGGGTAGAATGACCCCCTTTGGAATTCAGTATCTTGTAGAGCTAATCTCTTCATGGACTTGCAAACCAATACAACTTCACCCACATAATACGACTTCAATGGCAACCGCAAACTGTCTTTCAGCTGTTCTAAATGGAGTCTCTGTTCTCCATTCAAGTATAAACGGATTAGGGGAATTTGCTGGCCTATCTGCAACTGAGGAGTGCACTGCAGCAATTGAGGTTCATGCAGGTATTCCTTTGGGCATAAACTTCAGCAAACTACAAGAGGCAAGTAAGCTAGTATCAAAAATCACAGGTATTCCAATACCTCCTAACAAGCCAATCACTGGAAAGACCGCTTTTGCGATCCCAGAGACAGAAGAAATTCAAGAATTTATGTTCAAGCTACACCTGGAAGGACGCTTCAATTTAGGCATGCCTTTAATTCCAGATTTAGTTGGAGCAAAGCGAATTTTTTCAATAGGTA
>PALK01000056.1 GCA_002710765.1 Rickettsiales bacterium | reverse complement strand
TATCGTTAGACATTAATACAGCTGCAATAGGGAAATAAGCAGATGATAAGCCCTTTGCACAAGTTATTATATCAGGGAAGATATTAAAAGTTTCACTTCCCCACATATTACCAGTACGCCCAAAGCCACAAATGACCTCATCAGCTATCATGAGTATATCATTTTTTCTTAATACAGGTTGGATCAAGCTGAAATATTTTTCTGGTGGCAATATTACACCACCGGCACCCATCAAAGGTTCGGCTATTAAGGCACCAATATTTTCGGCACCCTGAGTAGCAATCAAATTTTCTAAATCAGAGACCAACCTTTCAGAAAACTCTGACTCCGTTTCCTGATCATAGGAATTTTGAAAATAATGAGGAGACGTGGTATGTAGTGCGAAATCTAAGGGCAAACCAAACCCTACTTGGGCATATGATAGTGCCGTTAAACTGGCTGAAGCCAAGGTCACTCCATGATAACTACCTTTGCGGCTAATGATTTTGGTTTTTTTTGGTTTGCCTCTGGCGGCTTGATAATACCATACTATCTTTATTGCCGTATCATTAGCTTCAGACCCAGAGTTGCAAAAGAAAACTTTTTCCAAATTATCTGGTGATATTTCAATCAGTTTTTCAGATAGCCTTATTGTTGGTTCTGTAGTTTTACCCGTGAAAGAGTGGTAGAAAGGCAATGAGTTCATCTGTGAAATGGCTGCCTCTATTAAAACTGGCTCATTGAAGCCCAATGAGGCACACCAAAGTCCACTCATACCCTCGATGTATGATTTACCCTCAATATCCTTTACTCTTATTCCATCACCTGAACGGATTATTTGAGGACCGCTCTGAGCAACCAGTTCAGGATTGGTGTACGGCTGCAAATGATGGTCAAGAGACTTAGCTTCTAGCGAATTCTTTGAACCTTTGATGATTTTATCCATAAAAAAATCTACTCCATAAAATTCAGAAAAAATGCCTACTTTCATATAGACTCTAAATTTCTGCTGTTTTCAACACAAAACCTCACAAAATAGGTAAGATTTTGATACACTTTTCTAGTCTCAATCTAAAACGCATGGTTAGTTAAAACAAATATTCCCTACTGGTACCAAATATTAAATTAATGAGTAAAGTTAAGAGTTAAAATTTGCCAAAACTGTATTACTTTTTTATACTTAATCTGGGATGAATGAGGTTAAAACTTATACATTGAACGCTTTTTTAAAATGAAAATGAAATTTATTTAGAGGTGAAATGTGGATAATGAAACCATCAAGTTCTATAACGAGAATGCAGATCAATATTCAGCTTGGAGATTTAAAGAAGGAGAGGACAAAGCCCAAACTACTTTTCTGGAACATTTAAGTTGTACTGGCCATATCTTGGACCTTGGATGTGGGACAGGAGAAAAAGCTCTTTGGTTTAGAAAAAATGGGCTCACCATAACAGCAATAGATGCCTCAAAAGAGATGCTAAAATATTTGCAAAAAGTAGACGGGATTTCATCCTTCCAAATGGACATTATAGACCTGGACCTAGACGAAAAATTTGATGGCATATGGGCTTCATTCTCATTGCAGCACTTAAAAAAGACTGACCAAGATATATTAATAAAGAATATTCCAACTTTGTTAAAAAAAGGGGGCATTTTTTACCTCGGAATTCACGAGGGGAATCAAAGCTATAGAGACGAGTTAGGTCGTCTTTACGTACCTAGAACCAACAGTGACTTAGAGTATGTTTTTTCTACTCACAAATTGTCCATAATTGAAATCTTCAAGGAAAAGACTACTAGTTTTGATGGCAAGCCTATCAACGTGATGCATGTTTTTTCCCAATTTTCCCACTAAGTCCTATTTTTCTCCTTGAAAAAAGGTAAAATAGCGGAAAAGTCCTTACCCAAGCCTCCATTCTCTAAGAAATCTTGGTAAATTGTGCTAGCATGTTCTCCGAGCGGAGTATACACCTTTTCTTGAAGAGCAGCCGACTGCGCTAACATAAGATCCTTTACCATTAGTTCTGCAGCAAAACCAGGTAAATACTCATTATCGGATGGAGCCTTGGGTCCCACACCAGGTGCTGGACAGTAGGTATTTAGAGACCAGCATTGCCCAGAAGAATTAGAGGACACCTCAAACATTTTTTTTCTATCCAAACCTATCTTGTCTGCCAGTGCAAAGGCTTCGCATACACCTATCATTGAAACTCCCAAAATCATATTATTACAAATTTTAGCTGCCTGACCGCTTCCTGATATACCACAATAAACAGCTTTTTTCCCCATTAAATCAAAAAGTGGTTTGACCATTTCGAAGCCTTCTTTATCTCCTCCTACCATGAATGTAAGTGCGCCCTCTTCAGCACCTCTCACACCACCTGACACTGGAGCATCTAAAGAAAGAAAGTCAGAGTCCTTTGCTAAGCTGGCTACAAAACGGGCACTTTTGATATCAACAGTTGAGCAATCAACCATAACTGTACTTTTTGAACACTCCGGTATAATTTTTTCATGAACGTCAGTTACTTCACGGCCACTTGGAAGCATTGTAATTATAGCGTCTTTACCTTTAACAACACTTTTTATTTCACTCAGTATAGGAAATGAAGCTTTAACATTTTTGTTTAAATCAAATCCTGTAACTTCATGGCCTCCAACATACAGATTCTCTGCCATAGGCAAACCCATATTCCCAAGACCAATAAAACCTAATTTCATAATATCCTCCTATTGAATTACAATCTTAATTCCAACTTTGAATCTAGAGGTGTTAGGAACCATAAGCCTTCCTCCTGGGAAACAGAATCAAGGGAAAGGTGCTTCCAATTTGGCTTCTTATCCTTATCTATGACTGTAGCCCTTATACCTTCCTGAAAGTCACTAAATTCTTGGGCTCTAGCAGTGTATCGATATTCAATTTCAAGAGCAGACTTCACAGAGCTAGCAATTTCTGGCATTCTGAGCATCTTAGTTGTAACAAAAATTGAGAGGGGAGAGGCTTTTTTTAGTCTTCGTAGTGCACTTGCTAGCTCTGAATATTTGGACATCTTCTCTATTAAAGATTTATGATCACTTTCTGAAAAAACTTCCTCTATTAGAACGAAATTTTTAGATAAACCAGACTCTGATAAACTTACATTAAGACCTTTTAAAAATTCAGGATCTCCAGTTTCAATCAGTTGGCATTTAGCTTTCTCCCATCTATCTTCTGGTACAAAATAATCTGCAAAGCCTGCAAATATCGAGTCATTAGCATCCATTTGACTGCACGTCGTCCCAAGGTATATGCCTAGGTTTATGGATTTTTGACTCAACAAAAATGACCCACCAACATCTGGCACCAAACCAATACCACACTCTGGCATCGCGATGCGACTAGTTTCACCCACGATCCGATGGCTACCATGACATGAAATTCCTACACCTCCACCCATAGTAAATCCCTGCATAAACACAACATAGGGTTTGGAATAGCTATCGATTCGAGCGTTTAACCTATACTCATCAGCCCAGAATTTCTGACCAAATTTATAATTTTTAGCCTGGCCTTGTTTATATAAGTCTAAAATATCTCCACCAGCACAAAATGCTCGGTCGCCGTTCGCATCTACCAAGATAGCTGCTATATTTTTATCATCTTCCCATTCTATCAGGGCTTTTTCAATACTAGTTATCATATCATAGGTCAGCGCATTCAAGGCACTAGGCCGATTAAGGGTGATTTGACCTACCTTACCCCTTTTCCGAATAATCACATCAGCCATTACTAAATTATTTTACCTCAGAAAGTGTCTAGCTATCATCATCTGCATAATTTCATTCGTTCCCTCAAGAATTTGATGAACTCGTAAATCACGGACAATTTTTTCTATTCCATAATCCGCTAAGTAACCATAACCACCAAGTAATTGAAGCGCTTCGTTTGCTACCATAAAAGAATTATCAGTGACAAATTTCTTCGCCATAGAACAATGAACGCTGGCGTCTGCTTTATCGTTGTCAAGTTTCCATGCAGCCTCTCGCAAAAAAGTTCTAGAAGAATTGATTGCAATTTCCATATCTGCTATTTTGAATTGAAGACCTTGAAACTCGTTCAATTTTTTCCCAAAGGCTAACCTTTCTTTCATATATTGCTTTGCCTTATTGATTGCCGTTTGTGCTCCTCCTAATGCCGCAGCTGCTATATTTAAACGTCCCCCATCCAATCCTTGCATAGCGTAAACAAATCCCTGATTTTCCTCCCCCAAGAGCTGATCTGCCAAGATTTTACAATCCTCAAATATCACTTGAGAGGTAGGCTGAGATTTCCACCCCATTTTCTGCTCTTGGCTTCCAAAGCTTAAACCTTCAGTCCCTTCTTTAATCAGTACAGCAGATATTCCTCTTGGTCCCACACTGCCTGTCCTTACCATGCTAAGATAGAAATCAGAAAAACCCCCTCCAGAAATAAAAGATTTAGAACCATTTATTTTAAAACCATCATTTGTCTTCTCCGCCTTGGTAGCCAGTGCCGCACTATCAGAACCAGAATTTGGCTCCGTTAAGCAATATGAACAGATTTTGTCCATCTTAATCATAGGTTCTAAGAATTCTTTTTTCACAAAATTATTACCATTTCTGGAAATCATCCACGCGCACATGTTGTGAATAGAAATAAATGATGAAACAGAAGGGCATGCCATTGCTAAGGCTTCGAATACTAAGGTTGAGTCCAACCTAGATAAACCAGCTCCACCATCTTTCTCTGGGACATAAAGAGATCCAAAACCAAGTTCACCCACTTTTCTAAGGAAATCTCTAGGAATGAACGTATCTTCCCAACCTAAAGCATGAGGTACAATTTCCTCTTGACCAAATTCATATGCAGTTTCAAAGATTAAGTTTTGCTCTGATGAAAGTGAAAAATCCATCTTATTACTTTATTAAATATTATTCCATTGTCGGGATAGAAAACTTAGCTCCCTCCTTAATACCTGTGGGCCACCGTGAAGTGATTGTCTTTGTTCTAGTATAAAACCGAAAGGCATCAGGACCATGCTGATTTAGGTCACCAAAACCTGATTTTTTCCAGCCCCCAAATGTATGATAAGCAAGAGGGACTGGAATTGGGACATTTATTCCAACCATACCAATATTTATTCTATTAGCAAAATCTCTGGCTGTATCACCATCTCTAGTAAATATAGCAGTCCCGTTTCCATACTCATTATTAACGGCAATTGACAATGCTTCTTCATAATTTTCTGTTCTTACGGTTGATAAAACAGGACCGAAAATCTCTTGTTTATAAATATCCATATCTGTCTTAACATCATCAAAAAGACAGGCACCTACAAAGAAACCATTTTCATATCCTTGCATTTTGAATTCTCTGCCATCGATAACGAGTTTTGCACCACTTTCAACTCCTGATTCAACCAAACCTAAAATTCTTTGTTGGGCCTCTCGTGTCACAACTGGCCCAAAGTCTACTTCATCCTCGGAAGTATATGGACCTATTTTTAAAGATTCTATTCTTGGTATCAGTTTTTCAATTAGCTTGTCGCCTGTTTCCTTTCCAACTGGCAGTGCTACTGAAATAGCCATGCACCTCTCACCTGCAGCTCCATAGCCAGCACCAACCAATGCATCAGCCGCCTGATCTAAATCTGCATCCGGCATTATAATCATATGGTTTTTTGCTCCGCCAAAACACTGAACCCTCTTTCCATTTGAGCATCCTTTAGAGTAAATATACTCTGCTATAGGTGTAGAGCCTACGAAACCAATAGCAGAGATATCAGGGTTATCCAAAATAGCATCAACTATTTCTTTATCACCATTTATGACCTGAAGTATCCCTTCTGGTAATCCTGCTTCTAACATTAGATTGGCTAACATCATAGGCACTGAGGGATCTCTTTCAGAGGGTTTAAGGATGAACGCATTCCCTGCGACGATAGCAGGACAAAACTTCCACATCGGAATCATGGCAGGAAAATTGAATGGAGTTATACCTGAAACTACACCTAAAGGTTGGCGCATGGAGTACATATCAATTCCTGGTCCCGCACTATCAGTAAATTCACCTTTCATAAGATGTGGGGCACCTATGCAAAATTCTGCCACCTCAAGTCCTCTTATTATATCCCCTTTAGCGTCTGGTAAAGTTTTCCCATGCTCAGAGGAAAGCACACGGGCCAATTCATCCATGTCACGATGAAGCAGGGCTATAAACTTCATTATTACTCTAGCCCGTTTCTGAGGGTTAGTAGCGGCCCATTGAGGTTGAGCAATCATGGCTTTTTGAACAGCATCATCTAACTCAGATGCCAGACCCAAGGATACTCTATTTTGAACTTCGCCAGTTGCTGGATTAAAAATATCTGCCAATCTATCAGACTGACTAGCTACTTCCCGTCCGTTAATAAAATGCCCTATTATTTTCATTTAACTCTCCCAAGTGATTTTCTTAAGTATCTAATGATCATCAAAAGATGATTTCTTCTGTTCAATTCGTGGCAGCGTGATAAGGTCCCAATTTCATAACCTAAACTACAAAGTACCTATTCTTAAAAAAGGTTACAGTAAAGTCTAAATCCAGTAAATGGCCTTATGAAAATTAAGGGATGTCATCATTTATGATTTACTCCTCCACACTGTAGCCTAGAGCAGTAAATTCTATTTGTGTGACATCAGAGGAAGCAGAAAATCAAATTCAAAAAGTTTTTAGTCTAGCTGTCATCTCAAAAAGATCTTACTAACGACCATCGCTGATTGGAAACATGACCTGAAATTTATGTTAATTAAGTCTACAATCAAGGACCCAAATAGTCAGAAGTTTTCTTGGTTCTGACTCTTAAGACTAACAAAATCAATCTAAAAGAATGGAGTATTTCAGCCCTAGAACCAAGGTACTAGAGGCACGTCGAAAGTAGAGCACCCTGACAAGACCACAAAAGAAACCAGTATAATCAAATTTTTCATTTTTTTTCCTTACTTCTATATTAATACCAAAAATGTAAAACAGCGTTAGCTAACTAAAGATGTAGAACATTTTAAGAAAGACGTAAATGTTAAACTAATTAGTTTTTTAATAATTCTACTATTTTTGACCTAATTTTTCTTGAGTTTGGACTAGTAAATGCGCCGAAACTATCAACAAACTCTCCGGAACTGTTTATAAGAACCTTATTGAAATTCCAAGCAGGACGAAAATTGTGCTCTACCGCTAACCATCTATAAAACGGATGAGCATTTTTACCCTTAACCTTGGTTATTGTAGTCATTGGAATAGTCAGAGAGAAATTGACCTCACAAAAGTCTTTTACCTTTTCGTTATCACTAAACTCCTGAAAGAAATCTTCGGAGGGTATGGCTAGAACTACTAGGCCATCGCTAGAAAATTCCTCATGCAGCTTCTGAAGTTCATCGTACTGTCTTGTAAAACCGCAATTAGATGCGGTATTAGTGATCAGTATGGGTTGGTTGCTGAAATCCCCTAAGTTAATAGATCCACCATCTATCGATTCAAATTCAAATTTCTTCAAGCTAGTCCCCCCGCTTATACTGCTAAAAACTTGTCCAGCTGCCAGTAAAGAAATGCTGAAAAGAAATAGTCCAAAACTTAGCCAAAGNAAAGACTTTCTAGAANGATAATTGATACGNNTGNTACTGTTTANCATNTANNGGCATATATGTCAGGTTAATACATATTCAAGAGACGACGCGACTAGGTTAGCCCAAAATTTAGAAGTGAGGTCTTTTAAGTTTTATTTAGATTTATCTCTAAAGCACNCTAAAACTAGTCAAATGTTTGAAACGACCTATCTAAAGAAGCACCATGACCTAGACTAATGTTTTAAGTGTTAAGCTTCTTTGTTAACTTTCATCTTNATGTCTAGCTAACTTTTCTTCTAGACCGGACATCTTCATTCTTTGCTCCAGAATTATCAAAATTTCATCAAATTGTATCCCCTGCGCTTCTAGTAGTACCAAATAATGAAACAAAACGTCTGCAGCTTCCTGCTTAGCATGTTTTTGGTCTCCTTCTAGACTAGCAACTATTAGTTCTACTGCNTCCTCTCCAAACTTTTGCCCACACCTTCCCAATCCTTTCTCAAAAAGAGAATATGTATAGCTATCTTTTGATATACTTTTTTTTCGATCTTTAATAATTTTGACTAAATTNTTTAANATCATTTCTTTAAGCCCTAACTGGAATGCCACACCTTTTTAAATGAGATTTTGCCGCTTCTATAGTAAGAGTACCAAAATGAAAAATTGAAGCTGCAAGTACTGCAGAGGCTTTACCTTCCTGGATAACTTCTACGAAATGATCCACAGAGCCCGCACCACCAGAAGCTATTATAGGGACGTTCACAGCAGTAGCTATATTTCTCGTCAAAGGAATGTCATAGCCATCCTTAGTGCCATCTCGATCCATAGACGTAAGTAAAATTTCTCCTGCTCCTCTCGCCACCATGTCCTTAGCAAACATGACTGCATCAATTCCAGTCTCTCTAGTCCCNCCNTGCGTAAAAATTTCCCATTTTTCATCCCNNGTCTGCTTNGCGTCAATTGCTACTACNATACACTGACTACCAAATTTATTNGCACTCTTATNTATAATTTCAGGCTCGCGGATTGCAGACGAATTGAAACTTACTTTGTCTGCACCATTNAAAAGTAAATTTCTTACATCCTCGATTTTTCTGACACCACCGCCGACAGTTATCGGCATGAAACATTTCTCTGCAGTTTGTTTGACTANTTCCAATGTCACCTGCCGATTTTCAAGCGTGGCTCCNATATCTAAAAAACAAAGTTCATCTGCCCCCGCTTTATNGTATGATTCAGCTATCAAAACTGGATCGCCAGCATCTTGTAGGTTTAGAAAGTTCACGCCTTTAACGACCCTACCTTCTTTGACATCTAGACAAGGAATAATTCTAATTTTCAGCATCTAATTCAAGGCTTTTATAGCTTCTTTAATACTAAATTTTCTTTCATAAACAGACCGGCCACATATCACTCCGTTAAGTGATGGACAGCTAGTTTTTATTTTTCGCAAATCACCTATTGAGGAGATACCACCAGACGCAATTATTGGGATTCTTACTGAGCCTGCTAGCTTAGCAGTACCACTAAAATCTGGTCCTGACATCATACCATCCTTTTGAACATCAGTGTATATAATTGCCACAACGCCTACNTCCTCAAAGACTTTAGCAAGTTCTANAGTAGTTATTTGACTTTCTTTCTGCCATCCTTCAATTACCACTTTACTTTTACGTGAGTCAATTCCAACNGCTATCCTATTTGGAAATTTCTTACAAGCCAACCTTACTAAGTCTGGGTCCTTGAGGGCCACGGTACCAAGAATTATTCTTTCAACTCCTAAATTGAGCCAATATTCTACTGTCNTAATCTCCCTTATACCACCTCCCAGCTGAATAGGGACATCTACTTGTCCTACTAGTTCCTTGACAAATCTTCGNTTAATATTCGATCGAGACATNGCTGCATCTAAATCTACTACGTGTAACCACTCGCTCCCCTGTCTAATGAATTCCTGGGCTTGACGCAAAGGATTTGAGTTGAAAATGGTGGTTTTATCAANNTTANCTTGCCTTAACCTGACACACTTTCCATTCTGGATATCAATTGCTGGATAAAAAATCATCACTTAACCTCTCTTCATTAGTCTTATATTCTTGTCTTTACAGTGGCAATGCCTTATAAACTTCCCAAAGTTCAATTTATGGAGAGCATCATGAAATTTGTATTAAGTATAGCGGCAATTTTGTTATTTTCTTCATCGGTGATAAAGGCTGATGTGTTGAAAGGTACTTATAAAACCGAACCAAATGATGAAGGGGCTTATCTTCACGTTAAATTTGGGTCATGTTCTAATGACAAGAAATTAACATGTGGAAAAATTAAAGGCTCATATTTAAAAAATGGGTCAAAGAACAAAGCAACCAAGATTATTGGACAGAACATCGTCTGGGGCATGGTAGATGAAGGTAGTGGAAAATATGACGGCGGGCAAATTTGGGATCCGAGTGACCCAAAAGCAGATGGCTCAAAAAAAGTGTATAAATCAAAAATGGCATTAAGTGGAAATACTTTGAGTGTTAGTGGATGCATACTCTGGATTTGTAAGGCCCAAAACTGGGTGAAGGTAAATTAAGGCTTCCAGCATAGGAAATTTTCAATAAATTTTTGACCGGCGGCCTGGCTTTTCTCGGGATGAAATTGGCTACCTGAAATGTTACCTTTTGCTACTATAGCCGTGAGCTGGCTGGAGTATGAAACATGGGCAACTCTGTAGTTTTTGTCATTCAATTCTAAATGGTATGAATGTAAGAAGTACATATCTATGAGCCTTGGTAACCCCTTTACTAACTCATGTTGTTTATCAAAAACCAATGAGTTCCATCCCATGTGAGGTACTCTGAAATTATGAGGGGAAGATGGTATTCTTTTCACCTGACCTCCTATCCACCCAAGTCCTGGGCTGTTTTTCTTATTCTCATGCCCAAGGTCCGCTAGAAGTTGCAACCCGACACAAATCCCAAGAAAAGGAATTCCATCGCCCAATACTCTTTTTTTTAAAATGGCCATTAAGTCTTTTTTGGATAAAAGACCTTCCATGCAGTCATCAAAGCTACCAACACCAGGAAGGACTATTCGATCAGCGTTTTTGATGACATTAGGGTTATCTGAGACTTGAACAGATCCTCTATTATTAATATTTGCAACTCTTTGAAAACTTTTCAGAGCCGAATGCAAATTTCCAGAACCATAGTCTATTATAACCGTATTCATGTTTACAAAGAACCTTTGGTAGACGGAATTTTATTTTTTCGTCTTGAATCTATTTCCACTGCCCCTCTTAACGCTTGAGCCACAGCCTTGAAGACTGCCTCGCCTATGTGGTGACTGTTAATTCCACTAATCTTTTTAATATGTAAAGTTAATCCAGCACTCGAACTAACCGCCCTAAAAAATTCCTCAAATAACTCGGTATCAAAGGTTCCAATTTTGTTAGTTGGGAACTTTACCTGCCAAGATAGGTATGGACGTCCAGAGAGATCAAGTGCAACTTGAATCAGCGCATCATCCATAGGTAACAAAGTTGAAGCATATCTTTTTATACCATTCTTATCTCCCAAAGACTCACTTAAGGCTTTGCCTATACAAATCCCTACATCTTCTACAGTATGGTGATTATCGATATGTAAATCTCCTGACGATCTGATTCTTAAATCTACCATAGAATGGCGTGCTAATTGATCAAGCATATGATCAAAAAATCCTATTCCTGTAGCTAAATCAGACTTTCCAGAACCATCTAAGTTAATTGATACCTCAATGTCAGTTTCGCTTGTTTTCCTAAAGCACTTTCCATTACGCATTTCTGATCTCTACCCTCAGTAAATATAAAAGTTATTGGGACTTTAAGTCTAATTACTTCTAAGCCCTTACCAGCCTAAGTAATAGGCCAAGTTTCGACGTATCATATTAAGGAATTAATGACTACCAAAAGCTTATTCTATCTTTGAAAGATTCACTACTACCAAATCTTGTTAGAATTGAGCGTTCTTTCAGCAAGTTCAGGCTCTAAATATTTAAACGCATCGAATTGACTTAAAAATACCTGGCCACTTAATTCTGACAAGAAATGAGTCCGTTTCAGTTGATCCATTACTGGTCCTTTAACCTCACTTAAATGCAAATTAACCTTTGCATCTGCCAGTCTTCTGTTTATAGCCTCTAAACTTTCTAATGCGCTAGCATCTAAATAGTTTATTGCTGAAAACATAAGAATTACATCTGTAATTTCTGGTTCCTTTCCCACGTAACTATTCACACTATCTTC
>PALK01000055.1 GCA_002710765.1 Rickettsiales bacterium | reverse complement strand
AATTAATAATCTAGAGCCTGAAATACAACTCTGTCCTCCAGCAGGGAAAATACCCCCAGCCACTCCATTAACTGCAAGTTCCAGGTCACAGTCAGGAAATACAATCTGAGGAGATTTTCCTCCTAGCTCCATAATAACTGGCTTAACTTGCCTAGCAGCAACAGTTGCAGCAGCCCTTCCACCCATAGTCCCTCCAGTGAACGACACCATACGAACGTCCTCATGGTCAATAAGTGGCTCCCCAGTTGTAGGACCAAAACCAGTTACAACGTTCAAAACACCAGCAGGTAAATCTGCCTCTAGGAGAATGTCCATCAATTCCAATGTGGAGCAGCTAGCATGTTCTGATGGTTTTAATACCACTGTATTTCCTGCAGCAAGACATGGAGCCAGCTTCCAAATAAGTGTGCCAATTGGAGAATTCCACGGAAGAATTTGAGCAACTACACCAAAGGGTTCCCATTTGAGGTAATTGTGCAAATTTGGAACCTCAGCAGGTATTAGGCGGCCCTCAAATTTATCACACATCCCCGCGTAATAGCTCCAGCTATCAACACTCCACGCATTTTTTTTCAGACTAGGCGTTATCTGTCTTGGTAGTTTTCCATTATCTTGGGTCTCAACTCGGCCAAGCCGTTCAGCATTTTTGGAAATTACATCCCCTATGGTCCGCAAGAATCGACCCCTTTCACTTGGCATCATTTTTCCCCATGGACCCTGGTAAAATGCATGCTTTGCTGCAGTAACAGCCTTATTAACCTCTTCAGAGCCACAATCTGCCAACTGAGCCCACACCTTTCCATTTGCTGGATTTTCACTTTCAAAAAATTTTCCTGACACGGGTTCGTGCCATTCATTGTTCACAAAATATTGATACTTTTTAACTTCTTCCATTTAATCTCCTTTAATATTTTTAACCACTTGGTTTAAGATTGCGACTATAAATTGAAGACTAGATGCACCCTATTAATCTCTAAACTACCAATTCTAATATAGACTAAATGATCCTATCATTTTAGCCAAAATCCTTATTCCTAGCGCTTTCTCATTTTCATATCAGTTACAAACTGACAAGCTAAGCTTTTGGCGAGTCCCATATAATAAAAACTTAATTCTCCTCAAATTCATATATTTAGCTTTCCTGACCATAAAAAGAAACAGACTATAGATCCTTCAAATTTTTTGAAGACAAAGGAGTAAACCCAAGTATCATATCAGCTGCCTTTTCTGCCATTGCTATTACGGTGGCATACAAATTGCCCGTGATCTGCGTTGGCATGGCCAAAGCATCACATACTCTTAACCCTTCAATCCCACGCACCTTTAATTTTTCGTCCAACACTGCATTTACATCAGAGTTAACCCCCATGCGAGCAGTAGAGCACGGGTGATGACCAGTATATGCCGTTTCGCGAATTGCCGAAATTATTTCGTTTTCAGTATTCGCATTTGCCCAAACTCCTTTTTCCCCAGTTAAATACTGGCTTATCTCAGGCTGGGCCATTACTTCTCGCATAGCCTTGACACCCTTGATAAGCTCTTCTAAATCTCTAAAATCATTTAGATAATTAGGATCGATTCTAGGATGCTTGAGCGGGTCAGCACTTAGAAGCCTGACACTTCCAAAAGATTTAGGGCGCTCCTGATTTATATCAATTTGAATTCCAGGCCTAGCAACTTTCCTTCCACGAATGAGGAGTTTGCGACCTAATCGCTGGAAAAATGGAACAGATTCACTTTTACCATTCTCAAAATTTTCATCAAAAATCATTGGGGTCATATATACTTGCAATTCTGGCATATTAGGATCTTCTAACGCATGGAAAAGCACAGTAGAGAATAGTGATCCTCCCCCAGGGCCGCTACCATTAAGCAACCATTTCCCCATTAATAGTGCAGCTTTATCCAGCCTTTGGTATTTAGCCGCACTTAAATCCATGCTTCTTGATCCATATTGCATTGAAACATCTATATGATCAGCGAGGTTTTGACCAACACCTTGCAAATCCATGATTGGCTTTATTCCATGAGAAAGTAAATGATCTGAAGGACCAATCCCTGATAGCATTAGCAATTGAGGAGTACCAAAGGCACCTTGACAAATTATAATCTCTCGGTCGGCAAAAAATTTATCTCCTTTTACGCTCTCGATACCGACCGCCCTTGTCTGCTCAAATAGGATCCTGCTTATATGAGTATTCGTGAAGATATGAAGATTTTTTGGCACTTTTTTAAGATAGGCTAGGGCTGATGATTGACGAATTCCCTTATGCACCGTACTGTCAACTCTAGATACTCCAGTCCTAACAGGCCCNTTAAAATCCTCTAAAAAATTATGCCCAGATTGNAATGCAGCTTTAATAAAAGCTTTATCTAANTTTCCAAAGTTTCTTGCNGGCTCTACCTTAAGTGGACCATNATTACCATGATACTGGTCTTNACGATTTAGTGAACCTTCAGATCGTNTAAAATATGGNAGNAGGNCGGAGTAACTCCAGCCATTTAGGCCCATCTGCCTCCAATNATCATAATCACTAGCAATCCCTCTCATGTANATCATTCCATTTACAATTGAGCTGCCACCGAGTGCNTTACCACGAGCAAAATAGATTTGGCGATNATTTAATTCCTTCTGNGGTATTGANCTATATCCCCAATCAAGTTTNGGATTACCAAANACAAANCCATTNCCNGCTGGCATTTTTATAAAAAGATCNCGCCCATGACCACCTGCTTCNACTAGNCAAACTGAAGCAGAGGAATTTTTGGCTAGTCTATATGCCAAGGCACATCCTGCTGAGCCCCCACCAGCAATTATATAATCAAACTTANTNGTCATTTCTCCANTACTTTAATAACTTNTTTTGTNACCTCATTAGTAGATGCCGTNCCGCCCAAATCAGGGGTNANACAACCANNTTCCAGGGTTTTCTCAACTGCNTTNTCTATTNGATTTGANATATCANCCCTACCAAAAGAATATTTAAACATCATTCCAACACTTAAAATCATCCCAATAGGATTTGCAGACCCAGATCCNATTAAATTTGGNGCTGAACCGTGAACTGGTTCATAAATACCCTTCGTGNGACCTCCNGGCATACCNCAAAGAGAGGCTGAAGGAAGCATNCCNATACTACCAGAAATNATACCTGCTAAATCGGAAAATAAATCACCAAGAAAATTNCACGCAAGTACNACGTCAAAATCCCTAGGCCTCATNACCATCTGATAAGCAAAATTATCAGCAAATAAATGTCTTAAANAAACATCNGGATATTTTTNNGAAACTTCCNCAANAACACTNCTCCAGAGCCGATAACTCTCCATTACATTTGATTTATCNACNGAAATTATTTGTTTTTTTCGCTTTCTTGCTATTTCNAATCCNCAAATAGCAAATTGTCTTATTTCTTTTTCNNTATAACCAGCGGTATCCCAAGCATAGCGTTGATTTTCTTGGATCCGCAGNCCCCTAGGCTGCGCGAACATAACACCTCCACACATTTCCCTCAGAACCATAATTTCAGACCCTTCAACTTTACCCTTTGCATAGGGCGTCTGTTCATGGAGCTTTGGATAATACCTTGCAGGCCTTAACCCAAAGAAAGCTCCAAGCTCTTTTCTTAATTTCATAAGTCCATCCTGATCTTCCGGTGGCCCCTTGATTTCTAAATCATCCCACTTCTTTCCACCTACTGCGCCAACAAGTACTGCTACNGCTTTTCGCGCATGTAAAATNGTCTTGGGTTGACAGAATGTTTGGTGCTTATCCCAACAGGCTCCACCTAATAGATCATATTTAATCTTAAGGTCTAAATTAAACTTAGCACTTGCAGCTTTCGCTATATCTATGCCAGCATCTAAAACCTCTGGACCAATTCCATCACCTGGTAATGCTAAAACTTCGCATGTCATAATGGATGTCCTATTTAAAAATCNATACTGGACTGGCTTATTAGCAATAACNTTACACAAAAAAAAAATCTTTAAAAGAATATTTGAGTTAGTAGTTTTATTAACTTAGGTGCCACAAACGGAACCGTAAGAAAAGTTATCCTAAAAATGCTACCTATAAAAAGTTTCATTAAGTGTATAGCTAGACCTGATTTATATTGATCTATTTTCTGAAAATGTGATTTAATAAATTGTTTTAGAATTAAAATTTTGNGGTCGTCTTGTGGATCAGAGTCTACTAAAAGAATTTGTGAACCTTCACAATTGTCCGATATCTAATCCTTACTTTGTCAAAAAATGTAAAGATAGCTTAAAGGATGATGGAGTATTAACGATACCAGGATTTTTAAGGGATTCTTCTTTAAAAGAATTAATTACTGAAGCAAAAGAAAATCAAGAAAAAGCCTATTATTCGTCTTCAACCCANAATGTCTACCTGACACCAAACGATAAATCCTTATCTGACCAGCACATCTTTAATCACCAAGTTAAATCATCAAAGGGCTGCATAACAACAGACCAAATCCCCAATCATTCAGGCTTAAAAGTTATATACCAGTCTGTCTTNTTTAAGAGATTTTTGGCTCAAATTGTAAACGAAGATACTATCTATGAATATGAAGACCCATTCTCTTCAATNAATATACATTATGCAATGAATGGACAAGAATTAGGTTGGCATTTTGATAACTCTAGCTTTGCTGTTACGCTACTGCTACAGAAACCAGCAAAGGGCGGTATCTTTGAATATGTGAAAAATGTAAGGGATGCAGATTCTGGTGAAATGGGCTATGAAACNGTAACTAAAATAATCAACGGCCAGAAAAAACCTTCAGTTTTAGAATTCGATCCAGGTACACTTGTTCTGTTTAGAGGTAGGAACTCAATCCACCGAGTAACACCAACAGTTGGAGANATAACNCGGCTGTTGGTAGTTTTTGCCTATAANTCACAGCCTGGAATATCACTATCGAAATCAGCTCAAAAGACCTTTTATGGAAAAGTTGCGGGAAGCTAGCAATAGGCCAATCTAGCCTNAGCATTTTTCATCAGTAAGGCTATCGACTTACAATNGGTAAAAGGACATTTTTATCAAAATTACCTCCGCATAAGAGAACAACATTAGTCTTACCTTCAAACGAACTTTTTTCTGCCAAAAAAGCTGCAAAAGCTAGAGCAGCTGCTCCTTCGACTATAATATTTTCTGTCCAAGCCAGTTTTCTTATTGCATCTATTATCTGATCCTCTGAGCATTCAATAACACGGTCAATAACCTCTGATGCTATAGGTAAAGTCACTGAACCTTCATCAACTCCACCAGCACAGCCGTCTGCTAGGGTGTCTAGGTGCTCTGTCTCAACTATCTGCCCAGCTAACATACTGGCAGCTAAAGCTCCTGAATTTTTAGCACTAGCTCCAAAAATTTTTGTGCTAGGTGAAAAACTTTTTAAAACACTTCCAATTCCAGATATTAAACCTCCTCCCCCCATTGANATAAATACATTATCTATCNGCGGTAATTGCTCTAACAACTCAAGTCCAATTGTTCCCTGGCCCGCTATAACAAAATTATCATTGTAAGGAGAAATATATTCAAAATCACCATTTTCAGCTAGAGATCTTGCATGCTGTTCAGCNAGTCCTGAATCTCCAGGTCGCAGTATGGTACTNACCCCATAGCTATTAATTTTTGCAAGTTTACTTTTTGCCACATTTTCTGGTAATACGACCGTTAAATTATGTCCTGTAACCATTGCAGCATGTGAGCAAGCTATGCCATGATTACCTGAAGACGCTGTTATAAGTGCAGAATCCCTAGATATATGTTTCAATTTCGAGATAGCTCCTCGAATTTTAAAAGATCCAGTATGTTGAAAGTTTTCTGTCTTAAAATAAACTNGAGTTTCGTTTGGAAAACTTTCACGAGTAGCCAGACAAGGTGTTTGCAATATTTGCTCACCAATCAAATTTNTTATATTTACCGACTGTGCAGCTACCTTTTCTATATTTTTGATAGGACTCACTTATTCCTCCATAAATAGTTTTCTTGNAAAATTTATTTTATANGCAGAGCTTTTTCCACTAGTCTTGCAAAAAAACTTGCCCCTATAGGAGCCAGATCATCATTAAAGTCATACTCCGGGTTATGTAAGGGAGCGCCATTACCTTGACCAACATGTAAATAGGCTCCTGGTCTTTCCAGAAGCATATACGAAAAATCCTCTGATCCCATGATTGGATCACCATTTCCTTCAACNTGATCGGGGCCCGANATTTCAGAAGCTACNTCAACTGCAAATTTNGTCTCATATTCATGATTATTGGTTACTGGATAACCATCATGGTAATTTAAATCAATTTCAGACTTAAAGGCCTGGGCAACTCCCTGACAAATATCAGAAATCCTCTCTTTCACAAGCTTTTTTGTTTTTTNACTCAACGTCCTCACAGTTCCATTAATAAATGCATTATCTGGTATNATATTGTGGGTTGTACCAGCGTGTATTTGAGTTATAGAAATCACGACTGGATCATGAGCAGATAAATTTCTTGAACTTATTGTTTGAATAGCTTGAGCTACTTGTACTGCAACAACTATGGGATCTTGCGTTTCTTCTGGGTTAGCAGCATGCCCTCCTTTACCTTTTATCAAAATAGTAAAATCATCTGCTGCAGCCATATTAGGCCCAGGGTTAGTCTTAAAAAACCCTAAGGGTAAATCAGCAGCATTATGTATTCCATAAACCTGGTCTATGGAAAAGGTATTCATAATACCTTCTTTGCACATAACCTCGCCACCACCGCCATCTTCTTCAGAAGGTTGAAATATGAGAGCAACCTTACCTGCAAAGTTTCGTGTTTCAGAGAGATATTTAGCTGCTCCAAGTAGCATTGTCATGTGACCGTCATGACCACAAGCGTGCATTATTCCATTATTCTTGGACTTATAAGAGTGGTTTTNAACCTCTTGTAAAGGCAGAGCATCCATATCTGCGCGCAATCCAATTGTTTTTCCTTTTTCTTTTCCTTCAATAATTGCCACAATGCCTGTTTTAGCGATCCCTTGGTGAATTTCTGTTATACCAAACTCTTTTAAACGCTCTACTAGGAAAGCTGCTGTTCGATAGCACTCAAATTTTAATTCAGGATCAGAATGTAGGTCTTGTCTCCATTCCTTCATATCATTATAAAAATCAGNAATTCGGTTAATTATAGGCATAATATATTTCCTTCGACCAAAGTGTATACAAGTTTGATTATGATATATTTTAACTTTAATGTATGCATATAAAATCAATATANATNAGGCCTATTCTATTACGGCATCTAATTTTGGCCTAGAAAGGCTCGAACTAATGGAAATAAATAATAATTCTAATTCAGTTCTAATAACAGGTGGGACTCAGGGACTAGGCTTTGAAATAGCNAGAAACTTAATTAAAAATGGATGCAAAGAATTAGTCATTGCTGGCAGAGATGATAAAAAAGGTAATAATGCCCGAGATGAACTCAACAAACCTGGTGTCAATGTAAAATATATCCAAGCAAATTTAGCAAATCTAAGCGATTGTAAACAGCTCATTTCAGAAAGTATAAATCTTTTCCCACAGCTGGATAGTTTAGTTAATTCTGCAGCTATCACTACCCGAGGTAGTATTGAGGATACATCTGCAGCACTTTGGGAGGAACATATGAATACCAACTTAAGAGCTCCATTTCTTTTAATGCAGGGTCTAGTTAGTAAACTCAAATTAGAAAAAAGAGCTGGATCCATTGTTAATATTGCTTCAACTTCCTCTTATGTTGGACAGAGTTTTCTAACTGCATATTCTACTTCCAAAGGAGGCCTCCTNACCTTATCNAAAAATACAGCTCATGCTCTTAGACATCATAAAATTAGAGTTAATGTTGTAGCTCCTGGGTGGATGAATACTCCTGGTGAAGCAGAAATACAGAGACAGTTTCATGGTGCAGGAGATGATTGGGTGGAAAAAGCAGAAAGTTCGTTGCCAATGGGCGAGCTCGTTGATCCAAAGAAAGTTGCTCCCTTAGTGGCATACTTATTAAGTGCTTCTTCTGGAGTAATTACTGGATCGGTTATAAATTATGATCAACAAATAATTGGTGCAGTTCCATAGGCGTCTAGATAATAGTTTAAAGCCATCCTCCGTCTACAATATAGGTTTGATTTGAGCAAGCACTGGCCTCATTTGATGCCATGAAAAGAACAAAATTTGCTATATCTTCAGGAANGAGTTTTCTTTTAATGCACTGTCTCTCCATTAATTCTTTTTCACTTTCCGGTGTTAGCCACATATCCATTTGTCTCTGTGTCATAATCCATCCGNGGACAACACAATTCACTCTAATATTCTTAGATCCAAGGTCCCTAGCTAAACCTCTTGTTAATCCTTGTATTGCTGACTTAGCAGTTGTGTAACATGGCATTCCACCCTGACCAATCATCCAACTTGTAGAACCCATGTTGATAATAACTCCACCNCCTTTCTTTTCCATATCACTCACCACTGCTTGAGCTGCAAATAATTGGTGTTTTAAGTTTGTTGCTATACGTTCGTCGAAATATTCAGATGTAATACTTTCTAAGCTGTGTCTATCATCCCGTGCTGCATTATTGACAAGCACATCAATCGCCCCAAGTGTCTTACTGACCTCCTGCACAGAATTCTTAAGCTGGTCAATATCTCTTAAATCACAGATTTGGGAACTTATATTATNTGTTCCTAATTCATTTAAGAGTTTAGTAGNCGCTTCTTCATCAAAGTCTAGAAATCCAACCTTGGCCCCTTGCTTTATCATGGCGCGAGTTATGCTCTCACCAATNCCAGAAGCTCCACCAGTTACCAATACCACTTTGTTTTTTAAAGAAGGATAAACCGCATCATTAGACATAAATTTAGCTCCAATCTCTTTCCCTTTTTATTTCAATTCACTTAAGGTCCCNTATTATAACTCTTGAAAAACACAGGACCTTTANAATTTTCTAGAGGATCGCTAACTTTAGAATGAAATCATCAGTATCATCTTGGGCACGGGTCAGTCTAGCGATTAGTTGCTTNTAGGCTCATTAAATAAAAAAATTAACTCCTGTTGAAAATAAAGTTCAAAAGTAACTTAATATTCAATTAACTGATCAAGCTCCACTTGAAAAATACTAGAAGACACTATGAGAAAAACNTTNCTTTTTTGTGTTAAAACCTTTGATAGAGCGGCATTTTTTATGTTTAGCCCACCNGTGTAAGTGCCAAAAGCAGGTATAATTAGCTTTTCCTCACTAAGAAGAAANCATCGGCCTGTTAACTTTACTCCTTTAAATTTTATTCGGCCAACAGGGTGAAAATGCCCGCTGATCTCGGGGCCCTTAAAACCAACCTGCATTTCATGACGGAAGGTGATNGCCCTGGCAATAAATACATTCGAAAGAGCCCATGGAAACCCTCGAATTGTTGCGTCATGGTTCCCTCTTATCCAAACTAAATCACTTTCGACCATAATAGCCTCTAAGTACTTCTTTAAATGCAAAGGCATTCTATGAAAACTTTGGCTGTCGTGCATAGAATCTCCAAGAAGTAGAACTTTCTTAGGACTTAGATTTTTAATAGTTTCTTGAAGAAGGCTGAGAGTTTCTAGNGTATCGTAAGGGGGTAAGAAATTATTCTGTTCCCGAAAACCACTGCCCTTCTCGAGGTGCAAGTCAGCTAATATTAGTATCNCCTCATCTTGCCAAAAAATACCCCCAGAGGGTAATAAATGAAATTTCTGATCAGCAAATTCTATCATTAAGTTACTCATGTAACATTCCTAAAGCCTCTTCCTGCATTTGGGCTATAATGTCCTCAGCTCCAATAGTTTGACCTATTATTTCTCTATTTGACTCCAGAACNAATGGGATAGCGAGTGGCGAGACNTGGTCTAAATAATTTACTACAAGTTTTTTGTTTATTTGATTTAAAGTTTCCTTGAGACGCACTTCATCAATAAGACCCGATCTCGAGTCTTCTCTCACAGCTTGAAGTAATATATGAGAAGGTTCATACTTCATCAAAACCTCATAGATTAAGTCAGTACTAAAAAGAATTTGTTTTCCTGTTTTTTCACTTCCTGGCACCTTTTTTTCTACTAAGCCAGAGATCAACGCTACATCTCTAAACAACCTCTTTAGTAAGGGTGTATCTTGTAGCCATTCCTCAAATTCTTCAAAAACTATGTCAGGGTCTAGCAAGCTTTCAATAGCGATAGGTTTTTTGAAAGACCAAACTGCCAGGCCATAATCAGTCANTGTAAATCCCATAGGACGAAATTGCGCTCTTTTCATTCTTCTTAGTAAAAGAAATCCCAAAGTTTGATTTGCATTCCAACCTGCAAATGTGTGGACCACTGTGTAAAAGCGATCTCTTCTAGGAAATACTTCTACAAGCAAATTATTAGTATCTGGTAACGTGGATTTGTGACTTTGAAGAGTTAGCCATTCTTGAATTTGAATTGGTAAATCTAACCAATGATTTTTATTTCCAATAACCTTCTGAACCGTTTGGGCTAATTGAGAAGTAAGTGGTTGCCTACCACCGGCATATACAGTGAGCTTAGGAGTTTTACTTTTTGATTTTTTTACAAAAACATTAATACCATCAACTTTTTCAAATTGTACAATTTTTCCACCAAAAACAAATGTATCTCCAGGTGAAAGATTTAAAATAAAGTTTTCCTCAATACTACCCAAAGTCCGTCTTTGAAGCCTCACTTTCAACATTGGAGCTTCCACTATAGTCCCTATATTCATTTTAAATTTTCTTATGTGCCCTGGAGAATTGACAACTAGCCTTCCATCCACTTCGGTTTTAAGTCTTGAATAGCGGTTATAACTCTTTAGCGAGTAACCACCATCCTTTACAAAATTGACTACTTCAAGAAACTGCTCAAAGGTAAGCTTACGGTAAGGCGCGGATGACACAATATTTTTATATAGATTTTTTGGATAAAACCCTCCAGAGCATGCAACTCCAAAAATATGCTGTGCCAAGACATCTAACCCTCCTTTTCTCTCTGTTACTCCATCTAAATCACCATTGCTTATTGCTAATTTAACCGCGAAACATTCTAAATATTCCAAGCGATTAGTTGGAACTAATATGGCTTTGCTGGCCAAATCTAACTTATGGTTTGAACGTCCAATTCTCTGGATCAACCTGTTCACACCTTTTGGAGCACCTATTTGTATAATTAAATCGATTGCAGCCCAGTCAACGCCTAGGTCCAAGGAACTAGTAGCAACCACGCAATCCAACTTACCCAGGCTCATTTGACTTTCAACATTTTTTCTCAAAGTTTTGTCAAGTGAACCATGGTGAATTCCAATTTTTAATTTTCTACTATTTAATTTCCATAAGGCTTGAAAAACAAATTCCGCTTGAGCTCTGGTGTTCACAAATACTAAAGTTGATCCTTTACCTAATAATTTTGAATAGATTTCTGCAACGGCATAAGATCCCATATGTCCAGACCACGGAATTCGTTCTTCTGACTGAAAAATACTTATCTCTGCCGGATACTTTTCTTTTACGCTAATCGCCTTTGTACTTTTGGCAGATAGCCATTTTTTTGCTTCCACAGTCGTTTTTAATGTTGCAGACAAACCTATTCTTTTTGATTTAGGGGAAAATTCTAAAAGCCTAGATAGACTCAAACTGAGCATGTCACCTCTTTTTGTCTCAATAAAGGTATGAATTTCATCNATAATTATAAAATTTAGTCGAGCAAACAATTTAGATGCTTGCACATTGGCTAATANTAAAGCCAATGATTCTGGGGTAGTCATCAGAAAATTAGGAAGTGTTCTTTTTTGTCTTGATTTTACCTTGGTCGGGGTATCTCCTGTCCTTGCCTCTATTGTTATAGGAAGATCTAATTCCTGGATAATATTAGAGACATTTTTGTAAATATCATTTGTCAAAGCCTTTAGTGGTGAAATATAGAGTGTATGAAGATAAGTCTGATCCTTGTTGTCTGAAAGACTTAATAGTGATGGTAGTAAACTTGCTAAAGTCTTNCCAGCACCGGTTGGGGCCTCAAGTAAGACACTGTTATGCTTATCTAATACTTCAAAGATTTGTAATTGATGAGGAAACCATTGCCAACCTTTTCTAATCATCCAAGAATCTATCGGATGATATTTGAGTTTATNGGCTAAGTCATTATANCTAATGATATGGGATTGATTGACCATAATTTATATATAGAGAGGTTAGGAGCTTTTATCGACCCTCCTCGAGCGGTTGAAAAGGCAATAATNACTCATGCTCATGCTGATCACGCAAAACCAGGGCATAAACATGTGTTAGCAACCCAACAAACTATCGACATCATGAAAATTCGCTATGGAAACAACTGTGCTNAAGTTTTCCAAGCTATAAAATTTAATGAAAAATTAAATATCAACGATCTATCACTGACATTTTTTCCAGCAGGCCACATTCTTGGAAGTGCTCAGGTTTTAATAACTGATCAATCCAGTCGATATCTNATAACAGGCGATTATAAGACAAAAGAGGATTCCAGTTGCCAGACCTTTCAACTTGTAGAGTGTGATGTCCTAATTACTGAAGCTACTTTTGGCCTTCCAGTGTTTCAGCATCCCAATCCAAAAAAAGAAATACAAAAGTTGCTCAATCATTTAAAAGGTGAAAAATCCAATACATACATAATAGGCGCTTATTCTTTAGGTAAAGCGCAAAGAGTAATTAGACTTTTAAGAGAAGCAGGGTTTGACGAAAATATTTACTTACATGGATCCCAGTCAAAAATATGTGAATATTACGAAACACAAGGTATAAACCTTGGTGAATTAAGTAGCGTAGCTCACCGAAAAGGCGATGAATTTAANGGTAAGATTGTAATAGCACCTCCGTCTGCTTTAAGGGACCGTTGGTCAAGAAGATTTTCAAACCCTGTGATATGTGCCGCTTCTGGGTGGATGTCAATTAAACAGCGCGCAAAGCAAAGCTTAGTAGAAATTCCATTAGTAATTTCTGACCATGCAGATTGGAATGAGCTCACAGATACCATCCTAGAAACTGGTTCTAAAACAGTATGGGTAACCCATGGTAGGGAAGAAGCCCTCGTATATTGGTGCAAAAAAAACAATATTGAAGGTGCTCCTCTAAATCTACAAGGAAGAGAAGAGGACACTGAATAGTGATTAATTTTTCATCATTACTTGAGAGGCTTTTATATACTCATGGTAGAAATGGAAAAAAAGCTGCACTTAAAAATTATATTAAAANCACACCTGATCCTGATCGCGGCTTTGCNCTGGCTGCNTTAACAGGAAATCTTGAAATCAACCANCTGTCACCAAAGTTTTATCGTGAATTAATTACTGAAATNTNTGACATTGAACTTTTTAATATGTCCTATGACTATGTAGGAGATCTAGCTGAGACTATATCACTTCTTTGGCCGACCAATAGTAAGGCAATTAGTAAAAGTTTGTCACTGTCAGAATTTATAGCCCTAATTCAGAAAAGTCCTCGGGATANNCAAAAAGAAATTATTTCGNACTTTTTTAATCTTCATTCACAAACTGAACGNTGNGCNATGATTAAATTAACCATGGGAGGATTTAGAGTTGGAGTTTCCGCCAAACTAGTCAAGATTGCCTTGGCTGAATACGGAAAAAAAGANTTAGAAGACATAGAAAATATATGGCATGGCCTTTCGATTCCTTATTTAGAATTATTNAATTGGCTAGAGGATAAATCTACCAAACCTC
>PALK01000054.1 GCA_002710765.1 Rickettsiales bacterium | reverse complement strand
ACGAGAACTTGAAGCTATTAGGAAAGCTGAAGAAGAACAAAAGAAACGAGAACTTGAAGCTATTAGAAAGGCTGAAGAAGAGCAAAAGAAACAAGAATTAAAAGCTGAAGAAGAACGAAAAAAACAAGAACTTGAGGCTATAGCTATTAGGAAAGCTGAAGAAGAACGAAAAAAACAAGAATTAAAAGCTATTAAAAAAGCTAGAGAAAATGAAAAACAAAGGAAACGCGAAGAAATTCTTAAAGCAAAAGATAAAAAAAGAAAGCAGCAAGAATTAGAAGCTAGGAAAAGAGAAGAAGAAGAAAAAAACAAACAAAAGGAAAAGAAGATAATTGCTGAAAAAAAAAGATTACTCGAACAAAAAAGACGTATCGAAGAGAAAGCTGCAATTAGTGCAGAAAAAAAAAGGATAGCTGAAGAAAAAAAAGAAAGGTCAGAACTTAAGGCAAAAAAATTAGAAAAATTAAGGTTAGAAAGACTTGAGCGACAAAAACAAAAAAAAGAAATTGCTGAACAAAAAAGGTTGTTAGAATATGAAAAAAATCTAAAAAAAGAAGCTTTAATTAGAGCAGAGAAAAAAAGAATAGCTGAAGAAAAAAAAGCTAGGTCAAAAGCTCAAGCAAAAAAACTAGAAAAGTTAAAACTAGAAAAAGAAAAACGTCAGAAAGAAAAGAAAAAACTTGCTGAACAAAAAAGATTAATAGAAAAACAAAAACGTCTTGCGCAAAAAGCGGCTATTAGGGCTGAAAAAAAAAGAATAGCTGAAGAGAAAAAAGCGAAAGCTTTAGCCAAAGCAGAGAACCTCAAGCAAGTAAAATTAGCAAAAATTGAACGTCAAAAAAATAAAGAAAGAGAATCCATTGAGAAAAGAATGTTAGAAAAACAAAAACTAAAAGAAAAAGCTGAGCAATATAAAAAAAAAGTAAAAGAAATCGTTAAAAATAAAGAAAATGAAAAAAAAATTATTGCTGAAAATGAAAAAAAATCTAAAAATTTAGAAAAAAAAAGTAAAGATGAAAAAGTAAGTGAAATATTAAATAAAAAAGTTCAGTTAGAAGAGATGGCTAGAAAAAGAAATGAAGAAATACAAAAAAGAAAATTTTCATATTATAATGATAAAAGTGTAATAAAAGAATCTAATGATAATACTAAATATTTTTTTGATGAGAATATAGCAACTAAATTTTCTAATTTAGAATCTGATAATATTGAACAAAATATTGTCTCTAAACGTAGGTTAGAAAAGAAAAATATTAATTCTGATGAAAATCTAAAATTAAAAAATAAAGAAAAAAAAATTGTGACTGTACTTAATATTGATAAACCAATTGCTAAATTAAAAAATAAAATATTTAAAGAAAAAACAGAAATTTTCTATTATCAAAAAGATGTTGTAGAATTAGACATTAATCAAAAAATAAAAATCTCAGAATATGTAAAACAAATAAAAAACAAACCAGTAAAGATTGAAATTAAACCAGGAATTGTCAACACTATAAAGTCAGATAAACAGTTACATCAAATAGCTAAATCAAGATCTCTTCTAATGAGAGCCTATTTAGTTAAATTAGGCATTTCACATAATAGAATAAAAATACTAATAAAAAATTCAGATTCCAAGGGTAGTGAAAATGAAGTAGTATTAAGTTTTATTGAATTGTAAAAATAAACGTTATGAGTAAATATATTTTTAGAATGGGACTTTTTCTTGTAACTATTGTTTTGTTTTTTTTTTATAATATTGAAAAAATAAAAGTCTTTTTTTTAACGAATTCTAACCTAAATGGTTTAATTTGTTTTTTCCTCATTTTTGGAATCGTTTTAATGTTTAGACAAGTTATTAATTTGTTTCCAGAATTGGAATGGATTAATTCATATATTTCAGAAAAGAATAAAAAAACTACTAGTGTTAAAAAACCTAAATTACTGAAACCAATAGCACAAATAATGAAATCGCAAACGGGCACACTTAAATTATCCCAAACAGGTATGAGACAAATTCTTGAAAGTATTGAAATAAGACTTTTAGAGAGTAGAGAAATCTCAAGGTATTTTATAAGTTTATTAGTTTTTCTGGGTCTATTGGGTACTTTTTGGGGTCTGTTAGAAACTATCAACTCAGTTGGTATAACAATTAAAGGACTTGATTTCTCTGCTGAAACTGAAAAATTATTTCTTGTTTTAAAAGATGGGTTAGAAAAACCTCTAAGTGGAATGGGCACTGCATTTAGCTCATCTTTATTTGGTTTAGGGGGATCTTTGATACTCGGTTTCCTGGATTTACAGTCTAGTCAAGCACAAAATAGATTTTACAATGAAATAGAGGAAAAGTTAGCCTTCTTTACAAAATTATCTTCCCATTCAGACAGTTCTCAATTGTCAAATGATTTTGCACCCGCATATATAGAGTCGCTTATAGAAACCACTACAGAAAATCTAAAAAAATCGAGTGCTGGCATAGAGCAACAAAGTATTAATCAAGAAATTATTGCCAAATCCCTATCAGAAATAAATCATTTTTTAAATAATAGTATTAGCATAAATAAAGAAATTAAGGATGAAATTAAAGTACTTTCAAAAACTATTGCAAATACTTCTAAAAAATAGTTGCAATGAGAACTTCAAGAAATAAGATTGGTCAACTAAATATATGGCCTGGATTTGTTGATGTCCTAGCAACTTTATTAATAGTTACAATCTTCACAATAATGATCTCAGGGATAGCACAAATATATTTCAATGATATTTTAGGGAAAAAGAAAAATCAAATTTCTGAATTAGATACAAAAATTTCTGAAATCTCAGAACAACTTTCACTAACCAAAGTAGAAAGTGAAAATTACATAAAAGAAAATCTTATACTTCAACAGTCAATTAGAAAACTTGAAAATACAAATAATGAATTAAAATTAGATTTAAGAAAAAATAACTTAATTATGAATATGAATAAACAAAAAATCTTTCTTTTAAATGAAAATAATGAAAAATTTTTAGGTCAAATAAGAGAGAAAAATGAGAAAATTAAGTCAATAAACTCTGATTTAAAATCCAAAAAAAATAAAATTACGCAAAATATATCAACTATAAGTAATTTAGAGGAAAGTATTATTAATCTTAATAAACAAATTTTAGAACTTTCAAATCAACTTGATAAGGCTGAAGAGAATGATAAAAAAAAATAAAGTTCAAATTAAAAATTTAGGAAAGAAACTTAATCTTGCCCTTGCAGGTAAAGTTCAAGAATTAAGTCAATACCAGTCAATGTTTTTTAAGCAAATCAAAGAATCTATTGGCAATAGAAATGATATAATTATTTCTGATGATAGGTTTGTTTTCCCATCAGAAATTTTCTTTGAAACTGCAACTGATAAACTAGTTATTCAAGCTAAAAAGGAATTAAAAAATATTGCTAAAAGTTTAATTGACATATCAAAAGTTATTCCAACAGAAATTGATTGGGTTTTAAGGATTGATGGACACACAGATAAAAGACCAATATCTAATTCAGATTTTCCCTCAAATTGGCATCTTTCTAGTGCAAGATCAATTAAAATAGTAAACTTCTTAATAAAAGAAGGAATTGAGCCCAACAGGCTTATTGCTGCAGGCTTTGGTGAATTTCATCCACTTACGAATCTAAACACAGAAGAAGCATATCAAAGAAATCGTAGAATTGAAATTAAATTAACTAATCGATAATAATCACTCTACCTAATTTTTATCCCAAGTCTTCTGAGCATTTTTTTTTCAAAATTCCAAAAATATTTAAACTCACCAAATATAGTTCCAACTACTATCAAAAGAATTTGATAAATTGGAAAAATTAACAATATTCTGGTTAGCCAGTAAATAATAGAATTGAAATTCTCTTGAGAAATATTAAAAAATAATAAAACAAAATCTGATAAATACAAGGATAATGAACCCGTAATTGCAAAAACTAAAAATATAATAGTTAGTTGAATGATACTCGAAACCTTAAAAATTTTTTTTAAATTATTAAGGCTCATTAATTTCCTTTTTAATCTCAGTTTTAATAATATTAAAAAGATTAATCTCTTTGTTTCTCGTGCTTTGCCAAGATGATAAATCATCTTTTAATACTTGATGAAAATGATGTGCTCCACTGATTGGAGAAGAAAGCCATAACTGAGATGTTGGCTCATGAATACTAATTATAAACAATTTACCGTTATCAAATTCTATATTTAAATTATTATCAATAAAATCTATTTCAAACTTTTCATCGTCAAATTCACTCAATAAGATAACAATCTCATTCAAAGTTTTATTTGCTAAATCAAGAAAATTACTGCTCATTTGATAAATATAAACTACAAAATAGTAATTTAAACAGAAAAATTATTTAGTTATACTTGAAAATAAGAAATAACTTTGTATTAATATATAAAAATTAANTTNAAAAANATGAAAAAAAAAATTCANCCAAATTATCATAAAATTACTGTTGAACTNACNGANGGTTCTAAATTTGAAACCAGATCAACTTATGGNAAAGAAGGCGATAGATTGAAATTAGATNTNGATCCAAATTCNCATCCNGCCTGGACTGGNGGGACATCAAAAATCCTTGATACAGANGGTCAGGTTGCAAGGTTTAANAAAAGNTTTCAAAATCTGAATTTGGNAAAAAAATAAAATAACTTAATGAAATCTGTTTTTTTTGACTATCCTGGTCCGCCAAAAGTCCTTAGAATAATTGAAACTGACATCCCCAAACCCAATGAAAATCAAGTTTTAATAAAAGTTAAAGCTGCTGGAGTTAATAGGCCTGACTTGCTTCAAAGAGAAGGGATTTATCCTGCACCAAAAGGACATTCAAGTATATTAGGATTAGAGGTCTCAGGAATAATTGAAAAAATTGGTAAAAAAGTTAAAAACCTCTATTTAAATGACCCAGTAATAGCACTTGTTGATGGTGGAGGATATGCCGAATATTGTGTAGTAGATCAAAAACAAGTTTGTAGAAAACCAAAAAATATTACGTTCATCGAAGCTGCAGGTATTCCAGAATGTTTTATGACTAGTTGGTCTAATCTTGTTTATAGAGGAAAAATATCACAAAAACAAAGAGTATTAATCCATGGAGGAACAAGTGGAATAGGAACAAGTGCTATTCAAATCTTAAAACTATTTGACTCTGAGATATATACTACTGTAGGAAATGAAAAGAAAAAAAAAATTTGCAAGNAACTCGGAGTAAGTAAGGCTATTAATTATAAAAAAGAAGATTTTTTTAAAATTATAAAAGAAAAAACCCAAAAAAAAGGTGTAAATATTATATTAGACATGGTTGGAGGAGATTATGTTCAAAAAAATATTGATTTATTAAGCAATGATGGGAAAATTATAAATATTGCATTTCAAAAAGGTTCAAAAATAGAGTTGAACTTAATGAAAGTTATGCTAAAAAGATTAACAGTTACTGGCTCAACACTTAGAATTAGGGATTCTAATTTTAAACAAAAAATTTTAAAAGATCTAAATAAGTTTGTTTTCCCTGAAATTGAAGCTGGTAGGATTAAAATAATTATAGATTCTGTTTTTAAATTAGAGGATGTTGAACTAGCACATAAAAAGCTTTATAACAATAGCCATATAGGTAAAGTAATTTTATCTCTATAATTTTAGGTACAAAACATGAAAAAAATACCATTAATGCCGAAAGCTACAGCAATATGGTTGATAGAAAATACATCATTGTCGTTTGAACAAATTGCCAATTTTGTGGGTTTACATAAACTTGAAATTCAAGCAATTGCTGATGGAGAAGTGTCTATTGGTATATTAGCAAGAAATCCTATTGAAAACGGTGAATTATCTTTAGATGAAATAACAAAATGTGAAACAAATGAAAAAAAAGAATTACAAATGTTAAAGACTAATGTACCAAAACCAAAGACTAAAACCAAGGGGGCTAAATATACTCCTTTATCTAAAAGAGCAGATAAACCTAATGGAATTTCATGGATTTTAAAAAACTTACCTGATCTTCCTGATTCAAAAATATGTAAACTAATAGGTACAACAAAAGGTACAATTAAATCTATCAGAGAAAGAAGTCATTGGAACTCTCAAAATATTCGTTCCCAAAACCCTTTTGAGCTAGGGTTCTGTACTAAAGAAGAATTAGAAGAATTATTTAAAAAATATGGACAAAAATTAGATACTTAATTTCTAAAAATAAAATAATTTCTATATTATTAATATGAAAAGAAATAATAAAAAACCAATAATTTCAATTGTAATGGGAAGTCAATCGGACTGGTCAACACTATCAAAGTGCACAGAAATTCTTGAACAACTTGAAGTAAAATTTGAAAAAAAAATTATTTCTGCTCATAGAACCCCTGATAGATTATATAAGTTTGCAAAAAATCTAAAAAATACTTCAATAAAAGTAATTATTGCAGGAGCTGGAGGTGCTGCTCATTTACCAGGAATGCTAGCCTCTCTTACTCACTTACCAGTTTTAGGAGTTCCTATTGAAAGCAAAACATTAAAAGGAATTGATAGTTTGCTATCAATTGTTCAAATGCCCGCTGGTATTCCTCTACCAACTCTAGCGATTGGTGAAGTCGGAGCTAAAAATGCTGTGCTAGCTGCCGTTTCAATACTAAGTTTAAGTGATACTAAAATAAAGAATAATCTTCTTCAATTTAGAAAAGAACAAACTCAGTCTGTACCAAAAATTCCTCTTAACTCTAAATAAAAATGAAAGTCATTGACGAAATTAATTCTATTGGGATTTTAGGTGGAGGTCAGCTTGGAATGTTTTTATGCCTTGCAGCTAAAAGGTTTAAAAAAAAAATTTCTGTTTATTCTGAATCTCGTCANTGTAGTGCCGAAAAGTTTTGTGATNATTTTTTTTANGGNAGTTTTNAAGATTTAAANANAATTGAAAAATTTTGTNATAGTGTAGATATNGTAACTGTTGAAACTGAAAATATTCCTATAAANACNTTAAATTTAATTGATAAAAAAAANAAAACTTAGACCNATAGCATCCTCAATNGAAATTGCTCANAACAGAATTAAAGAAAAAAAATTTTTAAACTCNTTAAAAAACATTCAGACAACTCCGTATTACAAAATACAAAATTATGATGAACTTAAAGAAGTATTTAATAAGTTTAATAAAAATATTATAATTAAATCATGTACGTTTGGATATGATGGTAAAAATCAATATAGAATTAGTAACAGAAACATTAGTAATTTTAAAAATTTAAATATTAAAAACTATATAGCTGAAAAAGTAGTTGATTTTAAAAAAGAAATATCAGTCATTATTTCAAGAGACACAAAAGGTGAAATTCAAATTTATCCTCCAGTAGAAAATATTCATAAAAAAGGTATTTTGATATCATCACATTTTCCATCAAAACTGTCTAAAAAAATACAGAAAAAAGCAATAGATTATGCAATACATATAACCAAAAAATTAAAAATAATAGGTGTCTTAGCTATAGAAATGTTTGTTCTTGAAAATGAAGAAATATACATAAATGAATTAGCACCTAGACCTCATAACTCTGGACATTGGACCTTAGATTGTTGTAATTACAATCAATTTGATAATCTTATTCTAGCTATTTCTGGTTTGAAAATTCATAATCCAGAGATTTTTTCTGGAGCTATTATGAAAAATATTCTGGGAAATGATTACAATAATATTAAAGAAATAAGTCAAAAATATAAGTTTTATGACTATTTTAAAGACTCAGTTAAACCAAAAAGAAAAATGGGACACTTTACTGAATTAAAAAAACTTATTTAGAAAATTTATTAATAAAGCTTCTAATTAAAAGTTTATACTTTCCAATTTTCGAAACATTTTGTATTTGCTTTTGTAAAAATATAAAAGTTCTCTTATTATTTGAACTATTATCTTTTAACCAAAAAACTATGGTTAAAAAATATATTTTCATCAGTATTATCCTTTTAGAATAATAATTAAAATCTAACGAATTATCTCCACTTAAAAACCATATTTCATCTGAAATTTTGAAAAGTAATTTATTAGAGAAATATATATTCTTAGGTCGTATCATATTTAAAATTATATTTTTAAAAGATTGTTTATATTCACTTGTAATAGTTATTCTAGACTGAACTAGGAAAGAAATTTTTTCACTCACACCCATTTTATTTAAATTCAGTTTTTTTTTATTTAATTTATAATTTACAATTTCATTAAACTCTTCTATCAGATTTTGAAAACCATTAGGGAAATGAAATTTTTCTAATCTTTTCCAATGTTGACTGGGAACATTAATCTTTTTTAAAGATTTTTTTAAAGCATTCTCAAATGAACTAGTTTTAGAAAAATTTTTTATCGTTTCCAATACTATTTGTTTTTTAAAAGATTCTTTATACATTCATTCTTTAAAAAAAGGTTTACATTAATTTTTTTTTATATAACTTAAAACAAATTAATTAAAGGAGAAATAAAATAATTAGAGTTCACGTGAAAGATAATAATATCGAAAAAGCAATGCGAGCAATGAAAAAAAAAATGCAGCGTGAAGGAGTTTTTCGAGAAATGAAACAAAGAAGGGCTTATGAAAAGCCTTCAGAAAAAAAAGCAAGACTGCTAAATGAATCGACAAGAAGATTTAAAAAACTCTTAAGAAAAAAAATTGAATTTGAAGGCTTTTAGTCAATATTTTTGATAATATTCTCTACCATTTTTTTGCATCAGAAAATAACATCATAGTATTATCCTTAAAAAAGAGTTCGTTTTGTACTCCAGCATAACCTGAAGCCATAGATCTTTTAATAAACAAAACAGTTCCTGCGTTTTCCACATCAAGGATAGGCATTCCATATATTGGACTTGTTTTATCTGTTTTGGCTGAAGGATTTGTTATATCATTAGCTCCTATTACTAGAACAGCATCTGTATTTGAAAAGTCACTGTTAATTTCTTCTAATTCAAAAACTTCATCATAAGGAACATTAGCTTCTGCTAGTAAAACATTCATATGACCGGGCATTCTTCCTGCTACGGGATGAATTGCATATTTAACGCTAACATCCAACTTTTTGAGTAGATCACACATTTCTCTGAGAGCATGTTGAGCTTGAGCAACTGCCATTCCATATCCTGGAACAATGATAACAGAATTAGCATTACTTAAAATAAAAGCTGCGTCTTCTGCACTTCCTTGTTTAACAGGTCTTTCTTCTTTTTTACCAGACTGGTTACTACCCTCTTCAACTCCAAATCCACCAAGTATTACATTAAAAAATGATCTATTCATTCCCTTACACATAATATAACTTAGGATTGCACCTGAAGCTCCAACTAAAGATCCTACGATTATAAGTAAATGATTTTCTAATGTAAATCCTATACCTGCTGCTGCCCAGCCTGAATATGAATTAAGCATTGAAACAACNACTGGCATATCTGCNCCACCAATTGGAATAATNAGTAAAATACCTAAAAGAAATGATAANAATACAATAACCCAAAATATAGATTTAGATTCNGTATTGGTAAANAAAATAACTAAAAAAACTAATGAAATTCCAATTAAAAGATTTAATGCATGTTGCCCACGAAAAACTANNGGTGCCCCGCTCATTANACCTTGTAATTTTGAGAAAGCTATAATTGAACCAGTAAATGTNACAGCACCNATCGCAACTCCTATTGCCATTTCTACCAAACTTGATGTCTTAATATTNCCNTGATNAGTAATTCCATANGTTTCTGGAGCATATANNGCACTTGAAGCAACAAATACTGCAGCTAAACCCACNANAGAATGAAANGCTGCAACAAGTTCAGGTAAAGATGTCATTTCAATNTTAAGCGCTATAAANGTTCCAATTGTTCCTCCNATCAAGATTCCAAGTAAAATCATTGGGTAAGAATTTACATTCGGACTTAAAAANGTTGTTANTATNGCAATNAGCATNCCAATAATNCCAAATAAATTACCTCTTCTAGCACTATCTGGATTTGAAAGNCCATTNAGTGCTAATACAAAAAATATTGCNGAAATTAAATAAGCNATTGCTGTTAAATTTGCACTCATTTNTTTTTTTCTTCTTTTTTAATTTTTCTTTTNAACATAGATAACATCCTATGAGAAACTACAAANCCNCCAAANATATTAACCGAAGCCAGTATNATCGCNAGAAATCCCATTATTGATGAAAAATTTTTNTCATCNGGNCCTGCTGCNATTATTGCACCAACAATTATNACACTCGAAATTGCATTTGTTACAGCCATTAATGGAGAGTGNANTGCCGAAGTTACTCCCCAAATAACATAATAACCAACCATGCATGCTAGAACAAAAATAATTACTAATGTTAACGTNGGATCAATTGTNTCCATAACTTATACTTCCTTTNTAGTTTGTTTTCCATNTTTTAATAAACATGTNCCNTTTACTAATTCATCTTCCCAATTAAAGTCTAANAATTTTCCTTCAGTNCAGGAGTTNTTNAGNAAATTTAAAATATTTTTNGAATATAGTCTTGATGCATCTTGAGANACNGAAGAAGCTAAATTTNCTGGACCAATTATTTTAACNTTTTGAAAATCTATTGTTTGGCCATGCTTTGTNAATTCAGAGTTTCCTCCAAACTCAGATGCTAAATCNATTATAATACTTCCAGATTTCATACTTTGAATCATTTTCTTTGTTATTANTTTTGGCGCNGGTTTGCCGGGAATTAANGCAGTAGTTATAACAATATCCATTTTTTTTATATTTTCTTCCAAAAGANTAGCTTGCTTTTTTTTATATTTAGCACTCATTTCTTTNGCATATCCAGATTCAGTTTCACCAGTATCATTCTCCTCAACTGCAATAAAATTACCACCTAAACTCTCNACTTGTTCCTTNGTNGCTTTCCTAACATCAAAGCAAAAAACNACTGCACCAAGTCNTCTNGCAGTTGCAATTGCTTGAAGCCCAGCAACACCAGCTCCAATAATAAGTATTTTAGCTGGGGCAATTGTACCTGCTGAAGTCATCATAAGTGGAAAAGCTTTGTTATATATACTTGCGGCATCTACTACCGCTTTATATCCAGTTAAATTACTTTGCGATGATAAAACATCCATACTCTGTGCTCTGGAAATTCTTGGCATTAACTCCATCGCAAAAACATTTAATTTTTTTTTCTTCATTAAATCGAATTCTATCTTAAATTTGTTAGGATAAATTAAACTTAAAATATTCATTCCAGGTTGAAGAAATTTAAATTCATCTATGTTTGTTTTTTTAACTGGTCTTTGTATTTTAACAACTATATTCGCATCCTTGTATAATTCATTATCTGATTTACAAACTTTTGCACCAGATTTAATATATAAATCATCACTAAAAGATGATAAATTCCCTGCACCTTTTTTAATAAAAACATTCAATCCCATCTTCGTTAATGAACTAATACAGTCAGGTGTTATTCCTACTCTGTTTTCAAAATCAATTACTTCGGTTGGTATAGCTAATTTTATCATCAAATTTTTTTAAAATATGTACGTTAACCTAGTTGCTCCAGATCATCTATTAATTTTTTAATTATATTAAGACCACTTTGCCAAAAGTCTAGATCCTTTGGATTTAAATTAAAAACCTTCAATAAATCCGAGTAATTTTGTGAACCACCTGCTTTTAATAATTTTATATATTTTTTATTAAAATTTGGATAATTTTCTTCATATTT
>PALK01000053.1 GCA_002710765.1 Rickettsiales bacterium | reverse complement strand
AATTATTAAATTAATAGAATAATTAAGAAAGAACAAATGAAGATTCTTGGTTTTATACCTGCAAGAGGTGGTTCAAAAAGTATTAAATTAAAGAATATATTTAGAATTAATAAATATTCACTAATTCAATATTCATATAATTCAGCAAAAAAATCTAAGATCTTTTCAAAAATAGTATGTTCTACAGATAATGAATTAATAAAAAAAGAAATTAATGATAAATACGTTGTAGTTGATACTAGGCCAAGAAAACTCTGTGGAGACAAGGTTAATGTTGTTAACGTTGTTTTAGATTATTTGCAGAGAAGTGAGGAAAAGTTTGATTGGGTTTTTTTAATTCAGCCCACAAGTCCTTTTGTTTTACCTTCTCATTTAAAAAGTTGTATTGAAGTAATAAAAAAGTATAAAGAAATAAATTCAGTACAAACAGTTTGTAGCCCACCACATAATTATCACCCTTATAACTCTCGCGTAATAAAGAATAATAAAATAGAGTTTCTTTTTAAAAAGGAAAGATTGAAGTCTTATAATAAACAAAAAAAAATTGATACTTATATTTTTGGTAATTTAGTTGCTACACGAGTTAAATCATTAATACAATATTCTAATTTTTTTGCTGAACCATCATATCCAATTAAAATAGATAGAAAATATTGTTTTGATTTTGATACTTTGGAAGATGTTGAAATTGGTAAGCTTATTTCTAAAGCATTCTTTAAAGATTTAAAGAAAGAGATAAAATAAAATTAATATTTCTTGAAACTTATGATTAAAAAAAAAATAACAGCAATGTTTTTTTGCTATAGATTAATAGACTTTAGACTCCTATTGACCAGTGGAATTTTTAAAAACTGTTCTAATATAATGAGGATTGTTGTAATTGTTCCGAAAAGCTCATTCAAAGAATGTAAGAAGATATTACCAAAAGATATAATTATAAGAATCCTAAATCATAAAATTGCGAAACAAGAAAATTATAAAGCAAGCCAAAAGACTAAATTAGAGAACTTTCTAAGAAATATACTTTCATTAACATATGCAAATAACCGAAATTATAAAAAATGTTTATCACCAGAACCACAAAGAAGTGCTTTTTTCAATTCTGAAAGTTCTAAAGGGCTAATTAAAAAGTTATCGTCTATGTTAGCAATATTCTTATCTTTTATTGGTTCTAATTTTTTTTTTGTAAGAAAATTCATTCAATTTTTAATTTTTTTTCTACTCAAAAATTCATCACATAAAGAATTATACGAGGAGTTTAAACCTGATATAATTATTGTTGGTTCAATGGGTCTTGATGCTGACGCAAAAGTTATTTGGGAAGCTAAAAATAATAAAGTAAAAACTTTAGTAATTAATCAAAGTTGGGATAGAACTGTTTGNAAAGGATATCCTGTTATTCATCCTGACTATCATTTAGTTTGGAATGATCATATGAAGTTTGAATCAATGTATTATTTAGATATGCCTAAAAATTCTATTTTTATTGAGGGTGCTGCAATTTGGGATTATATATTTAAAAAAGATGGTTTAAGGGATAAATATAGTTTCTTTAGTGCAATGAATTTAGATNTTTCAAAGAAGACAGTTTATTATCCTTTAACTCCATTATTCTGGCATGATGAACTTTTAAAGAATTTAGACCAGTTTAAATTAGCTAAAATAAGTAAAAAAATTTCAAATAAAATACAAATTATTTTTAGGGTCCATCCATACTATTGGATTGCACCTGAAAAAATTAGAAATCAGCTTTTTTCTAAACTAAAAAAACTGGAAGATATAGAGGGTTTTTTTGTTGACTATAATAAAGTAATTGGAACTNAAGATTCCTATATTTTAAAACCAGAAGATCAAGAGTTTTTAGTAAATGTTTATCATCATTCAGATATATGTATATCNGTNCTNTCATCTTCAATGATGGAGATGATNTTTTGTGGCAAGCCCTCAATTAATTATGTTTTTGGAAAACTAAAAATGAGAGGACAAGAGATTCAGGCAAAAGATTATTTATTACACCATATTAATCATTTGTATTCTTTTAATGTTATTAAAAATGTTCATGTTTTTAATGATATAATTGATGAACTAAATAATATTGATAATTGTTCGATTGATAAAAAATTACAGGAGAAAGTGATTAACAGTGAAATTAGTTATAATAGAGGTAGAGCTTCAAAAGCATACGCAAATAGAATTTTAAGTCTTGCTAAATTAAAAAATAATAATTATTAAATTTTATTTCTTTATAAAGTATTTTCCTATGGGATCCTTTTGAATTTTTTTTTTCTTTTTATTAAAGAACTCATCAATAGCTTTTTTTGCACCTGGGAATTTTTTATTATCATATTCATCAAATAATATATAGCCTCCCTTNACTACTTTGTCATATAAGTTTTCAAGAGCGGTTTTATATGATTCATATAAGTCAACATCAATATGCAAAATAGCTATTTTTGGTAACTTTTTTTTCCATATAGGTAAAGTCTCGTCCAGAAAGCCTTTAACTAATATAAAATTATTTATTTTGTTATTTTGAAGAAATTTCTTTGACAAATTAAAATCTACTATATTCCAATCACCTTTTTTTGGATTTCTTGGACTTTTATCTTCTTCAGATACCTCAGGAAAACCCATAAAAGAATCAAAACCAAAAAATTTTCTTTTTATTTTTTCTTTTTGCAAGATAAATGAAATCATTTGAAAACTTTTAAATTTTCCTAAACCACATTCTACAACACATCCAGGTGGGGATTTTGAAATAATTTTATTTAAATAGAAAAAAAATAATGACGAATCTCTATTTAAAATTATATCTCTATTATCAATTATTTTGTATCTTTTGTGATAAGTTTTAAATATTTTTTTTTCATCAAATTTAAGCCGCCAGCCAAAAAAAGATATGAAACTTAAAAATCTGTAAAGCATATTAGATTTTAAAATTCTTATCAAAAAATTATTTATCATACTTTTNTCTAATCTATTTCCTCACAAATATCTATGATTTTTTTTGCACGAATATCCCATGTATATTTTTTTTCAAATATTTTATAAGCATTTTCTATCAATTTTTTTGACATTTTTTCATCATTTAATATCTTTTTAATTGCATTAATCCATTCACTTATCGAATTAGGTTTTACCAGAAGACAATTATTATTGTCAGTTAGAACTTCTTTTAAAACTTCAATATCTGATGCGATAAATGGTTTTTTTGATGCCATATATTCAAAAATTTTTAATGGAGACATCCATTGTGAGGTTACTTTTCCTCCTTGAACATTCGTGTTAATTTGATAAGGAGCAAGTAAAACATCCATTTTATTTCTTAATAANACAACTTTANCTTCGTCNAGATAACCATGAAATATNATATTTTTTNGTTTTNTGTTACTAAGTTTTCTTATTAGATATTCATTGCCACCAGCNATATGAAATTCATATTCTTTTAATTCTTTTGCTANTAAGATGATAATATCNATACCTCTTCCTTTGATTAAACTACCAAAATATCCAATTTTTTTTAATTTTTGTGGTTTANTTTTTTTAATTNCTTTTTTTTTATTAGCAGCATCAGGTAAAACATGAATTTTTTTTTCATCTATTTCTAGTTCTTTTAATAGNATTTTNTTCAANGCGTGGGTTATACAAACTATTCTTAGATATTCTTGTTCTAAAAATATAAAAAAGTTTTCTTTCAAAATATGTATAACTANTNATTGGTTGATGTGTCTCAAAAATAACTTTTGATCCTAAAAAAGAAAAGAAAATACATATTTTAATATTCCTACCAAATATAATTGAGTTTTTATTTGTTCTAAAATACATAAAAAATATTTCTAAAAAATTAAAAAAAGGAGCTTGTGAAAGAAAGTAAAATTTAATTTTTAAATTTTTTTTTAATCCATAAAGGGAACTAATATTTTTTTTTACAAAGCCTTTATAAGCAAAAAAATCATCCAAAGCTCCAAATTTTGCTAGAGAAGAAGCCATATTAATGACATGAACAGAATTAGCTTGTAAGGATGGTATCAGAGAATTAGAAACATAAGTGATTTTCTTTTTCATAAATTATTAATTCTTAAAATGTCTTGAAAATAGTAAATATAACTAAAATATTAATAATTTTACATTATAATAATTTTTTAATAAAAAGTAATGATTAAATTTTGATGAAAAATTTTTAATTTACTCTTATATAGTATAAAAAAAATCTTTACAGTCTGTAATCATGAAAAAATTTTCAAAAAAAGATATAAATTTTTTAAAAAATTTATCAAAAGATGCTGGTAAAATTATAACTGGATTTCATAAAGAAAAAGAAGTTTATACTAAAAATGACTCTTCTCCAGTAACTAATGCTGACATAATGGCAAATAAATTTATTGTTGATGGTTTATCTAATAATTTTCCAAATATTTCAGTAATATCTGAAGAGCAGAAACCTATTTTAAAAAGTGAGAATAATTTTTTTTTGGTAGATCCACTTGATGGAACTAAAGAATTTATTAGTGGAAGTGATGAGTTCACAGTTAATATAGCATATATAGAAAACGGTGATCCAATTTTAGGTTTCATATATATTCCTTTACGTTCTGAGATTTACTGGACTGATGGTCTAGAATCCTTTTTTGAAAAACAAGAAAAAATGAAGATTAAGACTGATAATTATGAAAATGAAATAAATCTTGAATTAAGTAAATCGCATCTTGATGAAAATACGAAGTCTTTTATTGAAAAAATTAAAGCTAAAAATATTAATTATTCTGGTTCTTCTATTAAGTTATGTAATTTAGCAAAAGGTACATCAAATTTATATCCTAGATTATCAAAAACAATGGAATGGGATATTGCTGCTGGTCATGCAATATTAAAAAATGCTGGAGGTGATGTTTTTGAAATTAATGGCAAACCAGTAAGATATAATAAACATAAATATACTAATAATCCCTTCATAGCTTTTGGAGGAAAAAAGTTACCTAAAGAAGTTCTTAAAACCTTAAAAATAATTCTTTAAAAAAATGAAACATATTAATGATATTATAACTAAGTTTATAGAAACTAGAAATAAGACAGTTTTATTAATTCATTCACTTAATAATGAAGATATGAATGTTCAAACATTTTCATTTGTAAGTCCTACTAAATGGCATTTAGCTCATACTACTTGGTTTTATGAAAAGTTTATTTTAGAAAATTTCAATGATAAATATAATTTCTACGATAAAAGTTTTAACTATATATTTAATTCTTATTATAATTCTGCTGGTAATATTTATCCACGAGATAAAAGAGGTTTTTTAAGTAGACCTTGTTTAGATGAGGTATTGCAATATAGAAAAATAATTGAAGATAAAGTTATAGAATTATTAGAAAAGAAAAACATTAAAGATAAAGTAAAGTTATTGTTTTTAATTGAGCTTGGCATTAATCATGAGCAACAACATCAGGAATTAATATTGACTGATATACTTAATGTTTTTTTTCATAATCCTACAAAGCCGATTTATCAAAAAAAAAATAAATTAATGAAATCTAAAAATATTATTCAGGGTTGGACTGAAGTAGGCGATTTAGAAATTCTAATTGGTAATGAAGGTGAAAAGTTTTGTTATGACAATGAGCTCCCTCTTCATGAAAAAAAAATTAAGCCATTCAAAATACAAAATTATTTAATTAATAACTATGATTGGAAATGTTTTATAGACGATGATGGATATAATAGGAGTGAATTTTGGTTATCAGATGGATATGAATTTATAAAAAAAAATAAAATCAACAAACCACTTTATTGGATTGATAAGGATTTAAGTTTTTCATTAAATGGTGTAAAAGAAATTGACGAATACGCACCTGTCTCTCATATAAGTTTTTATGAGGCAGATGCATTTGCNAGGTGGAAAAANAAAAGATTACCAAGTGAATTTGAAATTGAATATTTTCTTAAAAAAAATAATATTAATGGAAACTTCCTAGAAAGTAANAANCTTGAGCCTCAAACATTAGGAAATAGTTCNAANTCTNTNAATCAATTATNTGGNGACGTTTGGGAATGGACCTCTACAAACTATCATCCCTATGAGGGTTATAGNACTTGGGAGGGTCCAGTAGGTGAATATAATGGGAAATTTATGTGTAATCAGTTTGTTCTTAAAGGNGGNTCNTGTGTCACGCCTATAAANCANATNCGTNCAAGTTATAGAAATTTNTTTTATCCATATGATCGTTGGCAGTTTAATGGNTTAAGATTAGCAGAAAGTATNAATGAAAAATAAATTNTCNAATTATAATAGTTCAGAGTTAATAANTTTTAATAAAAAANAAGATGAGAAACTAATTTTAAAAGGNTTAAAAGATAAGACTCAAAAAAANATAGACTCTAAATTCTTTTATGATGANAGAGGTTCTAATCTTTTTCATGAAATTACTAAATTAGATGAATACTATCTGACTAAATCTGAGCTATCTATTTTAAATGAAAAGAAAAAAGAAATTAATACATTGTTACCAAAGTATTCATCAATTGTTGAGTTTGGAAGTGGTTCATCTGTAAAAATTAATAATTTTCTTAACGCTTTAGATCAACCTCAAGAGTATTTTCCGATAGATATCAGTCAAAAATATCTGACTGATACAGCAAAAATTTTTGCTAAGTATAACCCAAGTATAAAAGTTACACCAATTTGCGCAGATTTTAAAAATATTAGTAGAATAAAAAAAATCCTAAAAAAAAAAAAAATAATTGGTTTTTTTCCTGGTTCAACGATTGGNAACTTAGTCCCCAGTGAAACTANAAAATTATTGAATAATTTTGCAGCAATAATTGGTAAGACAAATTTATTAATTATTGGTGTAGATTTAAAAAAAGAAAAAAAGATTTTAGAAAAAGCATATAATGATTCTAAAGGTATAACGGCTGATTTTAATAAAAATTTACTTCAAAGAATTAACAACGAATTTAGCGGATTTTTTAATATTGAAAAATTTAAGCATAAGGCATTCTATAATTCTAAAGAAAAAAGGATTGAGATGCATTTAGAAAGTCTTTCAGATCAAAATATTAAGATTTTGAACAATAATATTTCTTTCATAAAAGGAGAAACAATTCATACTGAAAACTCATATAAGTATAGCATAAAAGGTTTTTCCTCTTTAGTTGAAAAATGTGGTTTTGAGACATTAAAAGTTTGGACTGACAAAAAAAAATACTTNAGTATTTTTTGTCTAAAAGTTAAGTAAGATTATGAAATATATTCATTTTAATAATGCTGGATCAAGTATATGTAAACAAAATGTTTTGAAGAAAATTAANAGCTATATNGATCTTGANAATANGATGGGTGGATATGAAGCNCAAGAAAAAGAAAAAAAAAGTCTATATAAGTTTTATNAAAATACTTCTAAGTTAATTAATTCANANCCANATGAAATTTCCTTTTTAACTAATTCAACTTTAGCTTGGAACTTNGCGTTTAATTCAATATTTTTGAANNAAAAAGANAATATTGTAATTCTACAAAATGAATATTCTAGTAATCATATTTCAATTCTAAAGAGAAAAAACAATTTTAAAAATTTAAGGATTGTAAATATCAATCAAAGAGGACTAGTTGATTTGGATGATCTAAAAAAAAAAATAGATTCAAAAACTAAGNTGCTNAGNATTAATCACATAGCCTCTCAGTCAGGGAATATAATGCCAGTTAAAGAAATAGGTCTAATTTTTAAAAGAATTAATCCAGATGGTATTTATATGTTAGATTGTTGTCAATCAGTTGGACAAGTTGAAATTGATGTAAAAAAATTCAAATGCGATATACTAACTGCTTCTGGAAGAAAATATTTGATGGGGCCAAGAGGTACAGGCTTTATATATATTTCGAAAAATATTGAAGATAAATTTAATCCAATATTTGAAGACATATCCTCAGTAAGGATTATTAATCTAAATAAATATAAAAAATATGAAAAAAGTCATATATTTGAAATGTTTGAACATTCACCAGCATTAAAATTGGGTTTATCCAGATCAGTAGAAAATATTTTAAAAATAGGTGTATCTAAAATACAAAACAAGATTTTTTCTTTAAGTTCATATTTAAGAAAGAGACTTGAAAAAAATAATAAGATAGTTTTTTGCGAGGATCCTAATAGTCTTTCGGGTATAAATACTTTATATTTTAAAAAAAAAACTGTCAGAGCAGTATACGATTTTTTAAAAAAAAGAAAGATTAATGTATACATGTCTAAAGAAAATACATCTTATCTATATTTTAAAAAAATACAAAGGAAAGACGTTCTTAGAATATCTCTAAATTATTATAATACAAAAAAAGAAATAGATTATTGTTCAGATACAATAGAGGAATTTGTTGGAAAATAGTGTAAAAAATATTAGCAATGATAAAAAAGATAAATTTCTGTATTTTTTTCTTTTTATTATTGTATTTTGTATAATACAATTTTCACCTTCATTCCTTGAGATACTTCAACCTGATAGTTTTTCGTATATAAATAATTCAGATTATAGAAAATCTTTATATTCATTAATAATCCAATCTTTCAATTTCTTGAATTTTGATTTATTTTTATTTCAAAAAATAATTTTGACATCAAGTTTGATTAGTATCTTTTATGCATTAAGATTTCAAAAGATTAGATTTATATACTGTTTTTTTTTCATTTTGATTGTTTCAATTAATGCATACTATACATCTTTCACTAAAACTATTTTAACTGAAGCTTTATTTTTTTCTTTTATAAATTTTTCGATTGCTTTATTTTTATTAAAAGAAAGAAATAGTAATTTTTTATATTTCTTGTCTGGATTGTCTTTTGGATTTTTATTTTCTATAAAATCGGTAGGAATGGTTCTTGGTCTGATATTTTTATTAGTCCTTTTAATTTTTCAATTGAGAGATAAAAAATTTAAATCAATAATTATTATATTTACAGGTTTCTTAATATTCCCTANTACAGAATACCATTATTTTTACTCNAAAAACAAAGAAAGAAGTTCTGTTTTGCCCTTATCAATTTTAGGGAAGATTTTTATTATATCTGGTTCTGATTCATTTAATTATTTAAAATTTCCCACTGAATCTCATGAACTATTGGATACAGCATCAAAAATTTCAAAAGGTATAAAACAATCAATGGAAAGNATNAAAAANCCATNTTTAAAATTTGANNTATCTTCTGATTATGAAGTTTTAGCACAATATCAGATATTGAAGGGTGAAATTAATAAGATTAATGAGAAATATAGAAAGAATTCAGAAGTATATAAACAAAAAGATCATAAGGTTCTTTTAAATGAAATAGGGATAATAATGCTTAAAGAGTATCCTTTAGAATATGCTAAAATTTCGTTTAGTCATTATATAGGTTTGTGGTCGATGGGAGCAAAGCAGATCTTTTTAGAAAATTATTTGATGAAAGCTGATAAAAAATTACCTTTTCTAGAAATGATTGAACTATCCGATAATAAATATAACTCTTTGGATAGATTATTTCAAATATCTGTTTTTGTTTTTTTTCTTTTTCTATTTTTATTTTTTTCGATTTTAACATTGTTTACATTTTTTGTACTTATTAAAACACGGAACCCAAAAAAAGATTTTTTACTCGAGTTATTTATATTTTCTGCACAATCTTATCTTATTGCCATTGCTTTTACCAATATTGCAATTCCTAGATATTTTATTGCTATTTATCCTATAATAATTGTATCTTTAATAATGATATCTGATGATCTTATAAGTTTTATTAAAAAAAAGTTGTATTAGACATTTAAGAGAAATTAATGCATTCTTCGAATATGAAACTAGAATTTATAATCAGAAAAATACAAATAACAGCTGTTTTTTTAATCTTTTTAGGAAGCTTTTTNGGTTTTGGGCTAGAAATCTTAAAAATGGTAGAAAAGCTTGAAATAAATCTAGCTGATTTATTATTATTATTTATTTATATTGAAGTTATGGGTATGACAAGAGTTTATCTTCTCAGTGAAGAGATAAGAATAACCTATCCTCTAATTATTGCTATAACAGCCATTTCTAGATTGATAATACTTCAAAAAAAAGATTTAGATCCATCTATATTAATATATGAATCATTGGCGATACTAATAATTGCACTTGCAATAATAGCTTTAAGACTTAGATACTTGAAAATTCTTGAGCCTAAAAAGAATCAAAAGTAAAATTTAATCCTATAATGTTTGAAAATTTCAAAAATTATAATTTCTTTAAAAAGGTTTTTATTGTAAATAATATTAGTCTTTTTGTTTTCCTTTTTGTTTTTTTGTTTTTTCCAAAACTTGATATTTACATTTCTGATATATTTTTTGTAAATGAAGATTTCATTTCNGAAGAAATAACGTTAATAAAAGATTTAAGAATGATTTTAAAAAACCTTATGATTATTTTTCCAATAATTGTAATAATTTCAATGATTATTTATTTTATAAATAATCATCAGAAAATTAAAAATAGAGAAAAAAAAAATAGAAGATTTTTATATACAACTTTAGGTTTTTTAATTGGACCAATAGTTGGATGTGGTATAATTGCCAACTTATATTTTAAAGATACTTGGGGCCGGGCTCGACCAGTAAATATTGAAGAGTTTAATGGTAATAAAATTTATACACCACCTTTATTTAAAAGTGATCAATGTGAAAGAAATTGCTCATGGATTAGTGGAGAAGCGGCAGGAGCATTCTCATTTCTATCAGGTGTTTTTTTAATGAGAAATTATTTATTTTTTTTTAANTTTAATTTAATTTTTGGAACATTAGTTATTTTTTGNAGATTATCAATGGGAGGNCATTTTNTGAGTGATAATCTATTTTCAGCAATTTTAATGATTTATTTGGGGTTNGCTTATAGACAANTTATAGTTTTTTTAATTANAAATAATTTTTTTTCCNTTAGGTAAANTTTNGTTTTNTTTATGAAANATAAAAAAAAAATATTGGTTCTAGTTGATAAAAAAGCNAGCAGTNATAANCAAGCAGTTGGTTTNACAAATTCTATTATTAAACAAGCTAATAATAANTTTGAAAAAAANATATTTATAATAAATAANTATAAATTTAGATTTTTTCCAAATTTCTTTTTGTTTTTTTTTTTAAGAATNGGNTTNATTTCATTTAATTNTAAATTAGATTTTTCAACAAGTTTAATNATNTCATGTGGAAGAGTTTGTGCACCNGTAAGTGTTTTCCTAAAAAAAAAAATTAAAATGTAANAATATTCATATTTTAAAGCCTTACTTTCAAGAAAGTTTTTTTGATAAATGTATAATTCCTCACCATGATAATTATAAAGTTAATAAGAATATAATTTTTAATAGATTTTCTTTTATAAATGAAGAAAAAAAAAATATATCAAATGAAGAGTTGAAAATCTTTAAAGAAATGATTCCAATATTGAATGGGAAAAAAAAAATTACAGTTTTAGTTGGAGGCAATAGTAAAAGTTCAAAGTTTTCTCTTACTGATATAAATAAGTTTATTAAGAACTTACTGAAAATTGATTTAAAAAGATTTCAGCTTTTTATTCTTTTTTCAAGAAGAACATCTAAAGATTTAAAAAATAATATTTTAAGGTATTTTAAAGATTCTGCGTATATTTGGGATGAAAACAGTAAAAATCCATATTGGTTTTTAATTAAAAACTCTGACTTCTTTATTGTAACCTCTGATTCAGTGAGTATGACTTCTGAAGCAGTTTCTAGTAAAAAGCCTGTATTTATTTTTAATGTAAGTAACAGTAAAAGAAAAATTGAAAAATTTCAAAATTTTTTAATTAAAAATATGATTACTAGAAATTTTGATGGAAATATTTTTGCGTGGAAATATAAAAAAATTAATGAATCTAATGATATTGCTAGGTTAATAATAAAAGATTTAGAACTTTCTTGATTTACCAGCGATTATGAATCCAAATCCATTGCTCTGGCTTTTCTTTAATCCATGATTCAACATATTTATTTAAATAATTCATTATTTTCTCTTCTGTTTTAAG
>PALK01000052.1 GCA_002710765.1 Rickettsiales bacterium | reverse complement strand
AGAGGTTGTGGATTTACCAGAGCATGTGGAACAGGTGCATGTGCCACAGCAACAGTAGCTTTAAAATTGAAACTTTCTGGAAATTATGTGACTGTAAAGATGCCTGGAGGAGTTCTTAACGTAAATTATTTAAATGATGGTCATGTAATTATGACTGGTCCTGTTTCTATGATTTGTGATGGTAAATTCAATGCTAATGATTTTATGGGTACAGTAAATGAAAAATAAATCGAATGTAATAAATCTTGGTTGCAGACTAAATTCATATGAATCTAGGATTATAGAAAATATTTTAGATAAAAATAAGATTAGTAATACAACTGTTATTAATACCTGCGCTGTAACAAACCAAGCGGTTCAGAAATCTAGATCGGAAATTAGAAAAGCAAAAAAAAGAAATCCAAATAATTCAATAATTGTTACTGGTTGTGCCTCACATATAGAACCATTTTTTTTTAAAAAAATGCCTGAAGTTGAAAGGGTCGTAGATAATAAAGTTAAAACTCAAGAAGTTTTTTATAAAAAAAATTTTAATAACTTAATTTCAGAAGTCGATACTAAACTCCAACAATTTCCAAAGGATGTTGATGCTTTTTCTACAAAAACAAGGGCCTTATTACAAATTCAACAAGGGTGTGATCATAGGTGCACATTTTGCATAATACCTTTTGGAAGAGGAAATTCAATTAGTTTGCCTTTAGGAGAAATAGTAAAAAGAACAGAAGATATAATTAATTATGGCTATTCTGAAATAGTAATAACAGGAGTTGATATAACGTCATATGGTCATGATTTACCAGGCAAGCCACCACTAGGACAGATTTTAAAGAGATTATTAAAAATAGTTCCAAAAATTACTAGACTTAGACTATCATCAATAGATCCTGCAGAAATTGATGAAGACCTTCTAGATCTAATAATAAATGAACCAAAGTTAATGCCACACATTCATTTTTCTGTTCAATCAGGGAATAATTTAATTTTAAAAAGAATGAAAAGAAGACATACAAGAGAAGATATTATTAATATTTGTAAATATATAAAGATTCGCAGACACGAGATGACATTTGGAGCTGATTTTATTGTTGGCTTTCCAACAGAAACTGAAGAATTTTTTATGGAATCAATAGATTGTATTGAAAAATGTCAATTTTCAAATTTACATATTTTCCCTTTTTCGCCAAAGAAAGGCACACCAGCATCTAAAATGCCTCAGATAAAAAAAATTTTAAAGACTCAAAGAGCAAGTCTTATGAAAAGTGTTGGATACAAAATAAAAGAAAACCTAATTAAGAAAAAAATAAGTTCTGTAGTTAAAATTTTATTTGAATGCGAAAAATTAAGCTACACGAATGATTATTTTAAAGTAAGAGTTGAGGGAATACCTAGAAGTAAAAATAAATTTCTAAGAGGTCAATTAGTTGATGTTAAATTAGAAAATTATAGCGATGATGTTATTTTTGGTAAAATTCTATAATGGTTTTTAATTGGGTAAAAAATTTAAAGAATGGTTTAACAAAGTCAACCAATAAAATTGGCAACGGAATAAAAAATATTTTTCAAAGTAAGCCTATTGATGATTCAACATTAAAAGAGCTAGAAGAACTTCTAATAACTTCTGATATTGGCGTTTCATTTTCTTCTGAAATTATTCAAAAAATCAGTAAGATGAAATTTATTGATTCAAGTGTAGAGTCAGTAAAACAATCAATAGATGATTCAATTATAAAAATTTTAAAACCATTAGAAAAAGAAATAGTTATAAAAAAAAAACCACACGTTTTTTTAGTTGTAGGAGTTAATGGTGTTGGTAAAACTGCAACTGTAGGTAAGTTAGCTTATAAGTTTTCAAATAAAAATTTAAAAGTTGGTGTTGTTGCAGCAGATACTTTTAGAGCAGCTGCTGTGGAGCAGTTAGAAATATGGTCAAAGAAAACAAGTTCTATATTTTTTTCAGCAAAAAATAATTCTGATCCAGCCTCTTTGGCTTATTCATCATATCTTGAGGCAAAAGAAAAAAACCTTGATTTATTAATTGTTGATACAGCAGGCAGACTTCATAATAAAACAAATTTAATGGATGAATTATCAAAATTGATAAGAGTTCTATCTAAATTAGAAAAAGGTTCTCCTCATGAAATAATTCTTGTTTTAGACGGTAATACTGGGCAAAACTCAATTAAACAAGCCCAAGTNTTCAAAGATATTTGTGATATCAATAGTTTAATTATAACCAAGCTTGATGGAACAGCAAAAGGTGGTGTTGTTATACCGATTGGTCAGACATTGAAAATTCCAATCATTTGTATTGGTGTTGGTGAAAAAAAAGATGACTTAATTGATTTTAGGGCAAAAGAGTTTTCTAAAACTTTATTAGATATGTGAAANNAACTATTTTGATAACTTCCAAAGTGATGAATTATCATCATCACTGATTAAAAAGATATTTCCAAACTTGTCAATTTCAAAATCTCTAATTCTTTTGATATCAGGATGATCTTTAATTATGAATTCTTCTTTAATTATCTTGTTGTTTTTATAATCTAATCTAAATANCATATTTGCTTTTGTAGCACATACTAGAAGGTCACCCTTCCATTCAGGAAATTCTTTTCCACTATAAAANTCTANATTACCAACAGCCATTGATGGAACCCAAGTTATGACATTTCTATTATATTTATTTTTAAAAGGGACTTTACCTATACTAAATCCCGCATAAGATTTTCCGCCCCATGCAATATCTTTCCATCCAAAGTTTCCTGCATATTTTACTTTTCCAATATTATCTCCACCCANTGGTCCGTGTTGTGAAAAATATATCTCTCCATCATGAGGGGAAATTGTTATACCTTGNGGATTNCTTACCCCAATAACATAAATCTCTGGCAACCAATTAGGGTAATCCCTAAAAGCTGGATTNTCTNCAGGTANACTNCCGTCTAAATTTATTCTTATTATACTTCCAGGATGTTTNGTTGGATCTTGAGCAATCATTCCTTTACCACGTTCACCAAAAGTTGCATACAAATGNTCTCCTTTAATAATAATTCTAGAACCAAAATGTTTATTNATATTTATTTTTGGNTTTCCAATNAGTAAAACTTCTAANTTNATAATTNTATTNCCTTTTAAAATACCCCTAGCNATNGCNGTATTAGAATNTTTNNTTTTNCTNCTATCTTCTTTTTTATAATTATGTTTATGNCTGTAAGTAAAATACACATATTTTTTATGATANAGTATATCTAAAAGTCCTCCTTGATTACCTCCTCCATTATAATCTATNTGTTGAATATCATGTTCNATTTCTTGNGTTTTTCCATTTTTAACATTTATTTTTAAGAGTCTCCCATTTTTTTCTGTGATTAGAAGGTTTTCTTCGTCTATAAAAGTCATTCCCCAAGGGTAGTTGAGAATATTATTAGTCACTTTTACTAATTTAAACTGCGTATCAGTTTCTTTATAATTTCTAAAATCTTTATATCCAGGATCAGAATATGTTAAATTAATATTAAAAAAGTTAAAAAATAAAGTAAAAAAAACAAATTTAAAAATCATATTTTTATTTATACAGCTAATATTTTTTATTATAAACAACGATTATGCTTGTTATAAATAATTGCAAAAAGTATAGCTTGTATCAGAAAATAACTTCCTTGCCACCAAGCACTCCAAAAGGAGAAGTTAACCATAGATGCTGTCCAAAAATAACCATTAAAAAAAATCAAGTATCTAGCAAAAGGGTTATAATATTTATTCAAAAAGTAAATTATAACAAATAATATAAGTAATAAAAATGAAACAGTCCCAAAAACACCAATTTCAAGCAAAATTTCTAAAAAAAAATTATGAGGGTGGCTAGAAATATAAAACATAGTTCCAGTTTGATTATGTCCAATTTCTTTTTGACTTTCTTCAATGAAATTTGATGTATCTGGGCCAATACCAAAAATTAAATTTTCTTTAAGTTCACTTTTTGTAAACGCCCACATAATTTGTCTATGTGCATCTATGATATTTGTTGGTACTAAAAAATCTATTTCAGATATAGGAGAGTTTTTGTCGTATTTAGGAATAATATTCAAAAATGTTACTAAAGAAAAAAATAAAACACTAAACAATATTAAGATTCTATTCTTTTTATTTTTGAAAAATTTCAGTAATTCAAAAAATAATAATGTTATAAATCCCCCAATTAATCCCAGAAAAGCTGAATTACAATTACTAATAAAAGCCAGAGGAAAAATTAAGGGGATTAAAAAATAAGAAAAAAATATTTTTTTTCCCCCAATACATTTTTCTATTAACGGGCACAAAAAAACTAAAACAGTTAGAAGATTAACAAATCCTTTATATTTTCTGACTTCTTTAATGGGTTCAAAAATTGATTCTATTTGATTTATATTATATGAGAAAACTAATATTGTTGAGAAACATACTGATATAAATAAAAACTTTATTAATAGAACAAGAGACTCTGGTTTATTTCTGAAGTTACAAAAAATAAAATAAGAAAAAAGCATGAAGGCAATTAAATATATGAAAACTGGAAAAGACCTTGAAGGGTAATTTGAAATTATTGAAGATATTAATATACAAATAAAACTAATGAAAAAAAGTGGAAAAACTTTATGTTTATAACCTTTTACTAACCATTTCTTAATATTTTGTTTATTATCAAATAACATCAGTAATATTCCTGTAAAAATACAAATTCCAAAAGCTATTGGTGTGTGTAATCTTAAGGAAAAACTTATTCCGATAAATAAACTAGATAATTTTGTTATGTGGGTCACTATTTAGCTACTATAATTAATTAATTAATTTATTATACATTTTACTAAATAAGACTATAAAAATTATTAATTTAATTAGGAGAAAAAATGAATGAGAACGAATTTCGAGAATTGCATGGTTTTTTTTTAGAGGATCTTAAGGTTGGACAAGAAGCTATGATTTCAAAAACAGTTACGGAATCAGATGTTGTTTTTTTTTCTGGTGTTAGTGGAGATAATAATCCAGTACATATAAGTGATGAATTCGCAGAGAAAACTCTATTTAAAAAAAGAGTTGCACATGGATTTTTTACTGCAAGTTTAATTTCTACGGTTATTGGAACCAAACTTCCTGGACCAGGGAGTATTTATTTAAAACAATCAATTCAATTTCTTGCACCCGTATTTATAGGTGAAACTATTAAGGTTATAGTTAAGGTAAAGTCTATAAATTTTAAAAAAAAAAGAGTAACTTTAGAAACTTATTGTGAAAAAAATAGAAAGAGAGTACTTGAGGGAGAGGCTGAGATTTTGGTTCAATCTAAATTAATGTAAATGCAATTAATTAGAACATATAACATCCCCAAGAAAGCCTATGATTCTGTCATTGTTATTGGAAATTTTGATGGTGTTCATCTGGGACATAAATCAGTTATAAAAAATGCAAGATTTTTAGCAAAAAAATTTGAAAAAAAACTTGGAATATTAACTTTTGAACCTCATCCAAAATCTTTCTTTGGGAAAAAATTATACGATTTTAGAATCACTCCTTTTAGATCAAAGTTCGAAGCACTAAAGAATTTAGATCTTGATTTTTATATAAATATAAAATTTGACGATGACTTTTCTAAATTATCTGCTGAAGACTTTGTATTAAAAATCTTAGTAAAAAAATTGAAAGTATTTTATGTAGTAACGGGTCCTGATTTTGTTTTTGGATATAAACAATCTGGAAATACNGATCTAATAAAAAAAATATCATTTGAGTCAAAACTTTTTTCTTTTTCACAAGTTGAAGTCATTAGAGAAAGAACATATAAAATATCTTCGTCAGAGATAAGAAAGTTTTTATTAAAGGGTGAGTTGACTAAAGTAAAAAAGATTTTAGGCAGAAATTGGTCAATTATATCTAGAGTTGTTAGGGGAGAAAAAAGAGGAAGAAAGATTGGGTTTCCTACTGCAAATTTTAATATAAAAAAATTTTCTGACTTGTGTTTTGGTGTATATAAAGTAGTTATAAAATTTAAAAGTGATTTATCAAATAAAGAATATAGTGGTATTGCAAATTATGGAATTAAACCAACTTTCAATAATATGACACCAGTTTTAGAAGTAAATATTTTTGATTTTAAAAATAATATATATGGAGAACTTTTAGAGATAATTTTTATTTCGTTTATTAGAAAAGAAAAAAAATTTAACTCATTNGACGAACTTAAAGTACAAATAATAAAAGATATTGAAATGTGTAAAAAAGACAAAAATGACTGAATTTACTAAAACAATTCATCTTCCGAGCACTAGTTTTTCTATGAAAGCTAATTTNGTTCATAATGAAGAAAAATGGCTCAAATTTTGGGAAGAAAATACCGTNAGTACAACATTTAAAAAAGAAAATACTAACAATTTTATTCTTCATGATGGACCTCCGTATGCTAATGGTCACTTACATCTTGGTCATGCACTAAATAAGATATTAAAAGACATTATTTGNAGAGCTTATATTAAACTTGGTTTTAATGTNGATTATATTCCAGGATGGGATTGTCATGGCCTTCCCATTGAATGGAAAGTTGAAGAAAAATATAGGAAATCTGGNAANAATAAAGATGAAATTGATCANATAAAATTTAGAGATGAATGCAGAAAATTTGCAGCNTCGTGGNTTNAGATTCAATGTGATGANTTTAAAAGATTAGGAATNTCATGCGATTGGGAAAANAAATATACTACTATGACGAATGAATCTGAGTCTATAATTGTTTCAGAATTTTTAAAATTTCTTGAGGATGGTAGNTTATANTTNGGTCATAAACCNGTNATGTGGTCTGTTGTAGAAAANACNGCNCTNGCNGAGGCNGANNTTGNATATCAAGAAAAAAAGTCNACTTCNATTTATGTAAAATTTCCAATAANAAAAAGTAATAAAGACGCTGCTGAAAGNTGCAAGNATTATTATCTGGACAACAACTCCGTGGACTCTTCCGGGTAACCGTGCAATAGCTTTTTCTGAAAAACTTGATTATAAATTAATATTATTNACTGAAGATTTTNTAGAACTAAATATAAAAAAAAATGAAAAAATAATTTTTGAGAAAAAACTNCTTAAAGTTTTNTTTGAAAANTATGGAGTCGAAANTTATAAAGTTTTAGATGAATTNAAGGGAGANTATTTAGAAAAAACNTTTTGTGAACATCCACTTAAAAAAAATGGTTTTAATTTTTTNGTTCCATTNTTNNCTGGTGAGCATGTTACAGATGAAACTGGTTCTGGTTTTGTTCATATTGCTCCTGGTCATGGTCTTGAAGATTTTGAAATAGGAAAAAAATTTGGATTAGAAATCCCAAAGACAGTTGAAAATAATGGAACTTATTCAACTAATGTTCCATTTTTTTCTGGCAAGCATATATTTAAGGTTGAAAAAGAAATAGTAGACAAATTAAACGACGAAAAAATGTTATTATGTTCAAGTAACTTTAACCATAGCTATCCACATTCTTGGAGATCCAAAGCTCCGTTAATTTATCGTGCTACGTCTCAATGGTTTATTTCTATGAAAGAGAAGGATCTTAGAGAATCTGCAATAAAAGCTATTGATAAAGTTAATTGGCTTCCAAAAAGTAGTAAGAATAGAATTTTATCAATGGTTTCGGAAAGACCTGATTGGTGTGTTTCAAGGCAAAGATCCTGGGGTGTACCAATTACAATATTTGTTAATAATAAAACAGGTGAACCTTTGATAGATAAAGAGGTAAATAAAAGAATAGTTACAAAAGTTTATGAAAAAGGCACTGATATATGGTTTTCAGGAAGCAAGGAGTTGTTTTTAGGTTCAAACTATAATTTAGATGAATTTGAAAAAGTAACAGATATACTTGATGTTTGGTTTGATTCTGGTTCAAGTCATGCATTTGTATTAAAAAATAGGGGTATAAAAGAAAAGTCAGATTTATATCTAGAAGGGTCAGACCAACATAGGGGTTGGTTTCAATCATCTTTACTAGAATCTTGTGCTATTTATGGTGATAGTCCTTTTAAGACGGTTTTAACGCATGGTTTTGTATTAGATGAAAAAGGGAAAAAAATGTCAAAATCAATGGGTAATGTAATTTCTCCTGAGGATGTTATAAAAAAATATGGAGCTGACATTTTAAGACTTTGGGTATCAACTAGTAACTATAATGAAGACCTCAAAATAAGTTATCAAAGTTTAGATAGGCAAACAGAAATATATAGAAAAATCAGAAATTCTCTAAGGTTCTTACTAGGTAATTTGAAAGATTGGAATAATAAAGAAATAATTGAACATGAAGAACTTCCATTACTAGAAAAATATATAAGACATGAAATATATAAGATTCATTCAACTATTATAGAAAGTTTTAAAAAATATAATTTTCATAGAGCTTTTCAGCACATTTCAAGTTTTTGTAATAATGAACTTTCCTCGTTCTTTTTTGATATAAGAAAGGATATTCTTTATTGTGATCCTTTAAATTCAAAATCGCGACTTTCTTCAAGGACAGTAATGGTTGATGTTTTTAAAAATTTAATAAATTGGCTTTCTCCAGTATTAGCATTTACCTCTGAAGAAGCATGGCAATGTTGGAAAAAAGAAATACAGAATGAAGAAGAAAAAAGTTGTCACGAAGTTCGTTATAAAAAATTACCAGATTATTGGAAAAATAATGAATTAGAAAAGCAATGGGGCTTTATTAAAATTATTAGAAAAGCAGTAAGCTATTTTATTGAAAAGAAAAGAGAGCAAAAAATTATAAAATCTAGCCTTGAGGCAAAACCATTTATTTATCTGGGTAACAAAAACTTAAAACAAGCGATAATAGGAATAGATCTTAAAGAGATCTTAATTACTTCTGATGTTCAAATTGTTGATGAAAAAGGTCCAGGCTTTGAAACTTATGAAGAAGATAATGATATTGCAATAAAGATTGAACTTTTTGATGGAGTTAAATGTAATAGATGTTGGAAAATATTTAAATTTAATGGACAAGACAATGAAAGCTTTATTTGCAAAAGGTGTGAAGATGCAATTAATACTAATTTCTAATGCAGCTTATAAATTTTATTGTTATCTTATTTCAGTCTTTATTTTTATTTTAGACCAAACTTCTAAATATTTTGTTTTTCAAAATAGTGATTTTTTCTTTCAAGGGATAAACTTGATTCCTGGACTTAATTTGGTTTATGTTCAAAACAAAGGAATAAGTTTTGGATTACTGTCAAGTCTGAATATTTCATTTTATTTGGGAATATTTTCTTTTTTAATAAGTTTCTTCATTATTTTATGGATTTGGAAAATAAAAAATAGAAAAGANATAATTGCATTAAGTTTTATACTTGGAGGTGCAATTGGCAATGGTTATGATAGAGTAGTAAATTATTATGTAATTGATTTTATTGATTTTTATTTTGGNAGTTTTCATTGGCCAGCATTTAATTTTGCAGATAGCTTTATAACTATAGGTGCTATTATATATATATTAGGCTCTTTTGGTAAAAACAGTATATTAAAAAAATAAAATACTCTTTTCAAAAAAACAAAGTAATGCTAATAGTATACTAACTATTATACTAAATGTACTTGAATTTTTGATTTTAAAAACAATATNTAGTNTNCTAACAATGATAANTAGTAAAAAAAATCATTNTATATCCAGATGCTTATCAATTATAATTTTTGTTTTTNGCATTACATCATGTTCAACTTTAGAAACAACATGGGATTCAGTTTCNGGAGCTGGAGATTATGTNTATGATTCAGTANTAGATACAGTGATGTTTTGGGANGATGAAGAACCTGAAGAATCAGAGGCAATTATTGTTGAAGAAGCTATTCAAGTTCCAGAATNTGCTTTGCCTCAAGTTCCAAATTATGATNNTNTTTCACAAGANCAGGGAATGACTAGATATNTTCCTCAATCTCAGATGNNTCCTNCAACTGGATANTANGATAATTTNATATATAGGAGTGCNAGACAATANTACTCAGTNAGNCCAAATGGTTCTCCNATGCCTGCACCANCACCACCNCCATTNCCTCAGTACTCTATTCAACAAANTCCTGGTATGTATAATCNACCATATAGAGAAAGATATGGATANGGAGGTATTAATGTACCCAATGCNNTNCAACAACAAACATTTGAGTTTCAAGAAAATNCTCNNTCNTTACCACAGAANNTNCCTNTNAGTGAAGAGGAAGAAATGGAAATTTTTGGAATAGAAAATAATTGTATTAGAGTTGAAAGGGATTTGGTAAATGGGGGTTATTTGTGCGATGANTTTGATTANAANTATTANNAAATACTCATTATTNTGTATNTGTATTTTGTTGATTANTTCNTGTGATCAACTNAAGAGAGCNGCAGGTATTGAAAAAGTTTTAGTAGATGATTCATTAGTTAATCAAACACCTGATTTAGTNCTTCCTCCAGAGTTTGATTTAAGACCACCANTTCAGGATNCAAACTCATANGAAANTGAGNANAATTTNGTAGAAAATNATATTTCTATTGNAAATAGNATTGAAAGAAATTTAACTGAAATACCGAAAGCAAAAAACTTTGTCGCACCTCAAATTTCAATTCCATCTTCTCCATCCCCATCAGATTCAATTGATAGATTTAGGAAGAATAGAAAATTTACTATTGGTGAGTGGGTTTACAATCAGTCAGTAAATAATTTTAAAGGTGGTAATATATATTTTAGACCCCTATATGATAAAGGATATAATTTTACAAGAAGATATGTTCCTGAGCCATCAAAAAATATTATGCCTGAGAGAATCAATATTCCAACATCTATTCCAGGTGATACTATTAACCAAGAAAAATTTTTTTCCGAAAATCTTGATCCTTCATCTAATTCAATCGGTCAGATTCCATTAATTGAATAAATGAAATTATTATTTTTAGTTTCATTTTTAATAATATTAAAGACAGATTTACTTTCTGCAAAAATCTTTAATGCTAAATCCTTTAGTCTTGATAATGGTTTAAAAGTTATTGTAATTGAAAATAAAAGAGCTCCAGTTGTGACCCAAATGCTTTGGTATAATGTTGGTTCAATTGATGAAGAGTATGGCAAGAGTGGTCTTGCACATTTTATGGAGCATTTAATGTTTAAAGGTACAAAAAAATTTCCTGGTAGTTTTTATTCTAATTTTATTTCTAAAAATGGCGGTAGTGAAAATGCCTTTACTAGTTATGATTATACTGCTTATTATCAGATAATCCCCTCTGAAAAAATTGAGAAAATAATTGAATTAGAAGCCGATAGGATGAAAAACTTAACTCTAACTAAGATGCAATTTGAGACTGAAAAGAGAGTTATTCTTGAAGAAAGGTACCAAAGAGTTGATAGTGATCCATCATCAGTACTAGATGAGGCTATGAGAAAAAGTCTTTTCCCTAATCATAAATATGGAACCCCAATTATAGGTTGGGAGCATGAAATAAAGGGATTAAAATTTGATGATATTAAAAAATTTTATGAAAAATATTACAATCCTTCAAATGCAATTCTAGTTTTTTCTGGAGATGTTGATTTTAAGGAATTAGAGATTTTAGTAAAAAAATATTTTGACAATATAAAAAATAGTGAAAAAAGTATTGAAAGAGTTTTTTTAAATGATCCTCCAATGAAAACATCAATTCAAATTAATCATTCACATCCAGATGTAAGACAAAAAATTTGGAAAAGATTTTTCAGAGCACCTTCATATAAAGAATCTATAAAAAAAGGTATTGCTCTAGATTTAGGTATCAGAATATTAGCAGGTGGCAGTACTAGTATATTATATAATGAACTCGTTGAAAAACAGAAAATGGTTTCTGCTATTGGGGGCTACTATCAAGGTATGACCAGAGAGAATGGCAGTATGTACTTTTATGCAATTCCAAATGATGGTGTAAGTATAAATGAGATAGAAAAAGTTATTGATGACAAAATAAAAGATGCTATTGAAAAAAAAATGACTGAAGAAAAATTTCAGACTCAAAAGAAAAAATACTATTATGACTCTATTTATCTAAGAGATAGTATTTTACAACCTGCTCAAATTCTTGGAGAATCACTAACAATTGGTTTAAGTTTGGAAGAAATTGAAAATTGGAACAAATATTTAAACGAGATTGAATTGAAAGATGTTATTAATGAGTTAAAGAATTTTTATAATAATAAGACATTTGTATCAGGAATTTTAGGTTAGTTTTTAATGAAAAGATTTTCGGTATTTTTTTTTATAATTTTTTTACCATTTCAGTTATTTGCTCTTGATGTCCAAGAACTAACAACAAAAAAAGGTATTAAACTTTGGTTCGTCAAGGATAATACTGTTCCAATAATAAGTATTAATTTTAGCTTTAAAGGAGGAACTTATTTTGATTTAAAAGGTAAAGAAGGAACTGCTAACTTGGTTGCTTCATTGTTAGATGAGGGTGTTGAAAATATAACCGGTCTTAAATTTAAGGAAAAAATGAAATCACTTGGAATGAAATTAAGTTTTTCTGCCTCTAAAGATGAATTTTCTGGAGTATTTCAAACCATAGTAGAAAATAAAGAAGAAAGTTTTGAATTATTACAATTAGCTATTAATAAACCAAGTTTTAGTTTAGCAGAGATAGAAAAAGTAAAAAATCAAGTTAGAGCAAATATCAAAATTCAAAAATCTGATATACAGAAATTGTCTTCAAGGTTATTTGAAAAAGATTTTTACAAAGGTCATAATTTTTCTAGAAGCGATATTGGTACATTAAGTTCTATAGAAAAAATAAATAGAGATGATCTATTAAATTATATTTATGAAAATTTTAATAAATCAAACTTAGTAATTGGTGTCTCAGGTAATATTGAGCAAAAAGATTTATTAGAATTTATTGATTTATTATTTGGAAACTTTAAGGAGGGAACTGAAACTTATAGAAAAATTCCAAGGTTTTTAGAGTTTCCAAAAGGTATTTCAATAACTAAAAAAGAAACTCCTCAAACCTCAGTAATTTTCGGTCATAAAGGTATAATGAGAAATGACAAAGATTTTTTTGCTGCTAGGGTTGCAAACTATATATTAGGTGGTGGTGGGTTTCAGTCAAAGTTATATAAAAAAATCAGGGAAGAGAAAGGTTTAGTATACTCAATTTATTCCTATTTAGTTCCTTACCTGAATGATGGGGTTATTTTAGGAGGGTTTCAGACAAAAAATGAATCTGTTAATAAAACCATTGAGTTGTTAAAAAAAGAATGGAGTAAAATCCAAACTTATGGAGTTACAAAAAAAGAATTAGAGGAAGCCCAATCATATTTTTTAGGATCTTTTTCCAGAAATTTTACTAGTACAAGTTCAATAGCAGGACTATTAAATACTATTCAATTTTATGAATTAGGTTATGATTATTTCAATAAAAGAAAAGAAATTATTAAAAGTTTAAATATAAAGAATGTAAATGAAATTTGTAAAAAACTTTTTAATCCTGATCAGTTATTTTTTAAAATAACAGGAAACCCTGAGTAAATGGCACTAGGTCAAAAATTTTATAATATTAATTATAAAGATAGTTTAAAAAAAAATAGAGATTTAAAATCTATAGAAAAAGTACATTTAAGGATTGTATCTGATTATAAAAATGGAAAATTAGAATGTCTCTCAATTATTGAGGACTCTGATGATCTTAATAGAATAAAGTCTATCGCTGAAAAATTTAAAAATTATGATAATGTTTTAATAATTGGTACAGGAGGTTCAAGTCTTGGTGGAAAAACTCTAGTTTCTTTAAAAAGAAACCATTTTATTGATAATAAAAAGCCAAAATTTTTTTTTATAGAAAATATTGACCATAATCCATTAACAGAGCTTATGCAGACAATCGATTTAAAAAAGACTGCAATAATAGTAATTTCTAAATCTGGAGAAACAATTGAAACTTTGTGTCAGTTCTTTTTTGTTAGAGAATTTTTTAAGAAAAAAAATATAAGCCTAGTAAAAAAAACATTAGTTATAACTGAAGAAAAACAGAGTACTTTAAAGAAGATTCAAGAGTCATCAAAATTTATATTTTTAAAACATAGTTCAAAAATAGGTGGAAGATATTCTATATTTTCTTCAGTTGGATTAATTCCAGCCTATCTTGCAAATATTAATATAAAAGATCTTAGAAAAGGGGCTTTTCTGGTTTTACAAGAAATGTTTAAGGTTAAAAAAATCCAAAATTTTTCTCCTGCAGTTTCTGCTTTAAATAATTCTCATTTAATGCAAAAAGGTATTAACCAATGTGTTTTAATGCCCTACTCAGACTCCTTATACAATTTTGCAGTATGGTTCAGACAACTTTGGGCTGAAAGTATTGGAAAAAATGGTCAAGGCTCAACACCCATAAATTCAATAGGTACTATTGATCAACACAGTCAATTACAACTCTATCTAGATGGACCAAGAAATAAATTTATTCATATAATTGGAGTTGAAAAAAATAATTCTTTTAAACTTAATTGTAAAACCAAAGATTTTTTATTTGAAAAATTGCATAATAAAAGAATGAATGAATTATTGGATGCAGAAAAAGAAGCTACTTTTCAAACTTTTAGAAAAAAAGGTATCCCAACAAGAATGATTAATTTAAAAAATACAAATGAAAAGACTATAGGGTCTTTACTAATGCATTTTATTCTAGAGACAATTTATACATGTTATTTTTTAGATGTAGATCCTTTTAATCAACCTGCGGTTGAAGAAGGAAAAAAACTAGCACTTAAGTTTTTGAAAAATGAAAAAAATTAGATTATTATCAAAAAATTTAATAAATCAAATCGCTGCCGGTGAAGTTTTGGAAAGACCAGCCTCAGCAGTAAAGGAATTAATAGAAAATAGTCTAGATGCTCAAGCAAGAAAAATAGATATATTTATTAGATCGGGGGGTAAAACTGAAATTAAAGTTATAGACGACGGTTTTGGAATTAGAACCAGAGATTTATCACTTGCTATACAGCGGCATGCTACATCAAAATTAAATAATGAAAATTTACATCAAATAACAACTTTAGGTTTTAGAGGAGAAGCATTGCCTTCAATTGGGTCAGTTTCAAAAATGAAGATTATTTCTAAGTCAAAAGAAGATGAGATAGGATCTGAAATATTTATAAATTCTGGTAATATTGATTTTATCAGACCATCTTCAAGGCAAATAGGGACGACAGTTATCATTAAAGATATTTTTTTTTCCACTCCTGCAAGATTGAAATTTTTAAAAACAGAAAGATACGAAACTTTTTTAATAAAAAAAATTATTCAAAGATTATCATTATCTAATCCAAGAGTTGAATTTAATTTTTATAATAACGAAAAAATAGTTTTGACATCTCACCTTCCTAGGTTGGGAACAGATGAAGATTTTCTTAAAAAAAGAATACTTGATCTTTTTGGTGAAGAGTTTTCTGAGAATTTAATATTATTTAACCAAGAAAAAGATTGCTACAAGTTTAGAGGTTATATTGGTTTGCCTACATTTCATTTTTCTAATAATACAAATCAATTTATATTCATTAATAATAGGTCTGTAAATGATAAGTTAGTTCACAGTGCAATAAAAGTAGCTTATCGAGACTTTATGTCTTACGATAGATTTCCTCAAGGTGTGATTTTTATTGATGTGCCAACAAGTGATGTTGATATAAATGTACATCCTGCTAAAAATGAGGTTCGATTTAAAGATTCAAATAAATTAAGATCATCTATTATCAGTTCAATTAGATCAAGTCTTTCTATTATAGGGCACAGAGCTACAACTACGAATTCTGATAGAGCATTAAATTCTTTCTTAGTGAAAAATGAGGAATTTGAATTCAGAAGACCTATAATACAAGAAAGTAAAGATCATTCAAACTTTGAATCTGATATAAAAGAAAAAGAAACAAAGATTGATGAACAAAAATCAGGTTTTGGAAAACCACTTGGTTTTGCAAAAAGTCAATTCCATGAGACATATATTGTTTCACAAACTACAGATGGAATTATAATAGTTGATCAACATGCAGCTCATGAGAGAATTGTCTATGAAAAGCTAAAAAAAGATTTTTATAATAAAACAATTCAGACTCAAATTTTACTAATTCCAGAGATTATAGATTTTGATAATACAACTTTAAATTTATTATCTAACTATAAATTACTTTTAGAACAATATGGATTATTTATTGAAGAGTTTGGACGTGATTCAATTGTTGTAAGGGAGGTTCCTGCTATTTTATCTGGTTGTAATGTGAAAAAATTAGTAAGAGATACCTTAAATGAATTAGTTGAATTAGGTGATTCAGAGATTATAGAAAGTAATATAAATAAAGTTTGCTCATCCATGGCTTGCCATGGGTCAATCAGGTCAGGAAGAAAAATGCAAATAGATGAAATGAATAATTTATTGAGAAAAATGGAGGACACTCCTTTTTCTGGTCAATGTAATCACGGAAGACCCACATATATAGAATTAAAGTTAAATGAAATTGAAAAATTATTTGGTCGCAAATAAATTTCTAATTTTTATAAAATAAAATACAGAGTTTCTGACCTTTTTTTTTTTAATAATTTCTATATAGTCTAAATTTTCAATTTGCTGATTTTTTTGAATTTCAATTACACCAATTGCACCATTTGAGATCCAACTTTTAGTAACAATTTCTGTCAAGATTTTACTATAAATATTAAGATTATACGGAGGATCTAAAAAAAATAAATTTATATTAAACTTTTTATTTTTTACAGAGGTAAGATCTATTTTTAGAAAACTAGACTTTTTATGCAAACTAAGAAGTTGACAATTTCTTTTAGCTAATTTAATTGATGATAATGAAATATCAGCAAAAATAGTTTTCCTTGCACCTCTTGATAGTGATTCAATTCCCAAAGCACCTGTTCCACAACAACCATCTAAAACATTTATATCCTCAAAAGTAATATTCTCATATGTGAAGATTGTTGTAAGTGTATTGAAAATCATTTCCTTTGATCTATCAGATGTTGGTCTGATTTTGTTATCTTTCGGAACAAATAATTTTCTTCCTTTTAAACTACCAGAAATTATTCTCATCTTTGTAATTAATTACCCTTAAAATTTTATTTAGTTTAGATTCTGATAATTCTTTAATATTATTTTTTTCTAAGTTTAATAATTTAAATGGTCCATATTCTATTCTTTTTAATTTTTTCACACTTAGTTCTAAATATTTCATTAATTTTCTAATTTCTCTATTTTTACCTTCTTTTAAGTCAACATTAAATACATAGTCGTTATTACGCATTGTAATTCTATTAATTTTAAGAGGTTGATATTTTATACCGTCAATAGTAATTCCTTTTTCAAGTTCCTTTTTTTTTTCATCATTAAATATACCAAATACTTTAATAATATATTTTCTATTAATCATATTTTTTGGATTTTCTAAAAAAGACGAAAGTGAAGGATTTGTTGTCAGAATTAATAAACCCTCAGAGTTTAAATCTAATCTACCAACAGAAACCACCCTTGGCAGATTTGAAGGTAAAGTATCAAAAATAGTTTTTTTATTATATTGATTTACATTAGAACACAGTAGACCTACTGTTTTATGAAAAATCCAAACTCTAGTTTTTTGTATTTTTAATTTTTTACCTTCTATAGAAATTTTTTTTATTAGACTTGGGTGTATAATGTACTCCTTATAGGGCTTGTCATTTAAAAAAACCTTGCCTGAGTTAATTAACTTTTCTGCCTTTCTTCTCGAACAGAGACCACAGTGAGAGATTAATTTTACAAGTCTTATAACTTTATGGTTTAATTTTTTTTGATGCATCTACTAAAGCTGAGAAAATATTTTTATCTTTCTTATCAATTAAAAATTCAGGATGCCACTGAATTCCAATACAAAAATCTAGTTTTGTATGTTCAATTCCTTCAATAACTCCATCAGGTGCTAAGGCATTAATTTTTATATTTTCCCCAACTTCTTTAACTGACTGATGATGAGCTGAATTTACATACATCTTATTTGTTCTTACAATTAATTTAAGCTTAGATTCTTTTTGTATAAAAACATGGTGACTCGCCTCATCTCTTGAGTTAGTTTGTTCATGATTAATTTTTGTTTTTATATCATCAGGAATATGTTGAAAAAGTGTTCCTCCAAAAATTACGTTTAATAATTGTTCCCCTCCACAGATTCCAAGAATAGGTATTTTTTTTTTAATCGCTAATTTTGTAATTTTATATTCAAAATTAGTTCTACTTCTTTTTAAATTAACTTTTTTATGAACTTCATTTATTCCATATAATTTTGGATCAATATCGAAATCACCTCCTGTAATTATTAAACCATCAATTATTTTCAAGAATTTACCTGCTAAACTTTCGTTATGAGGAATAAAAATTGGAATTCCACCAGCAAGATAAATGGAATCTGAATAGTTTTTTCTAGCAGCATACCAAGGGAATGAAGAGTATGTTTTTTTTTCTTCTAGGTCGAGAGTTATTCCTATTATTGGATTATTCATAAGTTTGTTTAATAAATTTACAAATATGTTTAAATTATCATATGTCAAAAAAATGTAAAATTAGTATCAAAAATATCTCGATTATAGTAGAGCTTAAAAAAACAGAAACAGCAAAAAAAATATGGGATATTCTCCCTTTCCAGTCAAAAATAAACTTCTGGGGAAAAGAAATATATTTTAATTGTGAAATTCAAGTTTCTTTGGAGAAGGAATCCAAATCTGTAATTAATTATGGAGAAATTGTTTTTTGGCCTTCAGGAAGTTGTATAGCTATAGGTTATGGAAAAACACCGATCTCAATTGATGATGAGATACGATTAGCAGACAGATGTAATGTATGGGGGATATCTAATTCTAATTTGAATTTGTTAAATTATTGCTCTGATGGAGATACTGTTTTGATAGAAAAAATAAATGTATAAAATATTTGATTTTATAGAGGATCCTATGAAACTTGCTTTGGACTTAGCAAAAAATTCCAAAAACAAATACGAAGTCCCAGTTGGATGTGTGATAGTAAATAAGAAAAAAGAATTAATAAGTTGTGCATCTAATGAATCAATTCAAAAAAATGATCCAATAGGACACGCTGAAATTATAGCAATAAGGCAAGCTTGTAAAAGAATAAAAAAAAGATACTTAAATGAAATGTATTTATACGTAACATTACAACCATGTATAATGTGTGAAGCCGCTATTTATATTACTCAAATACAAAAAGTTTTTTTTGGCTGTTATAATAAAAATTTTAAAGATATTTTTTTTCGTAATAGAGAAAAATATAGTTCGGATAAAACTGTATTCCAGTATTATGGTGGGTTTCTTGAAGAAGAATGCTCAAATTTGTTAAAAAATTTTTTTAATGAATTAAGAAATAAATAGTCTTTATTTAAAATTTTTAATACCGATATCGTTCCTGTAAAATCCACCTTTCCAATTTATTTTTTTTAAAGCTTCATATGCTTTTTCTCTTGCTAGTTTGATAGTTTTTGCTTTTGCCGTCACTGATAAAACTCTCCCACCATTAGATAAAAACTTATTATTTTCTTTAATAGTTCCTGAATGAAATATTTCAACTCCATCTATTTTTTTAGCTTTATCAATTCCATTGATAACTTTTCCTTTTTTGTATTTCTCAGGATATCCAATAGAAGCAAGAACTACACAAATGACATTTTTTTTTTCTACTAATACTTTTTTTCCTTTTAATGAATCGGTACTTGTGGCATGCAAGAGTTCTAATAAATCAAATTTACAATTTCTAAGTATAGTTTGACATTCTGGATCACCAAATCGTACATTATATTCAATAACTTTTGGACCATGTTTAGTAATCATTAAACCAAAAAATATTATTCCTCGATAAATAATATTCTCATTTTTCAACCCTTTTTTGGTTGGTAAAATTATTTGTTTGAGAATTTGACTTTCTAATTTCTCTGACACTTTTTGAGATGGTGTAAATGCACCCATCCCACCCGTATTGAGACCTTTATCTCCATTCTTAGCTTTTTTATGATCAAGTGCATAAGTAAATGTCAAAATATTATCTTTATCAAAAAAAGAAAAATAACTAATTTCAAAACCTTCTAAGAACTCTTCAATTATGATCTTTCTACCAGCTTTACCATATTTATTTTTAATAAATATATCATTCAATGTTTTGAGAGCTTTATTTTCTGTTTTACAAATTATGACTCCTTTTCCAGCTGCCAAACCATCAACCTTAATTACGTATGGTGCTTTGATTGATTTAATATGAATTTCTGAATCTTTAAGGTTATTAAATGCTTCAGAATC
>PALK01000051.1 GCA_002710765.1 Rickettsiales bacterium | reverse complement strand
ATGTTTGCACTATTACCTGTTTCATTTTGAATATATTCATTAATTTCTCCAATTTCATCTATGGTAATTTCCTCAGCTCCAGAAACAATTAGTAATAACACATTCTTACTTCCTTCAATTTTATTATCATTTAGAAGAGGGGAGTCTAATGCCTTAATAACTGCTTCATTAGCTCTATTAGATCCACTTGCAGTTGAAGATCCCATTATTGCTGTTCCACTATTTGATAATACAGTTTTTGCATCTTTTAAATCTATATTTTGTGTATAGTGATGTGTAATTACTTGTGCAACACCCTTTGCCGCAGTTGCCAAAACTTCATCAGCCTTGGAGATTCAATTTTATCTTCTGGAATAATAGATTTTTTTAAAAAAAAAAATAATGACTCCGAAATTACATTTGTATGTGGCACTGTTCCTTATGAACTATTTAAGTACTGTGAAAATATTGATAAAATAATAGCGTTAAAAAAAAGAAAATACTCATTACATTGGTTTTTTTTATGGACTAAAGTTTTATTTAACTTTTGGGACTCAATCATTGATTTAAGAGGAACAGGATTATCTTTTTTATTATTATCTAAAAATTATTTTTTTAATTTAAGGAAAAAAAAAAATGTAGTTCACAAAGTAAAAGTAGCATCTAGCTTGGTGAGAGAAAAAATTATTGAACCCAAAATAATGATTGAATATAGAAAAGATGATTACACAAAATATTTTAATCAAATTAAAGGTTTGGCTAAAAAAAAAGATATAATATGTATTGCTCCATCTGCAAATTGGGTTGGAAAAGAATGGCCAAGAAATAGATATAGAAATTTAATCTTAAAATTATCAAGTTCAAATTTATTTAGAAATAGTAAATTTATTCTTTTAGGCTCTGTAAACGAAGCAAAAAATGCAGAAGAAATAAAAAATTTTTTTTTAAAAAATGAAGTAATTAATCTTTCAGGTAAAATCAAGTTAAATGAAGTTTATTTAATTATGAAAGAGTCTAAACTATTCATTGGAAATGATTCTGGTTTGATGCATCTTTCAGCAGCATCTGGGATTCCAACGATTGGACTGTTTGGTCCAAGTGATATTAAACAATATCATCCTTGGGGTCGTAAAACTTTGGCGATTACTACTCCGGAAAGACCAGAAAAACTTATGGAAAATAGAAATTTTTCACATAAAGAAACTAGTTCTCTTATGTTGAGTTTAAAAACAAATATAGTTGCAAGAAAAGTTATAAATTTTTTTAGAAAAATAAAAAATAAAAAATGAAAAAACAATTATCTGTATTATTAATAATTAATAATGAAGAGAAACAGTTAGAAAATTGTTTGAAAACTGTAAAATTTGCTGACGAAATCATCGTTATTTTAGATAAGTGTATAGATAAATCTGAAAAAATTTCTAAAAAATATACTAAAAAGATACATAAAGGTTCGTGGGATATAGAAGGAGAAAGAAGAAATTTTGGAATTGAGAAATGTTCAAAAGAATGGATATTAGAAATTGATGCTGATGAGAGAGTTACAATTAATTTACAAAAAGAAATAAAAACACTGATAAAAAAATCTTTATCTGACTGGCATTTGATTCCAGTAAATAATTTTGTAGGAAATAAGCTGGTTAAACATGGATGGGGAGCATATTTTGGAAAATCAGCTTATCCTGGTTTATTTAGAAAAGGAAATAAAGTTTGGGGCAAACAAAGAGTTCATCCTAAATTAATATTAGAAGGTAAAAAAGGAGAGAGTCTTAAAGAACCAATAACTCATTTTTATTGTAAAGATATATCTGACATGATCATAAAATTAAATAGTTATTCTAATACCAAAGCAATTGATTTGTTGGAAAATAATAAAAATGAATCATTATTTAAAAATTTTAGAAGAATTTTTTCTCGATTTTGGAAAAGTTATTTTTTGAGAAAAGGATATAAAGAAAAAAAAATTGGAATAATGATAGGACTAATGGCAGGTCTTTATCCTTTGATTAGTTATATTAAGTATAAAATGTTAGTTAAAAAATGACTAAAATACTAATTATTGATAACGGTATTGAGTTTGATTCAATTATTGCTAGTGAGAAGGCAATAGGTGGTGCAGAAACAGCATTTGTTTCACTTGTTGAAGCCTTAGCAAGATCTAATTTTGATGTCTCAGTATATAATAATTGTAGAAATACGGGAGAAATCAATGGAGTGATATGGAAAAAATTATCCTCAAGTATTCATGAAGAAAGTTTTGATGTTTTAATAATTAACAGAGGTGACGAATTTTTAAATTTTAGAAAAGAGGTTAAGAAAAGAATCTTTTGGATTCATAATCCTGCTAATTACTTATTAAAATGGAGATATTTAAGTAAACTATTTTTGAACCCTACAACTATAGTTTTTTCAAGTCAATACCACAAGAGTACTTATCCAGTTTGGTGTCCATCAAAAGATAAAGTAGTAATACCGTATGGAGTTGATAGTTTTATATTAAATAGTAGAACTCAGAAATTAGCTCCAAAACCAATAGCTATATTTACTTCAAATCCATTAAGAGGGTTGAATTGGCTATTAGATAGGTGGGAAAATGAAATTTTTCCTTTTGTACCTAATGCAGAATTTCATTTATATACTGGTTCAAAAACGTATGGTAGTTTTGGTAAAAAACATACAGCAAAAATGAAACCTATTATAGATAGAGCAAAAAAATTAAGTTCTAAAGGAGTTCAGTTATTTGAACCAATTGAAAGAAAAAAACTAATAAAAAAAATTTTAAATAAGAGATTATTTTTATATCAAGGAAGTAACGATGAAACTTTTTGTATGTCAGTAGCAGAAGCTCAAACACTTGGAGTTCCAACTGTAGTTTGTGACCTTGGATGTATGTCAGAAAGAGTTAGGGATANTGAAACNGGATTTGTTTGTAAAAATGAAACTGAATTNAGTCAATCANCAATTAAGATNCTGNAAGANAAATTGTANTGGAATAAAATGCACAAAAACATGATAAAAGATAAAAAAAGTTATAAGAGTTGGAATGATATTGTAAAATTATGGAAAAAAATTCTAGTATAAAAATACTAAATATTATCTCTGGTTCGAGTGCTGGAGGAGCTGAGAATTTTTTTGAAAGATTTTCTTTAGCTCTTAATAAATATAATAATATTTCACAAAACCTAATTATAAGAAAAAATAGCCAAAGATTTTTATACTTAAAAAAAAATGGACTTATAGTAAACGAATTTAGTTTTTGGGGTAAATGGGATTTCATTACAAAAAATAATATTGAAAAAATTTATAATGATTTTAAGCCTGATATTGTAATTTCCTGGATGAACAGAGCTTCTTCTATGCTTCCAAAAAATATTGGTAATTGTATTAATGTTGGAAGACTTGGTGGTTATTATAAAATTAAAAATTATCTAAATTGTGAATATTTAATTGCAAACACAAAAGAAATTAGAAATTATATTTTAGAAAAAGGTTGGGACCCTAAAAAAGTTATCTATCTTCCTAATTTTGTTGAAATTACTAGTAGAAAAAAAATTGAAAAAATTAAATATAAGACTCCTAAAAACTTTAAGGTAATATTGGGTCTTGGCAGGTTTCATGATAACAAAGGTTTTGATATTTTAATAAAAGCAGTAGCAAGACTTCCTGGTCATTATCTATGGCTTGTTGGAAGCGGGAAATTAAAAAATTATTATATATCCTTAGCTCAGAAACATAATTTAATTGATAGATTTAGAATTATTGATTGGCAAAAGAATGTTTCTGAAATATATAATACTGCAGATATTCTTGTTTGTTCTTCAAGAATTGAACCTTTGGGTAATATTATTTTAGAAGGTTGGGCTCATAAGATACCAGTGATTGCTTCAGATATAATGGGACCAGGAAAGCTAATAGATAATAAAATGAATGGATTAAAATTTAGCTTAGAAGATTCTGAACAGTTGCTTGGCTGTTTGAAAAAAATATCTGAGGATGAAGAACTAAGAAATAAAATTGTAAAAAATGGTTATGCAGAATATTTAAATAACTTTTCAAAAGAAAAGGTTATGAAGAAATTTTTAAATTTTTTTAATATAATCAAAAAGTAATGTGTGGAATAGCAGGAATATATAGTTTAAAGATAGACAAGAAACTTAAAATTAAAGTTCTTAAGATGGGAGAGCTTTTGACACACAGAGGTCCTGATGAATCAGGAATATTTCAGAATAATAATCTAATTTTAATACACAAGAGATTATCAATTATCGATTTAAAGGGAGGACAACAACCGATTGAAAATAAAGGACTTATTTTGATTGCTAATGGAGAGATATATAATGACCATGAAATAAGAAAAAAAAATAAAGATTTTATATTCAAAACGAAATCAGATTGTGAGTCAATATTATGCTTATACTATAAATATGGTGTTAATGGATTTTTAAAGTTAAGGGGAATGTATGCTTTTGCTATTTACAATAAAAAAACAAATGAATTAATTTTAGGTAGAGATCCATTTGGAATTAAACCCTTATACTTTAGTGTTTCAGGAAATAATTTTATTTTTAGTTCAGAAGCACAATCAATAATCAAATCAGATTTACTTAAACCTTCAATCAATGAAATTAAACAAAAAGAACTTTTACAACTTCAATTTTCGACTGGCAGAGAATCAATTTTTAAAAATATAAATAGAGTTAGACCAGGAGAAATAATCACTATTAAAGATTCTAAAATTACAGAGAGTAAAATTTTCAATAAACTAGAAAAAATCAAAAAATATAAAATAAGTAAAAAAAGAATCTTATTTAAATTAACTGAGTCTATTAAATTGCATCAAAGAAGCGATGTGCCCTATGGAATTTTTTTTTCTGGGGGGATTGATTCCACATTAGTTTTATATTTAATGTCATTGGTAAATAGTAATCCAATTAAAACTTANTCTGTTATTTTTCCGGGACAAAATAATCAAAAGAATTATTTAAATTCAATATGTAATAAATTTAATTCAAAATTAAAATTTGTAGAGTTTAATGAAAGTGATTTTTGGAATTTGATTCCAGTTGCCGCAAAATCATTTGATGATCCGGTATTAGATTATGCAATACTTCCGACTTTTAAACTTGCTCAGGAAGCAAAAAAAGAAATAAAAGTAGTATTAACCGGTGAAGGAGGTGACGAATTATTTGCAGGTTATGGAAGATATAGAAGTAATTCAAGAAATTTAATCTTTAAAAAACAACCTTTCAAGAAAGGAGCTTTTAAAAGATTTAGTTACTTTAATAATGCATTATCTGGTTGGGATAATTCAATGAAAAATTTTAGAACAAGAATGATAAATTTCAATCTTACGGAATTACAAAAGGTTCAGTTTTTAGATTTTGAAGAATGGTTGCCAAATGATTTATTAATTAAACTTGATAGGTGTTTGATGGCTAATAGTATTGAAGGAAGAACACCACTCGTGGATATGGAGCTTTTTTCAGAACTTTTTGGAGTAAGTGATAATGAAAAAATATCAAATGGCTTAGGTAAATATTACATAAGAAAGTTTTTAAATGAAAGCCTACCATTTTATAACTCTTTTACGAAAAAAAGTGGTTTTACAGTTCCTTTGAATTTATGGATGCCAGCTAAATATAAAATATTGTCTGAAATACTACCTAAAATAAGATGTTTAAAAGAAATCTTTTTACCTCAAAAAATTAAGGAACTTTGTTTGAATTTAAGATATACTTCAAGAGCGATAGTTCCAGTTTGGAGACTACTATTTTATTCTCTATGGTATTTATCAAATTTTGAAAATAAAAAAATTGATGGTAATGCCATTGATGTGCTAAATGATAACACATAAAAGATATTGAAATTTTATGAATTCTTTTGACTTAGTTCTAAAAAATGGGAATGTTTTTTTACCAAATAATAAATTAGAAAAATTAGATATTGGTATAATTGGTGAAAAGATATCTTTTATAGGAAACATTGAAGATAATCAGTCAAAAAAAATAATAGATCTAACTAATTTACATATTTTGCCTGGATGTATAGATACTCAAGTTCATTTTAGAGAGCCAGGATTAATTCATAAAGAAGATTTAGCCTCAGGTACAAAAGGGGCTGTTCTTGGAGGGATTACTGGAATTTTTGAGATGCCAAATACAAAACCTCCAACAATTACTAAAAATGATTTTGAAGTAAAGATTCTATTAGCTGAAAAGAAAAGCTTTTGTGATTTTAGTTTTTTTGTTGGTGCTGCACGAGAAAATATAAATAATCTAGACTATCTTGAAAACCTCTCTGGATGTTGTGGAGTAAAGATTTTTATGGGTGCTTCAACNGGNGAGCTNTTAGTTGAAGATGATGAAAGTTTGAGAAAAATTTTAAGTGCNGGTAAAAGNAGAGTTGCAGTNCATAGTGAAGATGAATATNGACTTAAAGANAGAAAGTATATTATAGAAAAAGAAAATGTAACAGTNCATGATCATGAAAAGTGGAGAGATGCNAAAGCNGCTTTGAGTAGCACTAAAAGACTTCTTAAAATAGCAAAAGACGTTGGAAGAAAAATTCATATATTACACATATCAACAGTAGATGAAATTCCATTAATAAAAGAGAATAAAGCTTTCGCAACAGCAGAAGCTACCCCACAACATCTTTTTTTTCACGCTCCAGATTGTTATGATAGGCTTGGAACCTTTGCACAAATGAATCCTCCTATTAGAGAAATAAAACACAAAGAAGGTTTGTGGAAAGCTGTTAATGAAAAAGTTATAGATGTTGTAGGATCAGATCATGCACCACATACAATTTCTGAAAAAAATAATAAATATCCTAACTCACCATCAGGTATGCCAGGGGTTCAGACTTTAGTTCCGATTATGTTAAATTTTGTTAATCAAAATAAAATTTCTTTATCTGATTTTGTAAGACTTACTTCTGTTAATCCTGCNAAAATATATAATATTAAAAATAAAGGTTTTATTGAAAAGGGTTATGACGCTGATTTTACTATTGTTGACTTAAAGAAAAAAAGAACAATTGATAACAGTTGGATTGCAACAAAATCTAATTGGACACCATATGATGGTGTTAGTGTAATTGGATGGCCTATTTATACAATTATTAGAGGTCAAATCATAATGCAAAATGATAGTATTATTAATGGTCCTTTGGGTAAAAAGATAGAGTTTAAATAAATAATTAATTTTGTTTATTACAACTTATAACCTTTATGTCTCCGGTATTACATAAATATTTTTTTTCTGCTTTTCTAATTGCAATGAGTTCTGCGCTTTCTTTATCCGGTGCATTAATTAAGTCAAATTCTTTTCCATATAAGAATATTTCCAATTCTATTTTAAACCAATCTAAATTCATTTTTCTGATTTATTAATTATTAAACTTATAGCTGCATCTCCGCTAACATTTGTCGAGGTTCTAAGCATATCGAGGAATCTATCTACTCCCATCACAATAGCAATACCTTCTAAAGGTAAACCTATTTGACTTAAGACCATTCCCAACATAATTAGACCCACACCTGGAACTCCTGCAGTTCCAATTGATGCTAAAGTTGCAGTTATTATGATAGTAATAAAGTCAGTAAAAAATAATTCATATCCATAAATGTTAGCAATAAATACAGTAGCAACCCCCTGCATAATAGCTGTTCCGTCCATATTAATAGTTGAGCCTAATGGCACAGTAAAAGATGCTATTTTCTTCTTAACTCCAAGATTTGCTTCAACATTCCTTAATGTAATTGGAATCGTGGCACTACTACTAGATGTGGAAAAAGCAAAAAACATTGCTTCTTTAATTTTTCTAAAGAAATTAAAAGGATTTATATTGCATATTAGTTTAACCATTGAACCGTATATAAAAAACATATGAATGAATAGTACAAAAACCACAGTAAAGAAATACTTAGCTAATTCAAAAATTATGTCCAATCCTTGAGTTGCAAATGTTTTTGATATTAAACAAAAAATACCAAGTGGAGCAATAAACATAATTAGTTCAAGTCCTTTCAAAAAAATATCATTTAAACTAAAAAAAAAACTCTTTATATTTTCCCCTTTGTTACCAATCAGTGAAATTGAGGATCCAAGAATTATTGAAAAGAAAATTACCTGTAACATATTTCCCTCAACAAGAGCTTTAAACGGATTATTTGGAATAATATTTAAAAAAACTTCAGAAAGATTTGGAGCGGTCCTTAGATTAATTTCTTGAGAAACTAAAATTGTTTCTTGATTTTGACCTGGTTGAATTAAATAAGCAAAGAATAAAGCTAAAGATATAGCTATGGATGTTGTTNTAATATAAAGAGTTATAGTTTTAAAACTTATTCTTCCTAAACTTGAGAAATCTTTCAANCCGCAAATACCACAAATTAATGAACAAAAAACAATTGGAACAACAAGCATTTTGAGNGTTTTTAAAAAAACTTCTCCACCAAGAGANAAAAAATTATTAACAAACANTTTTTGAATATTNGGTAAATAAAGTTCTAAATAATTTAGAANAATTCCAATTANAATACCNANAATGAANGCAATTAGGATATTTCTTGTTAGATTTTTTNTCATTTTCTTTTCTTATGGTGCCACTATCAAGAGTCGAACTTGAATTTAAGCATTACCAATGCATTGTAATAACCATTATACTATAGCGGCAAAGGTTTATTTATAAATTTAATTTCATGTAATGCTACTTCTTATTAATTCTCCGAGAAAATCTAGTTCTTCTTCTGTATCCTCTTTAAAATCCCAACTCATTGGAGCTTTTTTAACTAAATTTGACCTTAATGAATAGATAAATTTTTTAAAATCTTGAACAGTTATATCTTCACTATATTCCTTTTTTTTTGTTCCATCAAAGGCTGTACTAAAAATTTTCTTATATTTTCTCTTTGTAGTAAATATTTTTTTTTCATATTTTAAAGTAAAATATAGAAATTGTCTCAAACGTTCATAGGCTTTAAATTGAGGGTTTTTAATTTCTCCCATAAATCTAATAATCGCTTCAGCACCATATTTTATCTCTAATAATTTAATTTCACTATATCTTTTGTTAAGACCTCTTACATACTTTTTTGACACCAAATCAATTGGTAAGTCCTCTGTTATAAAATCATATGCAGTAGCTGCAACACATATATCAAAAATCCATTTTGGACAAAATAATTGATTACTCATATTTAAAAACTTTTAAAAGATTATAAACTGTATAATTAATTTATAAAGTTATAAGTTTATCTAAAAAATTTAAATATACTTAAAAATAATTTTAAAAATTAATAAAAGATTAACAATGGATGAAACAAAAATAAAACTTATTTTGAGAAAGTTTTCAAAAAAAAGAAATTGGGACAAATTTCATACCTTGAGAAACTTAGCTACTGCACTTAGTGTTGAAGCTTCCGAGTTACTTGAGATTTTTCAGTGGTTTAATGAAGATAAAACAAAAAAAATAGATAAAAATTTAAAAAATAAAATTTCTGAAGAGGTAGCTGACATAATGTTATATCTTATTAGATTCTCAGACATTGCAAAAATTAATATTGAGGAAGAATGTTTAAAGAAAATAAAAAAAAATAAAAAAAAGTACCCTATAAAATTATCTAAAGGTATTTCAAAAAAATATAATGAGCTTTAGTATTTATANAAATTATTTTCCTTTTATGGTANAGAACTGATGAAAGAAAATCTTAAAAAGATAAAAAGAGAAATNGCAAGAGCTAAAGCTCTNAGAGAAAATCTTATTAAAAGAAAAAAGAGGNATTAAGTATGGGTATAATGCCAGATAAATGGATAAAAGAGAAAGCTCTNAANGAAAAAATGATAGAACCTTTTCAAGAANATTTGCAAAAAAAAGNTGTTTTATCNTTTGGTCTTTCTTCNTACGGTTATGATGCTAGGGTTTCAAATAAGTTTAANATTTTTACNAATGTTGATTCTGCAACCGTTGATCCTAAAAATTTNCAAAAAAANAGCTTTGTTGATAGAGAAGCNGACTTTTGTATCATACCTCCTAATAGTTTTGCANTAGCTAGAACNGTNGAATATTTTAAAATNCCNAAAAATGTTTTAGTAATTTGTGTAGGNAAGTCTACNTANGCAAGATGNGGTATAATAGTTAANGTAACACCTTTAGAACCNGAATGGGAAGGTCATGTGACTCTNGAGTTTTCAAANACAACGCCACTTCCAGCAAAAATATATGCTAATGAAGGAGCTGCACAATTTTTNTTTTTTGAAGGAACAGAAGTTTGCGAAAATTCATANGCAGATCGTAAGGGCAAATACATGCATCAAAAAGGTGTAACACTCCCCAAACTATAAAATCATATGGATAAAATTCAAATTATAGGTGGAAATCCATTNGAAGGNTCAATTAAGATTAGTGGTTCNAAAAATGCCTCATTACCGATATTAGCTTCCACACTTTTAACTGATAAATCAATAGAACTTTTGAATATTCCTAACCTATCTGATATAGATTCAATGATAAATTTATTAAAATCTTTAGATGCCAGAATTGAATTAAAAGGAGATAATTTAAAAATAAATTGTCAAAAACCAAGAAATAACTTTGCTTCTTATGAATTAGTAAGAAAGATGAGAGCTTCATTCTTAGTTTTAGGTCCATTATTAGCAAGATATGGAACTGCAGAAGTTTCTTTGCCAGGTGGATGTGCAATTGGAGCTAGACCAATTAATATTCATTTAAATGGATTAGAAAAATTAGGTGCTGTTTTTAAAATTGAAAATGGTTATGTAAAAGGAACAGTGAATGGTTATTTAAAAGGTTCGGAAATTAAATTAGCAATTAGTTCTGTTGGTGCAACTGAAAATATATTAATGGCAGCTACTTTGGCTGAAGGAAAAACTATAATAAAAAATGCTGCTAAAGAGCCAGAAATAATAGACCTATGCAACTTTCTGAATAAGATGGGAGCTAATATTTCTGGTGCTGGAGAGGATATAATTGAAATTATAGGAACGTCAAAATTAAGTGGTTGCAGTTATTCAATAATGCCAGACAGGATTGAGGCAGGTACTTATGCCTTGTCTGTTTTGGGATGTTCAGGAAAAGTAAAACTTATGAGCTTAAATAAATTTCTAATTAACCACTTAAAAGATATTTTTTTAAATATTGAAAGTTTTAAGTTTAATATTATTGATGAAAGTTCTATTGTTGTTGAGTCTGATACTTTGCATCCAAAAGGATTAAATATAAAAACCGAACCTTTTCCAGGCTTTCCAACAGACTTGCAGGCTCAATTAACTGCTGCTTTGACAAAGGCAAATGGAGTTTCATTTATAGAAGAAACAATATTTGAAAATAGATTTATGCATATTAGTGAATTGCATCGAATGGGAGCAAAAATTTTAATTGAAGGTTCAAAAGTTAAAATTGATGGTCAAAAGAAAATATTTGGTGCTGAAGTTATGGCTACAGATTTAAGAGCATCTTCCTCACTGATAATTGCAGGCTTGATGGCTGAGGGTAAAACTACTATTAATAGAGTTTATCATTTAGATCGAGGTTATGAAAATATAGAAAAAAAACTTTCTGGATGTAAGGTAAATATAAAAAGAATAAAGAATTGATTTTAATATGAGAGACAAAATAGTTTTAGCTGTTCCGAAAGGAAGAATTTTGAAAGATTTAGTGCCAATCTTGAAACGTTCAGGAATTGAGCTTGAAAATGAATTTTATGATGAAAATTCAAGAAAACTATACTTCAATACAAATATTGATAACTTTGTTGTAATAAGAGTTCGTTCATTTGATGTTGCTACTTTTGTAGCATTTGGAGCGGCACAAATTGGGGTAGCTGGAGACGATGTTCTAACTGAATTTAATTATAATGAGATATATTCAATTTTAGATCTTGGTATTGGAA
>PALK01000050.1 GCA_002710765.1 Rickettsiales bacterium | reverse complement strand
ATCATTTCCACCAAGTTCAGCAATCATATAATGAAATGAAGGTATATTTTCACGAAAACATGAAAGACATGATGCCCATAATGAATGAGTATGAACAATAGCTTTAATATTTTTTAGTTTTTTATAAATGACCAGATGCATTTTCCATTCACTTGACGGTTTAACTGAGCCAGTATTTTTCCCATTTAGATTTAATAATGGAATATTTTCTTTCTTAAGTTCTGAAGGTTTAAATGCGGACGGAGAAATAAAAAAACCGTTTTTAGTCCTTATACTAACATTCCCCTCAGAACCAATATTCATTCCTTTTTTTTCTAAATATTTTAAACCAGAGATTATAGCTTTTTCAGATGAAATATTGTTATTCATTAACTTATACACTTCAAAATATCATTCTTATTTGGTTTAGTAACGCCAAATTCTGTTATTAATGCAGTAATATATTTTGATGGTGTTACGTCAAATGCAGGATTATGGACATTAGCGTTTCTGAAGTAAATTTCATAATCGGTAACTTTTTTTTTTTTTATAGATCTAATAAATGACAATTCTTTGCCATCTCTTTCTTCAATTGGAATATTTCCAAGTCCTTTATTCATATTCATATCTATAGTTGAAGATGGTAGAGCAACATAAAATGGTATATTATTATCATATGCTGCAAGTGCTTTTAAATAAGTCCCTATTTTATTACATACATCTCCATTAATAGCAGTTCTATCACTACCTACTAAACACAAGTCAACTTTTCCTTCATGCATTAAATGTCCTCCAGCATTATCCACAATAATAGTATAAGGTATTTTTTCTTGTTTTAATTCCCATGCAGTTAGTAAAGCTCCCTGATTTCTGGGTCTTGTTTCATCAACCCACACATGAACTGGGATCTTTTTTCTTACTGCTTTATAAATTGGAGCTAGTGCTGTTCCCCAATCTATAGCAGCAAGCCAGCCAGCATTACAATGAGTTAAAATATTAATTACCCTCTTTTTTTTTTTATATATTTTATTTATAATTTCAAATCCATTCTTACCAATTGCTTCACAAGCTTTTTCATCAGCACTAGATATTTTTTTTGCAAGTTTCAAGGCTACATTTATCCTCATGGATTTCGGCGTTTTAAGTAGTTTTTTCTTCATAATCTCCAGAGCCCATTTTAAATTAACTGCAGTAGGTCTTGTACTAAATAATCTTTTATAACTTTTTTCTATATTATTAATTGATGGATTATTTCTTATTGAAACAGCCATTCCGAATGCAGCAGTAACTCCTATAAGTGGAGCTCCCCGTACCTGCATTTTTTTTATAGCATTGCAAAAATCAGATAATGTTTTAAGTTCTATTTTTTCAAATTTAAAAGGAAGTTTAGTTTGATCTATAATATTTACTACATTGTCTTTAAGCCAAAGAGTTTTATAGTTTTTATTATTAACCAACATGTAACTATTCTAATATGTTTCTAAGCTTCTTTTTAGTCTTATTATTAACAAGCGATAAATCCGTAACAATTGAATTTTTTGCTGACATTTTTACTGAATCATTACAAATTATTAGTTTTTCCTTTGAAAACTCCTCTATGACTTTTGTAGCTTTTGAACTATTATCGCCTAATGTCTTAATTATTTGTTCTATTGTTACTTTTTCGTGGTCTGGATGCCAACAATCAAAATCAGTAATCATAGCTAGTGAACAATAACATATACCTGCTTCTCTTGCGAGTTTTGCTTCTGGCATATTAGTCATTCCAATCACATCACACCCCCAAGATCTATATAATTCTGACTCAGCTAATGTTGAAAATTGTGGACCCTCCATACAAATATAAGTACCAGAAAAATGAAACTTTATTTTTAATTTTTTTAAAATTTTTGCAGAAATTTTTGATAAATTTTCACAGACCGGGTTAGCTAGTGGAACATGCACTACTAAATCATCATCAAAAAAAGTTTTTTTCCTCAGAAAAGTTTTATCAATAAATTGATTCACTATGACAAATTCACCAGGTTTATAATCATTTCTTAAGCTTCCGACAGCAGATAAGGANATAATATTCTTGACTTTTANAATNTTCAAGGACTCAATGTTAGCTCTATAATTNATATTAGATGGAGAAATATTATGTTTTCTNCCATGTCTTGGNAAAAAGGCTATTTTTTTATTGTTCAAANTTCCTACACAAATNCTATCAGATGGATTTCCAAATGATGATTTAACCTTTANCCATTTAAAATTCTTAAATCCAGGTATTTTATAAAGACCNCTTCCTCCAATAAANGCAAGTTCTATGTCAGACATATTTCTANTCCAAATCACTCCAGATTTTTCTTTTTACAGCTAANAACATCANTGTAATCAGAACAAGAAAAAATAAAACTTTTACACCCATACTTTTTCTTACTTCAAGCTCTGGTTCAGCTGTCCAAACTAAAAAAGAAGTAATATCTCTAATAATTTGATCTTGTGTTGCTGGAGTATCATCTAAATATTCTACAATATCATCACTTATTGGTGCTGGCATAGCAATCTGATTACCTGGATAAAATACGTTGTAATACATCCCTTCACTAAGCTCAAATTCTTCAGGTGGTTCTTTATAACCATTTAAAAGATTGTAAATATAATCAGCACCACCCGCTCTTGCCTTTGTAATAAGTGATAAATCAGGAGGATATGCTCCATTGTTAGCTGATCTTGCTTCATTCATATTAGAATAAGGTCCAACAAATTTATCGCTTGGTTTTGCAAATCTCTCATACATTTCTCCTTCATCATTAGGACCATCAATTATCTCATATTCTGATGCTATNGACTTTAATTCTTCATTATCATAACCAATACTGCCTAAGTCTCTAAAATAGATATGTCTAACACCATGACATGCTGCACAAACTTCTCTATAAACCTGAAAGCCTCTCTGAATAGAAGCATAATCAAATCTGCCAAAAAACCCATCGAAAGGCCAATTTTGTTCTATTAGTTCCAATGACTTTTCAGAACTAAGAGTATGTTTAACTGGAAATACTAAAAAAATTATTATTAATATTAATTTGATAAAACTTTTAAATATCATTTACTCACAAAATTATCAGAAATATTTCCATCACTTTCAAATTTATCTGATAACACAGATGCTGCTATACTGGTAGGTAAAAGTTTAGATTTTTCAAATTTTGAAAGTATTGGCATAATAACTAAAAAGAAACCAAAATAGTATACTGTAGCAACTCTTGCAATTAAAACGTATAAGCCTTCAGCTGGCATAGCACCTACCCAACCCAAAATTATGCAATCAATGAAAAACAACCAATAAAATTGTTTATAGTAAGGTCTAAATTTAGCACTTCTCACCTTGTGCCTNTCAAGCCATGGAAGGATAAATAGTACAGCAACTGCCGCAAACATTAGAAGCACTCCCATTAGCTTATCAGGAACTGCTCTAAGTATTGCATAAAACGGGAGGAAATACCACTCGGGTACTATATGCGGTGGGGTTGCAAGAGGATTTGCGGGAATNTAATTATCTGGATGACCAAGAAAATTTGGTGCGAAAAAAACTAACCCAAAAAATATAATTAGGAAGACACCTAGTCCGAAATAATCCTTTACAGTGTAGTATGGATGAAAAGGAATTGTATCTCCATCTGATTTTACATCTATCCCCAGTGGATTATTAGAACCAAATTGATGTAAAGCTACTAAATGTAAAAAAACTACTCCAACAATTAAAAATGGTAGAAGGTAGTGCAATACAAAAAATCTAGATAATGTTGGATTATCAACTGAAAAACCTCCCCACAAGAAGGTAACTATATAATCACCAATAATTGGAAAAGCAGAAAATAGATTAGTTATAACAGTAGCACCCCAGAAACTCATTTGTCCCCAAGGTAAAACATAACCCATAAATGCTGTTGCCATCATTAAAAGCAAGATAGTTACACCAAGTATCCATANAATCTCTCTAGGAGATTTAAAAGAACCATAATATAAACCNCTAAAAATATGNATATAAACTACAATNAAGAACATAGAAGCTCCATTCATATGGATATATCTTAATAACCAACCGTTATTGACATCNCGCATNATTCTTTCAACACTNTCAAATGCAAGATCNGCATTTGCTNTATATTGCATAGCTAACAAAATNCCAGTAACAATCATAATTACTANTGTTATTCCTGCCAATGAACCAAAATTCCACCAATATGANAGATTTTTNGGTGTAGGNTAGTCTCTTAAATTTTGATTTATAAANGTAAAAACTGGCAGTCTNTTATCAATCCAACCTNTTANACCTTTTATNTCTTTATCATTTGATTGCATANTTTTATCCGATTTTTATAATTTCATCACTAACAAATTCGTAAGGNGGNACNTCTAAGTTTAATGGAGCAGGNCCCTTTCTTATTCTNCCTGANGTATCATAATGAGAACCATGNCAAGGACANAACCATCCGCCAAATTCTCCTTTTGAATCACCNACTTTTTGNCCTAANGGNACACAACCTANATGAGTNCAAACTCCTAAGACTATTAACCACTCAGGTTTTTTTACTCTTTCTTCATCTAAAACTTTATGTTTAAGCTCTTTAATATCAACAGTTTGGGCTTTATTTATTTCATCAGAGGTTCTGTGCCTAATAAATACTGGTTTTCCTCGCCACATTACTGTTAAACTCATTCCTTCTTCTATCAAAGAAAGATCAACCTCAGTTGAAGATAAAGCTAATACATCTTTTGCTGGATTCATTGTATCNATTAAAGTCCATCCAGCNGCAATCCCTCCNGCAATTGCGAGACCTGTTGTNGTTAAATATAAAAAATCTCTTTTTTCANGATCGAGATCTNATTGGCNTTCATCTNTGGGACTATCTAATTTTTCTTCTTTTTCCATAAAAATTTAAATATATAATTANTTTATAACATTTAATTATTAGTTAATTACTAGAATATATATAAAAAAANAAAATTAAAACAATGAAAAATATTGATGAAAGAAAAAAAAAAACAATGATTTGGTTTCAACAGCTTAGAGATGAAATTTGTTTGCATTTAGAAAAAATTGAATCTGTGCATTCTAAGAGCACTTTATCTTTCAAGAAAGATTCTTGGAAAAGGGGTAAGGAAAACTCAAAAGATTCAGGTGGAGGAGAAATGAGACTTCTCAGAGGAAAAATCTTTGAAAAAGCCGGTGTAAATATATCAACTGTTTATGGTGAAATATCTAAAGAATTAAAAGGAAATATTCCAGGAACAGAAATTAATCCTAATTTCTGGGCATCAGGCATTTCTGTAGTAATTCATCCTCGTTCACCATTAATTCCTGCCGTTCACATGAATACAAGGTTTATTGTCACTGAAAAAGAATGGTTTGGAGGTGGTGCTGACATAACTCCCAGTGATAAATATTCAGATGAATCTAAAAAACTTGCAAAAATATTTCATAAAGATTTAAAAGAAATATGTGAAAATTATAAAAAAGGTAGTTTTAAAAAATATAAAGAATGGTGTGATAACTATTTTTATCTACCACACAGAAAAGAATCCAGAGGATTAGGAGGTATTTTCTATGATTATGTTAAAAGTAGTGACTGGAATAATGATTTCGATTTTACTAAAAATGTAGGTTCTACTTTTTTAAAAACCTATTCTAAAATTGTTGAAAAAAGTATAAAAAAAAAATGGACAAAAAAAGATATTGAAAAACAAATGCTTAGAAGATCTAGGTATACGGAGTTTAATCTATTATATGATAGAGGAACAAAGTTTGGACTTTTAACCAATGGAAATCCTGATGCAATATTTATGTCTTTGCCTCCTTCAGCCTCTTGGTAAAAGATATTTTTTAAAGTAATTAAGACAATCTTTTTTTGAAGGTTTAAACATTTTTCTAACCCACCATATTTCAATTTTTTTTATAAAATTACCAATTAAAATTTTTCTTTTTACTCCAGCGTTTATTATATCATTACCATTAACAGGTAATTTTTTTATTTTCCAACCATTAACTAATGTTATAATTTTTTTTAATTTTGAAATATTAACTTTTCCATCTGAGGCATCAAATAAAAGCTGATCCAAAACATTTGTAGTTCCATGGTAAAATAATTTCTCTATTATATCTGAAGAATTATAATTTTTTTTAAATTTTACTTTATATATAATCCTTTTTTGAAGAGCTTTAGAAATTTTTTTGAAGAATAAATCATTTTTATTAATTTTTTTTCCTCTTAAAAAAAACTTAATCCTTCTATCAACATCAACTAAATTTAATTTATTCTCTAGACTTAAAAATTTTCTTAAATTTTTTAGATATAATTTTTTTTCAAAAACATGATCAAAAACTTTTGTCTTAATCAATTCTTCTGATTTCTTCTCAAACCCTCTTAAAACTATAATTTTTTTAAATTCAGATATTCTTCTTTCATATGATAATTTTCTAATTTTATCTTTATATTTAATACAGTTTTTTAAATCTTTTTCGTTAAACTTATTTGAATAGATTAAACTAAATCTAAAAAATCTTAAAATCCTGAGATAATCTTCTTCAATTCTTTTTGCACAATTACCAATAAATTTTACTTTTTTATTTTTTAAGTCTTTAATGCCCAGCAATGGATCAAATAGATTTCCATTTAAGTCACAGTAAATTGCATTTATAGTGAAGTCACGACGTGAAGCATCTTCGAACCAATCTTTTGTATGTTTAATCTTTGTCCATCTACCATCTTCTTCAATATCTCTTCTTAAAGATGTTATCTCAAATAAAACATTATTTATAAAAATAGTAATACATCCATATTTAAAACCTGTTTTAACATATTTTATACTATCTTTTTTTAAACATTTTATTACATCTTGAATTATCAAATCACAAACAAGATCAGGATCTGATGAAATTTTTTTTTTTAAAATTATATCTCTTGTTCCACCTCCAACAATTTTAAGATTTCCTCCTCCTTTAAAAATAGATTCAGAAATCATATTAAGCTCACGCAATGGTAAATTTATTTTTTTTGCTAAAGACTTAAAATTATTTATTTTGTTCTTTTGTGTCACTAAAAAAACCTGGAATTATATTTTCCCCATCAAATTTAGGTGAATTGTATATTTTATCATTATTATTTTTATTAAAAAAAGAGAAAATTAACAAAATTGAAATTAGAATCAGAAAAAATGCTAAGCTAAAAATTAAAAAAAAATTTTTTTTTGATGAATAGATGGTGACCAATCTATAAATTAAAAATATCGTTAAAAAAAGAAAAGCTATTAATATGAATTTCAACATTTTTTATACCAATCATACCATTTAATAAAATGAAATATAGATCTTATGCTTAAAATTGATAAAAGAATAAAAGAATCATTTAAAAATATTGAAGTTATATCAAATATTATTTCTCAAAATTTTTATGGTCAAAGAGAAATAGTCCATCAAGTACTTGCCTCTGTTCTATCCAGAGGAAATACACTTCTTGAAGGTGTTCCTGGTCTAGGAAAAACCCTTCTTTTTGAGATATTATCACAAAGTTTAAATTTAACCTCAAAGAGGATTCAGTGTACTCCTGATCTAATGCCATCAGATATTCTTGGTGCAGAAATTTTTTCATCAAAAAACTCTAATGACTTTATTTTTATTAAAGGACCAATTTTTTGTAATTTATTAATGATTGATGAAATAAATAGAGCTAGTCCCAGAACTCAATCTGCTCTATTACAAGCAATGCAAGAGGGGTTTATTTCAATTGGAAATAAAAATTATCAATTACCAAAACCATTCATTGTTTTAGCTACTCAAAATCCTATCGAGCAGGAAGGAATATATAATTTACCTGAAGCGCAGCTCGATAGATTTCTGATGCATATTAATATTTCATATCCTGATGAAGAAACTGAAAGAAAAATTATTATGAATATAAAGGCTAAAAATAANANTAATAATACTTTTAATGCAAANGATTTANTTANTATCATAGAAATTATTGATACACTTCCAATTGGTAAATCAGTTTTAAACTATGCATTAAGTTTAATAAGGAATTTNCGACCNGAAACTACAAAATTTGATTTTGTGAAAAAATATATAAANTGGGGACCNGGACCAAGGGGNGGACAAGCCCTNATAAAGATTGCTAAATCTAGAGCTTTTCTTAATGGAAATTTTTCNCCATCAATTTCTGATATTATTAATCTTGCCAANCCTNTATTAAGGCACAGAATNAGTTTAAATTTNGAAGCTAAAACAGAACAATTCAAAACTGATTATTTGATTCAAAAAGTTTGTGANGATNTGAATTAAATTTAAAATGAAGAATCTAATACAAAAAGCAAAAAATATTTCAACTAAACTCCCTTTAATTAGAATCAAGTCAATAAAATCAAATTCAAATAATTTTGGTGATACAAAAAATTATAAAATAGGTATTGGAGAAGAATTTTGGGATTATAGAGATTATGTAGTAGGAGATTCTTTAAAAAAAATTGATTGGAAAAAATCCTCAAAGTTTTCAAAACTATTTATTAAGAACAATGAAAATCAAAATTCAAAGAATATTTGGTTTTGGATTAATAATAGTGTTTCAATGAATTATAGATTTTCAANAAAAACAGAAANAAAAATTGAANGAGCTCAAATTATTGGTTTAATTNTAATTGATATATTTCTNAGATCTGGAGAAAAAGTAGGTATTATTGGATCAGATNTGGGTCTTCAGAATGGAAAAAATAAATTAATTTCCTTAGCTTCAAATTTTGTTNAATCATCTTTTNATCTGNTTGATTCAAGAATTAAAANGGGGGATATTGTTTTTATTATTTCAGATTTTATNGAAAACCCAAAAAANNTAAGGGAAAAACTNCTTNATCTATCTGAAAATTTTTATTCAGCTATATTAATACAAGTNTTAGACCCTTCAGAACTTAACTTTCCATTTAAGGGAAGAAATCGATTTTTTGATCCTGTTTCAGGCCTTCACAAACTATTCAATCGTTCTGAAAATATGAAAAATATTTTTAGAAAGAAAATTTTATTACATCAAAAGAAAATTAAATATATGTGCGATAAATTTGGATGGAAAGTTTTTACAAATCAAACAAATGAAACATACGAATCTTTGATTTTAAAAATATATAATTACTTATAAATCATCAGGAATGTAATGTTTTTTTTTAATAATCTCTCTTTTTCATATCCATATTTATTAATACTACTTTTTTTCTTACCATTATTATGGAAGTTACTGAAAATATCTCCTTTTAGTACCTTGTTAAAAAAATTTCCTGCAATTGTTTTTCTTGCAACAAATAAATCTATTGATCAAACACCAGAAAAAAAATTTTATCCCATCGTAATATTAAGATTTTTAATTTTTATTTTTCTAATATTTGCTCTAAGTGATCCTTATTTAAATAAAGATAATTTAACTAAAAGTAACTACTTAATAATAGTTGATAATAATTGGCTATCAGCAAGTAATTGGAAAATAAGAAAAAATAAAATAATTAAGTTAATAGATTCAAATAATATTAATGAGACAAATTTTAAAATCCTAACAACAACTGAATACTCAAAAAATAATTTATTAGGAATAAATGAAACTAACTCAAAAAACCTAATTGATTTTATTAATTCACTTCAACCATTTCCCTGGGAATCAAATTATAGGTTAGTAAAAGAAAAAATAAAAAGTTCTAAAAATAATTATGACAATATTTTTTGGTTTACCGAAAAAACNATGAATAATGAAAAACTATTATTATTTAAATATATTAAAAATTCTAATTTAAAATTAATTTTAAATGATGAATCAAAATATCCACCAATAGTAAAATTATCTCAATCTAATGAAGACCTTTATAAGATCAAGATTTCTAGTTTTGTAGATAATTTTTCAAAGGGAATAATTGATTGTTATGATTTAGATGGAAGNCTACTTTATAGGATTAATTATGAAGAAAAATCTAAGAAAGAAAAAAAAATGTTTGTTACTGAAACAAAGTTCTTTTTACCAATAAGTATCAAAAATAAAATTGATTATTTTAAAATCAATTCGAGAAATGCTCCCTCAGCTAAAATCTTCCTAAGTGAAACTCATAAAAAAAAAAATATTGGTATATTCCTCCCAAAAAATAATAATCAAATCTCAGACTTTGAAAGAGGTAACTACTTTATTAAAAAGGCACTCGAAAAGAGCTATGATCTNATTGAAGCTGATATAGAAGAACTTATAAATAAAGATCTTAAACTGATTTTTGTTGACGACAAATTTATAATTGAACCTAAATTAGAACCAAAAATTTTAAATTGGATAAAAAATGGAGGTACTTTAGTAAGATCTGGTGGTCCNATACTTCTAAAAAGTCTTCAAAATAAAAAATATGATACTTTTAGTTATGAATTATCTCTATCAGATATTGCAACAACTTTAGAGAGTGAACTGAGCTTAAAAAAATCTCTTAAAGTTAAAAATATTAGTTTAGAGAGTCCACTTTATGGTTTAACACCACCTAATGAAACAATTATTTGGAAATACATTCAAAAAAAAAATGATATCTCGCCTGAAAATATTGAATCTTGGTTAAAATTAGAAAATGAAGCCAATCTAATAACAGCAAGTCTAATATCAAAAGGTAAATTAGTTTTTTTTCACGTACCACTCAATGGCAATTGGTCAAATTTATCATTATCATATTTCTTTATTGAAGTTTTAGACAGAATTATAAATCTNAGTAAAGGAGTAAAGTTAAAAGAGAATAGATTCCTAAAACCTCTTTTAATTTTAGATGGTTTTGGAGAACTTCAACAACCTTCACCACAAGTATTAAATTTTAAAAATATTAATATCAATAAAAAACTAAAATTAGATTATTCTCAACCTCCAGGTTTATACAAAGACTCTGAAGGTGTTTATGCGCTAAATCTAGGAAAACATTTACCAAATAATATAAATTTGTATAAATTTGATGATAACCTTTTATACAAAGAATTTACATCTAACTACACTTTAAGCCTAAGATCACCTTTATTAATTATTTCTCTTATACTTTTCTTGTTAGACACATTAATAACAATGTATAAAAGACAACTCTTTAGGTTTAATAAAAAATATTTTAATATCACAATTTTATTATTATTTTTTAATTTTTCTCCATGTGAAAGTAATCAAATATTTAATAAAATTGAACTAACAAAGATTGGTTATATACTGACAGGTGAAGAAGAAACTGATGCAATTAGTAAAAATGGTTTAGAAGTTATTTCAAAGTATATATCATCTAAAACAGCATCTATACTTGGCAAACCAGAGTCAATTAATTTGAAAAAAGATGAATTATCATATTTTCCTCTTATTTATTGGCCNATTGGTCCAAATTTAAAAAATATTAGTAAAATCTCAATTCAAAAATTAAAAAATTTCATACAAGATGGTGGATTACTTATAATTGATTGTAAATTAGATTCATATAGTTTACTCTTAAATGCTTGTACTGATAGTTTTCAAACAATAATTGGAGGAAACAAACTTTCAGATTTTAGTTTATTAGATAGTAATCATGCAATTGCCAAAAGCTTTTATCTTTTGAATGATTTTCCAGGAAGAAAAAATGAAAAAACTTATGTTGCTTACAACTTATCTAAAAATAATGATAATGCAATTTCAGTAATTATTAGCAACAATGACTGGTCAGGCGCTTGGGCAAAAAAAGATAATAAGAATTTTTCATTTCCATTATTGGATGGCTTAGATAGACAAAGACTTATTTCAATGAGATTTGGAGTTAATCTTTTAATATATGCGTTAACTGGAAATTATAAAACCGACCAGGTACATATCCCAGAAATACTTAAAAGGATGGAGAAGTAGATGATACAAAGCTATTTTTCTAATTTAGTTTTTGAACCTGTCATTCCTTTATTTGTAATTTTTTTAGGATTTATTTTTTTTTTCTCAAGTATATTTTTTGCGTTATTAAATAAATCAACAGGTATTATTTATAGAGTTATAATATATCTACTTCTAAATATTCTAATTCTCCAACCAAGTTATAAAATTGAAGAACGAAAAATTGAAAATGATATTATAACTTTCGTTATTGATAAAACTTTGAGTCAAGAAGTTACAAACAGNGTTAAAGAAACTGAACTTATTTATGAAAGTTTGTTAAAAAAACTAAAAAAGTATAAGGGGATAGATATACTTGAAATTAAAGTAGATAATGATTTTATTTATAAAAGATATGGAAATCTTGATGAAATCATTAATGGAAAAGTTGTACAAAAAAAAACTAAAAACAAAAAAAAATNTAGTTCAAACCTGATTCAAAATCTAGAAAAAAATCTAAATCAATACCCTTCAAAAAAACTTTCATCAATTTTTATTTTATCTGATGGTCAAATTCATGATTTGCAGAAAAAAAATAGATTCGATAAGATTGATGTTCCAATCTATTTTCTATTAATTGGAGAAAAAAAAATAAATGATAGAAAGCTTTCGATAATTTCACATCCTGAATTTGGTTTTTTGAATGATGAAATATCAATTAAAATTCAAGGAAAGGATTTTTTAGATAAAAACTCTTCCATGGATTTATATTTACAGAATGGTGATAGAAAAACTAAATCTTATAAAATAAAAAATAATGAAATAAAAGAAATTAAATTAAAGCTCTCTAAAACNGGAGAAAACTTTATTGGTTTAAAAATCAAACCACGTAAAGAAGAATTATCAAATTCTAATAATTCAAAATCTATAAAGGTCTTTGGTATTAGAAAAAAACTTCGAGTACTATTAATATCTGGAGAACCTTACATGGGAACAAGAGTTTGGAGAAACTTCTTAAAATCTGATCCTTCCGTAGAACTTATTCATATGACAGTACTAAGACCTCCAGAAAAAAATGATAATACACCGGTTAATGAACTATCACTCATACCTTTTCCTATAAAAGAACTTTTTGAAGAAAAATTAGATAAATTTCAGCTAATTATTTTTGATAACTTCAAGGGTAAAAATGTCCTCACACCTGTTTACATTCAAAACCTTTTATCTTTNNTAGATGAAGGNGGAGGTATATTAGAAATAACTGGTCCATCATATAATTCNAGATCTAGCTTATTCAGAACTGAANTTGGAAGAATTTTACCTGGAACACCCTCNGGAAAAATTTTAANAGGAGAGTATAAACCTGTNCTCTCCGAACTTGGAAANATNCATCCAATAACNNAATCCTTATTTAAATCNNATCAAAATTATGGTTCTTGGTACGAAATGAATAAAATTTCTCAGGTTGATGAAGATGCACTAATACTCATGGAAGGTTCTGATAAAAATCCATTGTTAGTAGTTAAAAAAATTAACAAGGGGAGAATTGCACAAATCTATAGTCACCATATTTGGTTATGGACAAAAAAAAACAACCTCGACGGCGGCCCCCATAACAAACTCATTAAAAATTTAGCACACTGGTTAATGAAAGAACCTAGTCTTGAAGAAAATAAAATCAATATTTCTATTGATGAAAAAAAAATAATAGTAAAAAAAAGTTTTTTGCTCGCACCAAATAAAAATGAATTAAATTTGAATATAATTGATCCTAATGGAAAAAAACATAAATTGTTTTTAAAAAAAATTAACNAGCTAACTTACAAAGCTCAATTTAGTATTAAAGTGCCTGGTTTTTATCTAGTTACAGATGGAAATATTGATTTAGGGATACATACTCTGGGAACTGAGAACATTGAACTTCAAAATTTAAACCTTACTGATAAAATTATTAAGGTTAATAATCTATCAAATTATTTCTCTAAAGCTATATGGCTAGAAGACAATAAAATGCCTAAATTCAAGGAAATAGAAGAACTGGATTCAAATGCAAAAAAAGATAATTTCTTATATTTTTTAAGGAATAATAACTTTGTTATTGAAAGTTTAACAAATAAAAAATTATTCAATTCGTTATTAATTATTTTTATAGTTATGATTTTATTACTTAGATGTTGGAAAAAAGAAAGTTCATAAAAAAAGCCCAGACAACATGCCTAGGCTCTTTTTATCTTTGGGGAAGGACAGAATATTAACTCTTCTTAGTAGTAAAATCAGGATGAGATATTGAACCAAGTTCACTCATATCAAGACCATACTGCTCATCTTCTTTAGAAGCTCTAATTCCAATTACCATTTTTATGACATACCAAACAATAAATGAAGTTATGAATGCAAAGAGTCCGTAAGAAATTACACCAATAAATTGAGTTCCATATGATGCATCACTATTTGTCCAAGGAACTATCATTGTTCCCCAAATTCCGGCAAATAAGTGAGCAGGAATAGCCATAACTACGTCATCAATTTTAAGCATATCTAATAATTTCATACCATACATGCAAATAATTCCACCAATAGCACCAATAATTATTGCTTGGCCCATGTTTGGAGTATCTGGTCCTGCAGTAATTGCCACTAAACCAGCAATTGCACCATTCAATGTGGCTGCAACATTTGTATGACTATTAGATAATCTGCTTACAATCATACATGCTACAACACCGCCTGCTGCTGCTAAACTAGTATTAACAAATATATTAGCAACTGCTGTTGCATCGTCTCCAGAGCCAAGAGCAAGCTGTGAACCACCATTAAAACCAAACCAACCTAACCAAAGAATAAACACTCCTAAGGTAGTTAGAGGAACTGAACATCCGGGTAAAGTATTGACACTTCCATCGGTATTGAATTTGCCTTCTCTTGAACCTAAGAGAATAGCTCCGGCTAGCGCTGCCCATCCACCAACGGAATGAACTAAGGTTGAACCTGCAAAATCAGAAAAACCTCTCTCTGATAGCCAACCAGCGCCCCATTGCCATGAACCTGCAATAGGATAAATTATAGCAGCTAAAATGGCGACAAAAAGAAAGAAAGGCCAGATTAAAATTCTTTCAGCAAGTGCACCTGATACAATTGATGCAGTGGTTGCTACAAAAACCATTTGGAAAAACCAATCAGATGATGCTGCATATCCAGTATCCAAATCAACTGAAGTATCATTAGGAAATATACTAAATGAACCAAAGTATCCGCCATCGACACCCGAATACATTAAGTTATATCCTACTAGATAATACATAATTCCTGCTATTGAAAATAATCCTATATTCTTTAAACAGATTACTGCAGTATTTTTACTTCTTACCTGACCTGCCTCAAGCATACAAAAACCTGCAGCCATAAACATTACAAGAAAACCACAGACTAAAAATAAAAAAGTATTTAATATATAAGCAACTTCAGCTGAAACGGCTGGAGGTGCAACTTCTTCCTGTGCACCTAAAGAAAATGACATGGTAATTATTGTAAAAAACAAAAGATAACCAATTTTTTTTGGTGCAAGAAAGTTTTTATAAGATAAAATATTCATATAAACTCCTTGTTAATTAATTAATAAATTAATTATGCAGGAAGCATGCCAATTCATATTAATTATTGCAAACTATTGATTACACTATATAAAAAAAATAACTATAACTCAATAATGCACATTTTGTAATCACTTATTTTTATTATTATAATAAATGCCTATAATTTAATCATACAATGCAAGAAAGATACTTAGGAGATACACATGATTTTAATAAATTTATTTTCTTAAAATTTCTTAGTAATGAATTTAAGAAGAAAATTGGTTTAAACTGGTATCTTGTAAATACAAGTATTTTAGGTGATAAAGAAAAAAAATTAAATGACGGTGAAAATAGGAATTATTTATTCAAAAAAAAGATTATTAAGCTTGATAAAAAATTAATTAATGAACTATTAAAATTTAGTCTCAGGGAAAATAGAAATTTAGTAGATTTTACAAAAAAAACTCACCTAAGAAAGTTTATTAAATTTTATAACAGAACTCTTAATAGAGAAAATAGACAAGAGTGGTTTAAAGAATCTTTATTATTTTTTAAAAATTCAGAAATAATCTTTTTAGATCCAGATAACGGTTTAACACCTAAAAGTATCAAGAAAAATTCAAAAATGTCAATTAAGTATGTCTTAAATAGTGAATTAAAAGGGATTAATGAAAGTGGTAAGTCTGTTATCTTTTGTCAATTTCAGTCATTTTCATCTTCACATAAAAAAATGCTTAAAGAAAAAATTCAAACATTAAAAAATAATATTGGTCTTAATGTTAATTGTCCTATTATCAGAAATAGAACAGCCCCAAATACTTTTTTTATATCTATTGCAGTTGAAAAACATAAAATTGAACTGTGTAATGCAATTAAAAACTATAGTAAAAAAAATGAAATGATAGAATTAATTAATTTTTGAATCTCTATTAAATAAAACGTACCAAGTAATAATTGCTGGAATTCCAATTAAAACTTCTCTAATTCTTCTACCTATCGCTGCAGCAAATGCTACTGGACTTGACAAGCCTACAAAATTTCCAACAATTATAAAGGCAAATTCTTGAACACCTAAACCAGCAGGTATAAAAAATGCAACTGCTCGCATAACACCAGCAAATGATTCAATAATAATTACATCAAAAATATCAACTTTTACGCCTATAATTAAAAAAAAAATATAAATTTCAAAAGCTCCTCCAATCCATCCCAGTAAACGAACAAACAAAGCAAAAATTACTGTTTTTATTCTGAAACTTAATTTATATAATTCAAAATCAAATTTTATTAAAGTATGGGTCAGTTTTTTATTAATTTTAGATTCTGTAAAAAATCTAAAATTTTTTAGAATTTTTCTTAAAAATCTTTTTCTGATTATTATACAAAAAAATATAGAACCAATTACTAAAGTTATAATTGAAAAAGTAAGGTAAATGCTACTGCCCTTAAAAAGATAAAAACTTTCATTTGTGAAAAAGATTATTATTAGGCTAATTATTGAAATTATAACAAGTGAAAATGAAGCTAAAGCAAGATCACCTATAACAGTAGAAGAAGCTTCAGAAATTTTCATGCCTTTTTTTATGCTCAAATAAACTCTTACAAATTCTCCAGTTACCATTCCAGTAGGCATTACTTTACCAGCCGTCTGAGAAATCCATGTGATTATAACACACCATAATGTTCCCAAATAATTTTTCTTCATTAAAATCTTCCAGCTGATAGAGTCAAAATAAAGAGTTGGAATGTGTGCAGGAATTAATAAAAACAATTTATATTTATGAGAAATAATATAATCAAAAGATTCTGGACCAGCAAAGCTTTTATAAAGCCAATATACTGCCAGCAGTCCTAATAAAATTAGCAAAAACTTTTTAATACTATTTTTTTCCATCTATTTTTTTGTTCAATAATGTTAATTTAGAGCAAATAATTTCCGGTTTTGTTGAGTCAACACGGGGATGCCAAGAAAAAAATCTAAACCTTCTATAAAACAATGTTCCCAAGTGAGGTGGTTTACTATAGTCATATTGATTTATTGGTCTGTAGGACTCTTGTTTAGTATTAATATAATTTAAATTTTTATTTTCAGAACTATAAAGATCCAGTGCTTTTTGCTTAAAACTAATTTCATCTTCGGATAATTTAATGATTTCTTCATTTCCATATAGCTTAATAAATTCATTTGAAACAATTTTATTCTTGTAATTATTATATTCTGCGAATTCATATACTTTTATATTTTTGAAAAGATTAAATTTTGAAGCAATAAAGTTTGAAACATCATGATCTTGATGGCCTCCCTCGTATGCTGGTGTAAAGATAGAATCAATATTATGTTCTGTAATAATTTTTTGGATCTTTTTATAGGTTATACTTACATTATTAATTAATGTTCTTGTAGGAATAGACTGAATATAAAACTTATTTATTTTCAAAAAATCTACTGATTTATTTAGCTCATCAAGCCTTTTTTTTAGAAAATAAATATAATTTCTTCTGTCCCAGAACCACATTTTATCTTTTTGTAAAATACCATTAGTTAAAAAAAATAAATAAACCTCACAACCATCTAAAATTTTTTTTTTTATAAAAATTGCAGTACCAACTATCTCATCATCTGGGTGAGGTACGAGTATTAAAATTTTGTTCATTTTCTTTTGTTTACTAATTTTTTCCAAAAAGGTAAAATATCATTTAAAAAAATATCATCCCAAGTTAAAATTTTTTGGTTTTTTAGAAAAGACTTAATTGTTCTTATTTTTTTTTTGTCATATAATAAATCTTCAATAGAATTAATCCATTCATTTAATTCATAGTTTTTTACAATAATTCCATCCAAATTAGGTTTATATATTCTTTTGCCACCACCGTCAGGACTAACAACACAAATTGCTCCGCAGGCTTTAGCTTCTATGACCACATTTGGACCAATCTCAAATTGAGAAGGGAAAACGAATAAATCACAAACTCTATATAAACATGATATTTCTTCATGGGATAAATAACCAATAAGATTAAGTTTTTTACCAGCAATAATCTTACATTCCTTTTCATGAGCTCCTTGCCCTGCCATAATAGTAGTTATAGAATGTCCTTTTTCGATTAATTTTTTATGTATTTGTGAAAGAAGAAGTGCTCCTTTTAATTCATGAATTCTTCCAGTAAAAAATATGATCTTGTCATTTAATGGAATATTAAATTTTTTACAAATATTGATTCTATTTTCTTTTTTAATAAAAAAAATATTCTTATTAATGCCTCTATTTAATTTGGTTATATTTTTATTTCCAGTCTTTTTAATCAAAAATTGCGGACTATATATTCTATCAGCAACCATTGCATGATCTATATTAGATATATATTTATATATTTTTTTATACATTTTTTTTTCAAAATGTTCTGGAATTTTAAATGATTCAATCAACAATTTATCAAATCTAAAAAAAATAGAAAAAATTTTACTTAATACCTTCTTAACGTAATATTTAGTATACGGAGGAGTGTCAGTATGTATTGAGGTTGTCAGAGGAATATCCCAAATTTTAGTTGCTAATTTTGCGGTTTTAGACATTGCAAAAAATTGATCTGTCGTATGAACTAAATCATATTTTTTTAATCTTAAAAGAAGTCTGAAGTTGATTGGGAATAAATCCGTTATGTCGGCATCAATTCCTAATATTTTTAGAATATTTGATGAAAGTATAGGCTTAATAAGTTCGTACCTTATTCTTTCTGAGATAAAAATAGACTCCTTTTTTTTACCAAGGTAAAAAATAGTAATATCAATTTCATTATTAGTAGGTTTCAACGATTCACAAATTCTTTGCCAATATTTAACATGCCCTCCAGATTTATCTGAAAGTTCTAAGTCAACTAAAACAGCAATTTTCATTATATGAATCTAACAAATTAAAGTATCAAATTTTACTTTTTAAAAAAATAATTAAAATTTCATGCTAAAAATCAATACTACTTTCTTCAAGTTCGATCCATTCTTTTTCTAAGACTGATAATTCTATTTGATGTTTTTTGATTTCTTCAGCAATTTCGTTAAATCTATTTTTATCCGATTTTAATAATGTTAAATCAGTTAGTGTCATAGATGAAACTCTTATTTTTTCTTCAATTTTTTCCATTTTTTTCAAAACTTGTTTTATCTTTTTTTCATTATTTTGTGGTTTTGTTTTTTTTTTGGATTAAACTTATTTCATTTTTCATTATATTTTTTTTATTTAATTTTTTCTTTTTTAAAAAATCGCTGCAACTATCTAACGAAATTTCAATCCGATCATTAGCAAAATAAAATAATTTATTGGTTGTTTTATCTAAAAAATCCCTGTCATGTGAAGCAATTAGAACTGTTCCCTTATACTCTTGAATAAAGTCTATTAATATATCTAAAGTTTCTATATCTAAATCATTTGTTGGTTCGTCTAATATAATTAACTGTTTCGGATTCGAGAGAATTTTTGCTAATAACAATCTATTTCTTTGACCTCCAGATAATGTTATTACGTTATCATTCACATTTGACGGATCAAATAGAAAGTTTTTTAAGTACCCACAAATATGTCTTTTTATATTATTAACTTCAATATAATCTCCGCCACCCGGTATCATATTCTCCTTAATTGATTTATATTCATTAAATTGATCTCCATTTTGATCAAAATACGAATATTCTATGTATTTTCTGAGTTTAACTGTTCCCAAGTCAGGTTTTAATTCGTTTATTAATAATTTAAAAAAAGTTGATTTGCCTGAACCATTTTTTCCTAAAATACCAATCTTGTCTCCACGCATTAATTTATAATTAAAATCTTTAAATAATTTAATTTCTTTTTTCTCATTATAAAAATTTTTTGAAACATTAAAAAATTGAGCTACTATATTTGGACCAAGTTCAAAATTTTGAGTATTAGAAAACCTTATATTCGAAATAGATTTAATGAATTCTGATTTTTCTTTCTTAAATTTACTCCTAAGTTCAAAAATATTTTCCTTTCTTCTTATATTTCTTTTTCTTCTTGCCTTAACACCTTTTGACAACCAATTTAATTCATTTTTTATCAAATTACTTTCATTTTTAAGTTTTCTTTTTTCATGTTCAATTATCTCAGAAGACCAACTTTCAAAATTTTCAAAACCCTTTGGAGAAATCTTTATATTTCCACGGTCCATCCAAAAAACTTTATTTGTTGTAAAATTTAAAAATTCTCTGTCATGACTTACAACAAGAAAAGCACCTTTGAAATTTTCTTTTAAATAATCTTCTAACCATTCTATAGACTCAATATCTAGATGATTGGTAGGTTCATCTAATAACAAAACATCAGGTTCATTA
>PALK01000049.1 GCA_002710765.1 Rickettsiales bacterium | reverse complement strand
TGAATTATCAAATTTTTTTCAAAAACAAATGTTAAATAGTATTCAAGATATAATTTTTATAATTGGAGGTCCTGATGGTTTGGCAGATAGTTTTTTTAAAGATTTTGAGTCTATATCATTCGGTAAAAATACCTGGCCTCACTTGTTAATTAGAGTAATGTTGATAGAGCAAATATATAGGTCACTTCAAATAATAGAAGGTCATCCTTATCATAAATAAATTTTAATACCATGAGCAATGAAATTAAACAAAAAGTAATATTATGCATACTCGATGGCTGGGGTTTAGCTCCACCCTCACCAAAAAATGCGATTAGTTTAGCTAAAAAGAAAAACTTTGATTTAATAATTAATAAATATTCTAATACCCAATTAAATGCATCTGAAAATGATGTTGGTCTTCCTGTTGGACAATTTGGTAATTCGGAAGTTGGACATATGAATATTGGAGCGGGAAGGGTAATACTTCAGAATATTTTGAGGATTTCCTATGCTATAAAGTCTGGAGAATTAAAAAAAAATGAAAAAGTTAAATTATTAAAAAAAAATTGTAGAAGAATACATATTGTTGGCTTGCTCTCTTCAGGAGGAGTGCATGGACATCAGGATCATCTTTTTTCATTAATTGATATACTATCTGATAACGACAATGAATTATTTATACATTGTATTCTTGATGGTAGAGATAGTTCTCCAAATAGTGGAATAGATAATATGAAGTTATTATTAGAAAAAATAAAAAAAAAGAAAGTTACTATTGCAAGTATCTGCGGAAGATACTATGCAATGGATAGAGACAATCGATGGGATAGGATTAAACAAGCTTATAAAGCAATAATTGAAGGATCTATTAAAAATAAAATAAGAGATCCTATTAAAGCTATTGAACAAAGTTACAAAAAATCTGTGACAGATGAATTTTTCCTCCCAATAAATAATTATAATTATAAAGGAATTGAGGATGGTGATGGTTTTTTAATTACGAATTACAGAGCAGATAGAGTTAGAGAAATATTAACATCAATTTTTGATAAAGATTTTGATTCTTTTGAAAGACAAAAAATACAAAATTTTAAAAATTCTTTGGGAATTATGGAGTATTCAAGAAAATTAAAAAAGTCTTTAAATACTATTTTTGAACCTCAAAAGATTAAAAATACACTTGGTTCTGTAATTTCAGAACTAAATCTAAAACAACTAAGAATTGCAGAAACTGAAAAATATGCTCATGTAACATATTTTTTTAATGGTGGTATAGAAGAAAATTTTTTAGGAGAAGATAGAATATTAATTCCATCACCAAGAGTTAATACGTATGACCAAAAACCTGAGATGTCTGCAAAAAAACTTACGTCAGAGATCCTAAAACAAATAAAATCTCAAAAATATGACCTTATTATAACAAACTATGCAAATGCAGATATGGTTGGACATACAGGTGTTATTCCTGCAACTGTAAAAGCAATCGAGACAGTTGATGATTGCATTGGGAAATTACTAAAAACGGCAAAAAAAGAAAACTATTTATTAATTTTAACTTCTGATCACGGAAATGCTGACTGTATGAAAGATACAAAAAAAAATCCACTAACATCTCATACAACTAATCCTGTTCCAATGATAATTTGTTCATCAAAAAAGACTAATCTTCAAAAAGGTTGTCTTGCAGATATTGCTCCGACTATATTAAATATTATGGGTATAAAAAAACCAACGGAAATGTCAGGACGTTCATTGATAAAATGATTTTTGCCAATTTTTTTAAAAAAATAGTTTTTTTACTAATTATATTTATTCCAATCAGTCTTTATACAAAAACACATTTAGAAATAAAAAATAAACTTGAAACAGAATTAAATAATATTCAAAAGAAAACTGTAGAAACTTACAATGAACTTTTGATTTTAAACAAAGCAATAAAAAATTTAAATATTGAAATAAAAAGAAATAAACAATCACAATTAATATATAAAAAATATATTGATAATGAGGAAGTACTTGCAGAGGGACTGATACTATTACTTCAGGAAAAATATTATAACGAACCAATAAAAAAATTTTTTCAAGATTTCTCTAAAAAAAATAATTATATTACAAAAAAAATAATCAAAGAGTATTTCTTAGAAAACATAAAAACTGAAATAAATATTTATTTTTCAGGATTAAGAAAGATTGAAGAACTTGATAAGGAACTAAATATTAAAAACTCTTTATTAGCTCAGAAAAGATTAAAAATAAAAAAAAAAAAGAAAAAGCTTGATGCAGAATTAAAAAAAAGAAAAGCACTTCAAAGAAAAAACCCAAAAAGTAAAATTTACAAAAAAAAAGAGAATATTGTTAAACAAAAAGCAAAAAATATTAATGAGCTTTTAAAAGGGGTCTCTTCAAAGAGAACAAACAAAAATCGTAATATTAAATCTAAAAAAGTTAGCCTTCCAGTTAGGGGTAATATAATTTCTCAATTTGGAGAAAAAAAAGATTCTTTTCTATCCAAAGCAGGTATAATGTTTGAGCTTTCTGAGGAATCATATGTTACTGCACCAATCAACGGTATGGTTATTTTTACTGGAAAATGGAGGAATTATGGTAATATTATTATTATTGAGAATAGTGATCATTATCATACTATTCTTTCAGGTATGGATGAGATAATGACTTTTTCTGGAAACAAAGTGNTAAAAGGTGAGCCAATTGCAAAATTTTTTGTTAAACAAAGTTCTAGTAAGAANTTATATTTTCAATTGAGATTNAAAGGAAAACCAATAGATCCAAAAAGAGAAGTTGAGATTTTGTAAAAATNAGGCATAATTAAAAAATGATAAATAAATNTATTTTNTTTTTTNTACTCTTTTTTGTTTTCTCATCTGTTGANGCAGATGAAAAAAAAGAAGTTTATAAATACTTAAATCTTTTTGGAGAAGCNTTTGAGAAAATCAAAAATAANTATGTNGAAGAAATCACAGTAAAAGANNTAATAGAGTCTGCCATAGAAGGTATGCTNACGTCGTTAGATCCACACTCTACTTATCTAAANACTGAAGANCTNGATGAGCTNAGAGTTCAAACTAAAGGAGAATTTGGTGGTTTAGGAATAGAGGTNACACTTGANAATGGNGTGGTNAAAGTAATATCACCAATNGATGANACGCCAGCANAAAGAGCAGGGATNCTTGCTGGAGANATGATAACTCATCTGGATGNTGAGCCGGTTATGGGTTTAAGTTTATCTGAAGCAGTNACCTTAATGAGAGGTAAAGTTGGATCAAAAATAAAACTTACTGTGNTAAGAAATGAAACAGAAAATATAGATATTGAAATTGTNAGAGCAATTATTGAGTTAAAGTCNGTTAAATCNAGGGTTGAAAATCAAATTGGATATATTAGAGTTTCGTCTTTTAATCAAAAGGTAGATGAAGAAATTAAAAAGGCGATAAAAAAATTTAAAGCAAATAAAAACAACAAACTTTTAGGATATGTTTTAGATTTAAGAAATAATCCAGGTGGACTTCTTGATCAGGCAGTAAATGTCACAGATATTTTTTTAGATAAAGGTGAAATAGTTTCTACGAGAGGAAGAAAAAAAAGTGATGAAACAAGATATAATGCGGTTAAAAGTGATCTGACTAATGGGCTTCCACTTGTAGTTTTGATAAATCAAGGCAGTGCATCGGCATCAGAGATTGTAGCTGGAGCTTTACAAGATCATAAAAGGGCAATCATTATGGGAACTAAGTCTTTTGGTAAAGGATCGGTTCAAACTATCATTCCTTCTGGAGATAATGTTGCTATAAAATTAACTACAGCTAGATATTTCACTCCATTAGGTCGTTCCATTCAAAAAATGGGAATTGATCCGGACATATTAGTAGAACAAGTTGAGATAAAACCTCTCGAACAAGTTAAAAGAAGAAAGGAATCTGATTTAAGGGGTGCGATAAGCAATAATCAAATTAAAGACGGTATAGAAAAAAATAAAGAAAGTGAAGCTGAAAGTGAACTTGAAGATTATCAATTAACTAGAGCTTTTGATTTGATCTTAGCTTTAAATATTATTTCTGAAGACAAATAATTTTTATGAAAAGATCATATAGGTCTGGTGTTGGAATTTTTTTACTAAATAAGAAAAAAAAACTTTGGGTAGGTAAAAGAATAGATTCAGCTTCTGATTTTTGGCAGATGCCACAGGGTGGTATTGATGATAAAGAAACAGAGAATCAAGCAATGATGAGAGAATTAAAAGAAGAAATTGGAACTAATAATATAAAAACTCTAATGATATCTGATGAATGGTTTAAATATGATCTTCCAAATGATCTTGTAAAAAATGTGTGGAAAGGAAGATATATTGGTCAAACGCAAAAATGGTATGCATGCCAATTTCAAGGAAAAGATAATGAGATCAAATTAGATAATTTTAAACCTGAATTTTTAGAATGGAAATGGATTGATCCAAAAGAAGCACTTAACTTAGTAATACCATTTAAAAAAGAGATGTATAAAAAAATATTAAAAAAATTCAATGTTTTATATGCTTAAGAATAATACTTGTTTTCTAATGCTTTAATTTTTTGTTCAACAATTTTATTCTTTTTATTTTCAGATAATAACTTTTTCATAACTTCAATTTTGATATCATTAGTATCTTCGGCTTCTTCAGTTAAAATAGTACATTTTTCTTCAGTAATTTCGCAAACGCCTTTACTTATAAGAAAAAGTTTAAATAATGAACTATCTTTATAAATATATATTAAACCTATCCTAAGATTTGTAATTGTTGGAGTATGCTTATCGAAAATTCCTAAATCACCCTCTTCACCAGGTAATATAATAAAATCTATATTTTCAGAAAATATAATTTTGCTAGGAGATACTATTTCTGTAATCATCTTTTTTAATCATTTTTTGATATTTTTTTTGCTTTCTCAATAGCTTCATCAATTGTTCCAACCATATAAAATGCAGACTCAGGTAGGTCATCATACTTTCCTTCTACTAAATCTTTAAAACCACTAATCGTATCTTCTAATTTTACAAATACTCCTGGTGTTCCGGTAAATACTTCTGCAACGTGAAAAGGTTGTGATAAAAATTTTTGAATTTTTCTTGCTCTATTTACGATAAGCTGATCTTCTTCAGATAATTCATCCATACCTAAAATAGCAATGATATCTTGCAAAGACTTATATTGTTGAAGTACTTCTTGAACTTTTCTTGTTACAGAATAATGTTCTTCTCCAACAATTCTTGGATCTAGAACTCTAGATGTTGAATCCAGAGGGTCCACAGCTGGATAAATCCCAAGTTCAGCAATTTGTCTAGAAAGAACAGTAGTTGCATCAAGATGCGAAAAAGATGTTGCTGGAGCTGGATCTGTCAAATCATCTGCGGGAACATAAATTGCTTGAACTGATGTGATTGAACCTTTGTTTGTTGAGGTTATTCTCTCTTGAAGTGCTCCCATGTCGGTAGACAGTGTTGGTTGATAACCAACTGCTGAGGGTATTCTTCCTAATAAGGCAGAAACCTCAGAACCTGCTTGTGTGAATCTAAAAATGTTATCAACAAAAAACAAAACGTCCTGTCCTTCTTGATCTCTAAAATATTCTGCTAATGTTAATCCAGTTAGTGCAACTCTAGCTCTAGCTCCAGGCGGTTCATTCATTTGGCCATAAACTAGAGCTGCTTTTGAATCTTTTGAATCAAGTTTTATTACGCCGGATTCCATCATTTCATGATAAAGATCATTTCCCTCTCTTGTTCTTTCGCCAACCCCTGCAAACACAGAATACCCTCCGTGTCCTTTTGCAATATTATTAATGAGCTCCATGATTAAAACTGTTTTACCAACTCCAGCTCCACCAAATAAACCAATTTTACCACCTTTTGAGTAAGGTGCCAGTAAATCAACTACTTTAATTCCGGTAACCAATATTTCAGTTTCAGTAGATTGATCTATAAATTCAGGAGCAGATCTGTGAATTGGAGATTTCAACTTTGTTTTAATACTACCTCTTTCATCAATTGGTTCGCCAATTACATTGATTATTCTTCCAAGTGTCTCAGGACCAACTGGAACAGAAATTGGATTTCCTGTATCAATAACCTCTTGGCCTCTTACTAAGCCATCAGTTGAGTCCATAGCAATCGTCCTAACTATATTTTCTCCCAAATGCTGAGCAACCTCTAATACTAAATCTTTATTTTCATGAACTATTTTTAATGCATTAAGAATTTCGGGTAACTTTTTTTCAAAACTAACATCAACTACAGCTCCTAATATTTGTTTAATCTTTCCGGTATTTTCAGTCATTTTTTTCTCCTAATTAAATTGCTTCAGCACCAGAAATTATCTCAATAAGTTCCTTTGTGATAACTGCTTGCCTTGATCTATTATAAAACATTGTCAAATCATCAATTTTTTCATTTGCATTTCTTGTTGCATTATCCATTGCTGTCATTCTTGCCCCTTGTTCGCTTGCAGAACTTTCNAANAGNCCAGTAAAAATTTGTATAGCAATNTTTTGAGGAACTATTTTTTCTAAAATTTCTTCTTCATTNGGTTCAAATTCATAAANNGAGTTCTTTTTATCTNCATTGTTANTTTCTATCGACATTCATATTATTTTCAAGTGGTATTATTTGCATTTNTTCAACTTTTTGGGAGATGGCACTTATAAATTTAGTAAAAATTAATTCACATGAATCAAAAAGTCCATTGTTAAAATGATCAATTATGGAATCTCTAACTTCTGTTATTAGATTAAAATCAATATTTGGGTTAGATATATCTGTGAAAATATTTAGTGTATTTTTTTCAAAGCTTCTTTTAAGTGCACTATTAGCTTTTTTTCCTATGAAAATAAATTTTACTTCTTTCCCATCCTTAATAAGAGCATCTACTTTTTTTTTTGTATATCTAATTATTGACGAATTAAAGCCTCCACACAATCCTCTATCAGCAGAACAGACTACAAGTAAAACTTTTTTATTTTCCCCAGTACCACTGATAAGCGAAGGAAACTGAAAATTAATATTAGAGTTTTTATTTATAGAATTAATAATATTATGCATTCGATCAGCATATGGTNTAGCTGATATTGCATTATCCTGAGCTTTTTTTAGTTTTGCCGCAGCAACCATTTTCATTGCTGAAGTAATTTTTTTTGTAGATTTAACACTGGAAATTCTATTTCTAAGATCTTTTAGGCTTGGCATGAATTTACTCTTCTTTAAATTTATCTGCTATAGGTTGAATAAAATCTCCTAATTTTTTCTCAAGATCTTTTGAAATACTTTTTTCACTAATTATGGTTTTGAGTATTTCTTTTCCGTTCGTTCTTATTTCATTAAGTAATAGGTCTTCAAATTTAGTTACAGATTTTATATCAATTTCATCAAGGAAACCTCTAACACCAGCATAGATAACTATAACTTGTTCTTCTACTTTNAATGGNTGGTATTGTGGTTGTTTTAAAATTTCAGTTAATCTCCTTCCTCTATCTAATAATTTTCTTGTTGATTGATCCAAATCTGATGCAAATTGTGAAAAAGCTTCCATTTCTCTGAATTGTGCTAAATCTAGTTTAATTGTACCAGAAACTTGCTTCATAGCTTTTATCTGAGCAGCGGAACCAACTCTACTAACCGATAAGCCAACGTTAACTGCTGGTCTGATACCTTTAAAAAAGAGTTCTGTTTCTAAAAAGATTTGACCATCAGTTATAGAAATAACATTTGTTGGTATATAAGCTGAAACGTCTCCTGCTTGAGTCTCAATTACAGGTAAAGCTGTAAGGGAACCACCGCCTTCTTTATCACTCATCTTTGCTGCCCGTTCTAATAATCTTGAGTGAACATAAAAAACATCGCCTGGATAAGCTTCTCTTCCTGGCGGTCTTCTTAAAAGTAGTGACATTTGTCTATATGCTACGGCCTGCTTAGAAAGATCATCATAAAATATTACTGCGTGCATCCCATTGTCTCTAAAAAATTCTCCCATAGCACATCCTGTATATGGAGCTAAGAATTGAAGTGGAGCAGGATCAGATGCAGTCGCAGCAACAACAATAGAATAATCTAATGCATCATAATCTTCCAAAGTTTTTACAATTTGTGCGACTGTTGATCTTTTTTGACCAATTGAAACATAAATACAAAATAATTTATCTTTTTCTTTAGCATCTTTATTAACCTCTTTCTGATTTAAAATAGTGTCAACAATTACAGATGTTTTTCCTGTTTGCCTATCTCCAATTATAAGTTCTCTTTGACCTCTTCCAATAGGTATTAAACTATCTATAGCTTTAATTCCAGTTTGCATTGGTTCATTTACTGAAGTTCTTGGAATAATACCTGGAGCCTTAACTTCAACTCTTTGACTTTTAACATCTTTTAAAGAGCCTTTACCATCTATGGGTTCGCCTAAACCATCAACAACTCTTCCTAATAAACCCTTACCTACCTTTACTTCAACAATATTTCCAGTTCTTTTAACAATATCACCTTCTTTTATNGATCTNTCGTTNCCAAAAATAACAACCCCTACGTTATCCTCCTCTAGATTTAGNGCCATACCTTTTATNTTNCCAGGAAATTCAACCATTTCACCAGCTTGAACATTATCTAAACCATAAACNCTNGCTATTCCATCCCCAACAGTNAATACAGTTCCAATTTCAGAAATTTCAGCTTTATTATCAAAATCAGAAATTTCTTTTTTAAGGATTTCGGATATTTCAGATGCATCAATTGACATTTTTTAACTCATACCTTTCATTGAAAATTCATATTTATTTAATTTTGTTTTAATAGATGAATCAATCATTAAAGAATTAATTTTTATAATCAATCCACCTAAAATATTTTTATCAACAATATTAATAATTTTAATTTTTTTACCTGTTACGGTTGATATTTCATTTTTTAATTTATCTTTGATTTCATTCTTTAAATTTATTGAACTAATAATTTCTATATTTGTTTCATTAATTTCCTCTTGAATCATATTTTTGTAGAAATTATAAATTTTTTCAATTGCAAATAATCTATTATGATCTGCTAATGTTTTAAGGAAATTAGAAAATGTATTACTAATATTTAGTTTTTTAGAAATTTTTTCTAAGATCTTTATTTTTTTTATAGGAGAAATTAATGGACTTGAAAGAAAATATTCAAAATCAGCATTTTTATTTTTTAAATCCATTAGTTTTAAAAAACTATCCATAGATTCATCAATTTTTTTTTTATTATTATTTAGTGACAATAAAGCTTTAGCATATCTTCTACAAAGTTCGTCAAAATTTAAATTTTTTTTAGACAATTAATAACCTTTTTTGAAGTTTAAAATGTTTGTATTAGCACAAGATATTGCTTGATTCAATGTTCTAAAATTAATTAATTTAATTAATAGAAACTTAAAGGGTCTACATCAATTTTTACTTCTACAGAACTAGATAACTTTATTCTTAACAAAAACTTCTTAAGGTCATTTAATAAAGAGTAGTTTTTATTAGTTTTTATTAATATTCTCCATCGAAAGTTATTTCTTATTTTAAATATTAATGCAGGCGCTGGACCATAAACGGCAATTTCTGAAAATTTTTGTGATAGGCTTTCAACTATTTCTTTGCCTTTATCTATAACTAACTGTTCTTTTTTATTTTGAATAATCATTGAAATGAAACTCGANAAGGGAGGTTGAAAGTTNTGNTTTCTTCTTGATAGCTCCCAATTGATAAATTTTTCTTTGTCANAAACAATAATTGATTTTATGACTGGGTGGTCAGGTTGGAAAGTTTGGATAAAAACATTNCCTTCAGNNCCNGATCTTCCAGCTCTTCCAGACACCTGGGTTAAAAGTTGAAAAGATTTTTCAGAAGATCTTAGATCAAAACTATTTAAAAGATTATCTATATTTAGAATTCCTACAGTTTTTAAATTAGGAAAATGATGTCCTTTAGAAGTTATTTGTGTTCCAATAATAATGTCAACTTGATTATTATAAATTGAGTTGAGGACGTTTTCATAATTTTTTTCAGATTTTACAGAATCGCTTGAAAGTAATGCAATTCTGCTTTTTGGAAATAAACTAGATGCTTCTTGATAAATTCTTTCAACACCTGGACCAATGGTTAGAAAAGTTTTTTCATTTTTACATTTTTCACATTTATCTGAATAAATTTCTTTAAAATTACAATAATGACAAACTAGATTACTTTGCTTTCCTGATATTTTATTTGTGTGTAATACTAACGAAAAATCACAATTTTTACATACTTTTGAGAAACCACATTTTTTACATATTACAACAGGTGCAAAGCCTCTTTTATTAAGAAAAATTAAGGCTTGTTGTTTCTGATTTAGGGTTTTTTTTATTGCGATCTCTAATTTTTTTGATATCCAATGGTTTTCTTTTTTTTTCTCTAATTTCATATCAATAATCTCAATTTTGGGAAGCTTCGCATTTCCTACTCTATTTTTGAGACTTATTTTTGTATACTTTTTACTTTTACAATTAAACTCAGTCTCTATTGACGGTGTTGCTGAAGATAAAATGATTAAACAATTATTATTTTTAGCTCTTACAATGCTTAAGTCTCTTATATTAAGTATTGTTCCTTCTTCTTGTTTAAAAGAAATATCATGCTCTTCATCGATAACAATTAGACCTAAACTTTTGAAAGGCAAAAATAATGAAGACCTAGTNCCAATTACAATATTTATATTTCCTGATAAAGTTCCAAGCCAAATTTTATTTCTTTTCGACTTTGATATTGATGAATGAAATATTTCAGGTTTTAATCCAAAATCATTTTTAAGTTCTTCAATCCATTGTTTAGTGAGTATTTTTTCTGGAACCATTATTAAGCACTGAAGTCCTTTTCTTAGAACTTCGAATAATACATTCATATAGACCCTTGTTTTTCCAGAGCTGGTTACACCATCAAGTACTAAAACTTCAAATTTTTTTTTTTTCAAAACGGATAAGATTTTTTGGAAGGCATTTTTTTGTTCTAAATTAAGAATTANTTTTTTTTTTAGATACAGAATTTATTTTGAAATTATCACTTTTTTCAAGTTCTAATATTTTCTTTTCATAATTTTTACTTGAAAAGCCTGATAAAAATAATTTGAGTATAGATGTTAATGAATTAGATGAATAGTTAGATATAAATTGAATAGTATTTAATATTTCTTCATTTAATATTATATCATAAAAAACAAAATCTAGAGTCTTTAATTTATAATCATGAAGAATATTTTCATGAGTTTTCCAAATTATGCCTGTTAAGATCTTATTTTTAAAGTTAACTAATACTAAAGTTCCTTTTTTTATTAACTTAATATTCACACTTTTTGAAATTTTATAGTAAAAGGAACGATTGATTGGAATTGGAAGAAAAATCTCAGCTATCATTTATATTCAATTTATTACTAGATTAAAAAATAAAATTGTTTCACTATAATAATAAATTTAATCTTTTATGGGTGAAAATGATAAAAAAAAAATATGATATAAAAAAAGTTTTATCTTTTCTTAAGTCAAATCCTAACTTTTTTGTAGATAACCCAAATATACTTCAATCTTTAAGTTTTCCTTTATCCGGAATTGAAAACTTGGAGAATAATAGAATTATTTCATTTAAGGATTGGATTATTAACAAATTACAAAAAAAACAAAAACAAATAATCACTAATGCAAAATTTAATTTTTTTACTCAAAAACTTATTCATGAAGCCATATTAAAGATTATTAAGATTAATGATTTTAAATCTTTAATTTTATCTACTAAAGATCTGTTGCCTAGAGCTTTAGATCTTGATTGTTTAGTTTTTGCCTCCTCTTTTACTGATATAGAGAAGTTTGGTGGTGTTTTTATTTCAAAGGAAAAAATAGATTCTATTTTCCTAAATAATCAGAAAATAATTATGGATGCAGTTGATGAAGAAATAGGGATTTTTAAATCATACAATTTTAACGTCTATTCTAATGCTTTATACTCTCTTAATAAAAATATTTTTGATTCTCCATCTTTTTTAGCATTTGGTAGTAAAGAAAAAATTTTTATTAATAATAATAATAAAGGTTCAGACTTATTATCTTTTTTATGTGAAGTTTTTCAAGAACGTTGTATGCAATTGAAAAAAAAATGAATTCAGAATTAGAAAATTTAAAGAATGAATGGTGCAAGTGGATTAGAGATGAAAAAAGATTATCAGAAAATACTTATTTAGCTTATAGAAGAGATCTGGACTCTTTTTTTTATTTTCTTTCATTGTATTTCAATAAAAAAATTAATTTATCAATAATTAAAGATATTGATAATAAAACTATACGTTCTTGGTTTTTCTCAAAACTTGAAAATGGTGCTGTTCCAAGAAGCAATGCAAGATCCCTGTCATCAATTAAAAGTTTCTATAATTTTTTAATTAAAAAAAAAAATTATAGANTATTCANCGATTCTGANTATTAAATCGCCTAAATTTAAAAGTTCNTTACCCAGACCATTATCAATGAATCAAATAAATAAAGTTNTAGAANTTATAATTAAAAATGAAAAAANATGGATTGCNAAAAGGAACNTATCTATAGTTTTANTAATGTGGGGGNTTGGTTTAAGAATAAATGAAGTATTGGATTTAAAACTAAAAGATATATTGGATAGAAATGAAATAATTGTTAGAGGCAAAGGTGGCAAAGAAAGAATTTTACCTATTATTGAAGAAATAAAAAATTTACTTTTCATGATGTTAGAATCTATGCCAGTAANTATAAAAAAAGATNATTTTATTTTTCTTGGGGAAAAAGGAAAAAGACTTCATCCAACTATAGTNCAAAAAGAAATAAGAAATATTAGAAGATTATTAAACCTTCCTGAAAATACAACTCCACACTCTTTTAGACATACTTTTGCTACCCAGTTATTAGAAAATATGGTTGATTTAAGATCAATACAAGAACTTTTAGGTCATAAATCACTATCGTCTACTCAAAAGTATACTGCTGTTGATTCAAAGCGAATTAAAAAAATAATTGAGAACTACCATCCAAGATCATCAAAAAATTTATGATGTTTCGTATCTAAAGGTAAGTTTCATTTGTCCAGCTACTTTAACTATTTCAGCTAAGCATTGAGGTGCATTATCTTCCCTTACTGCTATGGCAAACCTTGAAATATATTGAACTGAATCAGGGTATGTTATTTTTTCAGTATTCATTCTTACAATAACTGCAGAGTTTTCATCTAGAGTTTTAATTATTTTTTGTAAAAGACCTTTTTGATCTTCTCCAGATAGAATAATTCTATGAGTTATTTTAGTTGTTGGACCAGCTTCAGTACTTAACTCAAAAAGTTTAACATTAAACTCACCATTTTTACATGTTTCAAGATTTTCTAAATTTTTTTTTATTTCATCAATATTTAGCTCATTTGGCTTATTATAGACCATAGTTAATTCACATCCTCTACCTAAAGTTGCAAATGTAACACCTGAGAATTCTCCTCCTAATTCAGTCAACAAGGATGTAATCTCAGTTATTAGATTAGGTTTGTTTTCCCCTAAATACGAGATGAGTGCATTATTCATAATTTGTCCTCTTTAAATATATTAAAGTTATATTCCCATAGCTTTTCTCATAGCATCACCAATTGTCGTTATTGTTTCTGCAATAGTTACACCAGCAGATTTAAGTGCTTCTTTTTTTGCCTCAGCAGTTTCAGCACCACTACTAACAATTGCTCCAGCATGACCAAGTTTTTTTCCTTCTGGTGCGGCTGCACCGGCAACAAAGCCTGCTACAGGTTTAGATATTTTTTTACTCCATGATTTTATAAAATCTGCTCCATCTACCTCAGCTGTTCCACCTATTTCACCAATTAAAACAATTCCATCCGTGTCTGGATCATCAAGAAAAAGTTCTAAAGCATCAACAAAGTTTGTTCCATTAACAGGATCACCANCAATTCCAATAATTGTTGATTGACCTAACTTTGAAGTTTGAACAGCAGATTCGTANGATAAGGTGCCTGATCTTGANACAACACCAATTCTTCCAGGTTTGCATATATGACCAGGAATTATTCCAATTTTNCCAACTCCAGGNGTTAANACTCCAGGACAGTTTGGTCCAACTAATCTNGTTTTNGAACCCTTCATTTCTCTNTTAACTCTNTGCATATCTCTTGTTGGAATTCCATCGGTTATACAGACAATTAAATCTAATTCTGCTTCTACACCCTCTAAAATTGCATCTGCTGCAAAAGGAGGAGGAACAAAAACACCACTGGCGTTACAATTTGTTTCTTTTTTTGCTTCAGCAATTGTGTTAAAAACAGGAAGATTGAGATGTTTCATTCCTCCTTTATCTGGGGTTACTCCCCCGACTAAATTAGTATTATACTCAATCGCTCGTTCCGAATGGAAAGTACCTTGTGCCCCAGTAAACCCTTGACATATAATTTTTGTTTCTTGAGTTATTAATACTGCCATTTTTATCCTTTAACCAATTCAACAATTTCCTTCGCTGCTTGATCCATTGTTGGAACCGGTGTAATTGGGAAGCCGGAATTTTTTAAAATATCCATTCCCATTTCAACATTTGTTCCTTCTAATCTAACCACAAGTGGTTTATTTAAACCAACGTCTTTTGCAGCATTGACTAAACCTTGAGCAATATCATTACATCTCATCATTCCACCAAAAATATTAATTAGAATNCCTTTTACGTCTTTATCTCTATATATTAGCTTGAAAGCAGCAGCNACTCTTTCAGGNGTTGCAGCACCTGCTACATCCATGAAATTTGCAGCTTTTCCTCCGTAATATTTTATTATATCCATGGTAGCCATTGACAATCCAGCTCCATTAACCATTAATCCAACATTCCCATCAAGTTTAACATAATTTAAGTCATGCCTTGCTGCTTCAAGTTCCAATGGATCATATTCATTATCATCTTTCATCTCTGCAACTTGTCTTTGTCTATAAAGAGCATTATCATCGAATGAAGCTTTGCAGTCAGCAGCAACAATTTCATCATCTTCAGTAATTGCTAATGGATTGATTTCTATTAATGATGCATCAAGATTAGTAAATGCCTCATACAAAGCTACAAAGTTTTTTTGAGCTTTTTTTGCAATTTTACCTTTCAAGCCAAGTTCATAAGATATTGTTCTTGCGTGATGAGACANTAATTTGTTGCCAGGCGCTAATCTNACTTTNTANATTTCTTCAGGATTTTTTTCTGCAACCTCTTCTATGTTTACTCCACCTTTTTTTGAAACAANAATAGTATTNCCTCCAGTTTCTCTATCAATTGTAATACAAAAGTATAACTCTTTCTTAATTTTATATGCTTTCTCTATATAAACTCTACTTACTATTTTTCCTTCTGGACCAGTTTGTGGTGTAACTAGTTTCATCCCAATCATTCGATCAACTTCTTTAATAATTTCTTCTTGACTCTTACAAACCTTAATCCCACCAGATTTTCCGCGACCACCAGCATGAACTTGTGATTTGACCACAACTTCCTCCTCATTTAACCATGATGTGACCGTAATTGCTTCATGTGGCTGGTAAATAACCTCACCAATAGGTACATTTACTCCAAATTTAGATATTAATTGTTTTGCTTGATACTCGTGAATATCCATTTTGAACTTTCTAAATTACATTTAAAATTTACAGTCGGCTACAATAACTACTAAAATGATCTTACTCAAGTAGTTTTTTACATTTTTCAGTAAGCTTTTTTACTGCCTTAACTGATTTATTAAACTCAAGTTGCTCTTTCTTTGAAAAAACCAACTCTTTAATACCCTCTACTCCTTTTTTACCAATTATTACGGGGACTCCAATAAATAAATCTTTTATATTATATTCACCGTTTAAATAAGCAGAACAAGGAAGCAATTTTTTTTGATCTAAAAGAAAAGATTCTGCCATTTCAATAGCACTTATTGCAGGTGCATAGTATGCAGAACTAGATTTTAATAAACCCACTATTTCCCCTCCACCATTTCTTGTTCTTTTTATAATCTTTTCTAGTGTTGACATTGTTAATTTTCCTTCTTTAATGAATTCTAAGATTGGAATTCCACTTANTGATGTATAATTTAACATNGGAACCATNGTATCNCCATGGCCTCCTAGNACCATTGTTTGGATATTGNCTGANGATACTTTTATTTCTTCAGATAAAAAAAATCTGAAACGAGAAGAATCGAGGATTCCTGCCATACCNACTATCATGTTTTTTTTAATNCNACTTATTTTTTTTAAAATCCANGTCATTGCATCNAANGGGTTAGTTACACATATGACAAATGCTTTTGGGCTATNNGTNTTTATAGCNTTACCTATACTGGTCATTATCTTNAGATTAGTTATTATGAGGTCATCTCTGCTCATCCCNGGTTTTCTTGCAATTCCAGCGGTTACAATTATTACATCACTATCTTTTATTTTAGATAAATTTGAAGTTCCANTTATTTTAGAACTAAAATTTCTTACTACTCCACTTTGAGATAAATCTAATGATTTTCCACGAGCAATTCCTTCTTCAATATCAATTAACATAATATTGCCAAGAGATTTAGAAGCTGCAATAGCTGCTAGTTCACCCCCTATATTTCCCGCACCAATTAGACTTATTTTTTTCAACTAATTTCTCAATAAAAATTATTATATAATTTTATACATTCAAGAGAGAAACATAAAGTTTTTTTAAAATATATCTAGGCCAATATCTACTGAATCAGGATTTTGTGTTATAAATCCAGCTGAAATATAATCCGCCCCAAGTCTGGAATACTGAACAATATTTTTATTATTAATTCCTCCACTTATTTCAAATAATATATTTTTATTTTTTTTTAATTTTAGACATTTTTTTACTTCAGATACCTTCATATTATCTAATAAGAAATCATTGCAACCTATTTTTATTAGTCTTTTAACTTGGGTTATTGAATCACATTCGATTTGGAATCTTTTAAGATTTTCTTTTAAAATAAATTTTATTATATTTTCAATTCCTCCCAAAACTTTTATATGATTATCTTTAATTAATATTTTTTCATTTAAACTATGTCTATGNTTTGTTGCNCCCCCNATTCTAGTTGCATATTTTTCTAGATGTCTTAAGCCTATAGTTGTTTTTCTTGTATCAAGTAGTTTGGTTTTTTTATTTATAATTTTTTGATTTAATTTGTAGGTAGTTGTTGAAACAGCAGATAAATGTTGTAAGAAGTTTAGTATGGTTCTCTCAACAGAAAGTATTTTTTTACAATCACCGCACAGTACTGCAATTTTTTCTCCAGGTTTAACGATATCACCATCTTTAAAGGAGACTTTAATANNAATTTTTTTAAACTGTTTTTTAATAAATTTTTTTATAAATAAAATCCCACATAAAACTATTTTTTCTCGTGGAACAATATAAAACTTTACATCTTTTTTTTTAATTATTAATTTATTAGTTGTCCTATCATTTTTAAAAGATCTACCACCTAAATCTACTTTTAATTCATCTATTAATAAATTAGTTGCAATTTTTGAGGTTTTAGTTGTATTTAAAGACATAAAATTTCAACTCATCTCTAGCATTCTTACCAAGGGTTTTTTTGCACTTTTTATTAAATCTGAGTTTATTGAAATAGTTGGATTTTCATTTTCAAGACATTCATATAATTTTTCCATTGTATTCAATTCCATATATGGACAAGTAGAGCAAGAACATTTTCCATCATTAATTGGAGCGGCTATAAATTCTTTATCTGGGGCATTTTTTTTCATTTGATGAATTATGTGAGACTCAGTAGCAATAATAAATTTTTTAGATTCACTAGTTACAACATATTTTAATAATGAAGAAGTAGAACCTATATGATCAGCATGGTTAAGAATCCTCTCTGGACATTCGGGATGTGCTATTACTTCTGAATTAATATGTCTAACTTTAAGCTTAATGATTTCTTTTTCTGAAAAAGTTTCATGAACAATACATGAACCTGGCCACAAAACCATATTTCTTCCAGTTATTTTGTTTAAATAACCACCTAAATGTTGGTCAGGTGCAAATATAATTTTTTGTTTTTTAGGCAATTGATCAATTATTTTTTTTGCATTAGATGAGGTCACTATTATGTCAGAGAGAGCTTTAATTTCAGCGGAACAATTAATGTATGAAATAACAATATGTTCTGGATAATTTTTTCTAAAATCACTGAATTTATTTGATTGACATGATTCTTCTAATGAGCATCCTGCATTCAGGTCAGGAAGAATAACATTCCTTTTAGGATTTAGTATTTTTGCTACTTCAGCCATAAATTTAACTCCACAAAATACAATAGTACTACAATTTGTATTTTTTGCTTTTTTTGATAAATCTAGAGAGTCTCCAACATAGTCAGCTATATCTTGAATTTCTTCGTNTTGATAATAATGCGCAAGAATAACAGCATTTTTTTGTTTTTTAAGAGAGATAATCTTATCTTCTAAGTACATTTTTTTATATTCATTTGTTAAGTTTAACTTACTATATTTTTAATTTTTTTCTAATACATTAGATATATAACTTTTTGATCCAATTTCCATTAATCTTGAGTAGGTCCTTTTAAATTCAAACTTTTTAGTTTTTGCACGAAAAATTTTTGTTAATGGATAAGAAGAAGAAATTGATAAGAAGTTTTTTTTTTCATATATATTATCTATAAGCGTTATGAACCTTGCAATAAGATCTTTTTTGTCTTCATTCAATAATGGAATATTTCTTATAATTATTAAATCAAAATTATTACATATAAANTCGTAATCATTGTTACCTAAGTTTGAACCACATATTTCATCAAACGTACAATCTATTAAATTTTTAGATTCACTTAATTTTAATTCTATTTTCTTATCTTTAATAATTTTGGTTGGTACAATTTTTTCATTTCCGATTAATTTTTTTCTCAATACATTTTGTTTTTTATTATTATCATTTAGGTTGAGAAAAAAATAATGATTTCCTTTTGTACGCCCTAATCGATAATCAATGTTAGATTTAAACTCTAAAATAAAAAAGTTTTTTAAAAAAAAATTAGAAAGTTTATCTAAAAGTTTTTTTTGTACTATGCTTTTATATAATTTATTAGGAGCTTTGTTAGAAGTAAAAATGACAAAAATATTTTTTTTAATAGCTTTTTCTAAAAAATTAAAAATTAAAATTGCATCCGCTAAATTATTAATTTGAAGTTCATCAATAATAATTAAACGTTTTTTAAATATTTTCTCTGATTTTTCTAATTCCAAATTTTTCTTGTTTTGAATAAGAGCAATAAATTTGTTAAAATGAAATATTGCAGAAAAATTTTTGGGAAGAATTTTGTCAATAGCTTCAGCTATAACAGACTTTCCTGAACCAACATTTCCCCACAAAAAAATTCCATGGTAAGATCTTCTAAAAAATTTATTTATTTTAAAGCCAAAAAGGTTTTTTTTGAGAATATTTTCAATAGAGTTTAAAACAATTTTTTGTTCATTGTCTGGTTTAATTAGGAAATTATCTTTAAGATATTTTAATACTTTTTTATTAAGTTCTTTCACATTAAATTAAGTAGACATTTGAAGTTTTTTTATTTCAGAAATTGCTTTTGCTGGGTTTAGACCTTTTGGACAAGTTTTAGTACAATTCATTATTGTGTGACATCTGTATAGTTTAAATGCATCATTAAGCATTTCTATTCTTTCTTTTTTATCTTTGTCACGGCTATCAACAATAAATCTATAAGCTTGAAGTAAAATAGCTGGCCCTAAAAATTTATCACCATTCCACCAATAACTAGGACATGATGTTGAACAACAAGCACATAATACACATTCATATAATCCATCTAATTTTTTTCTATCTTCAGGTGATTGAAGTGTTTCCTTTCCAATACTTTTTGATTTTGGTCTTAGCCAAGGTTTGATTGATTTATATTGTTCAAAAAATTCGTTAAGGTCTGGTACTAAATCTTTGATCACTTTCATATGTGGAAGCGGAAAAATTTTAACTGTTTTTGTATTTTTTTCTATTGGTTCTAGGCAAGCCAAACTATTTGTTCCATTAATATTCATTGAACATGAACCACATATACCTTCTCTGCAAGATCTTCTAAATGTTAATGATGGATC
>PALK01000048.1 GCA_002710765.1 Rickettsiales bacterium | reverse complement strand
ATAACATTCCATTACAAAGATAAATTAGTTTAAATTAAAGTATTTCTAAAAAAGCTTTTTTTTTGCTAAAGAGCAATAACCAGTTCTGTATATTCTTTCATAACTTGTTTCAAAATTATATTTTAGAAAACCACTATATCTATTTAGCTCAATGATATGCTTATTAATAAGTATTCTATCTTTTTCGTATTTTGCTAAAGTAAATATAGTTGAATCGTTTATACTTACGTTAATATCAGATACTTGGATACTACTATTTTTATAATCTTGAATTGACTGATTAAAAAGCCAATTATTTTCTAAATCTAAATATAAAATTTGAGATTCATCAATCTTTTTTATATTTTTAAACTCTATATCTGTTTCATCATTCTCACCAGATATCCCATAGTTCATTTTACATTCTAAGACTATTTCTTTAGAATACAAAAAGGAAAATGAGAGGAAAAATATAAATAAAACTCTTAATAACATAAATAGTTTGATCAATATAAAAAATTAAAAAGTTATATTCAAACCACCAAAAATACTAAAGGGTTGACCTGGAGTTACAAATGTACCACTCTTACCTGTTCCATCTACCTCATTTTCTGCGTAGATACCTCCAGTTTCATAATTCTCATCAAATATATTATTAGCCATCATAAAAAATGTGATGCCACCATCATCTGTTAGAGGATTTTTAACCGTATAATTAGTTGAAAGATTGACAAGAAAATAACCTGGAACTTTTTGACCAGCTGAATTGTCTTCATCACCTCTGTAAAATTGCGCTGAATTTGCTTCTAGATCAAAGCCTACTTTCCAATTTTTATCTACTTCATACTCTAATCCAGCTCTACCTATATGAGGTGAAATACCTGGAATTGCATCACCCCTTCCAACTTGAATTTGGAAGGCTTCTCTTAACTGATTATCATCAAAATCATCATCATCATAAGTATTAGTGGGATGCCCAACGCTGGAAATTTTTTGATTTGTTTCAAATGTTGCTCTTACGTATGCATATTTTGTATACCAATTCCATTTTTTTGCAAGTTGACCATTGAGAACAAATTCAGTACCAAGTCTTTGAGTGTTTCCAACATTTCTAAAATAACCAGTCCCAACTTTGTTACCACCAATGAAAATTATGTCATTATAATTCCTACCTGCGTAGGCGTTTAAAGCCCAGCTCATAGTGTGGTTAAAATTAAATAATTTATGCNCTTTAAGATTTCCTCTTGCNCCAAGCTCTATATTTCTATTAATAACTTGATCTAATGGAGGATCAGCTTGAAATGAGTTTGGCAAACGACATGGGGCATTTGGATCTGCACATGCAAGTTCAGCTATTGATGGAGTTCGGCTTGATTCTCTGTAAGAAGCAAAAAATGTTGTNTTGTCATAACGTTTTGTAATACCAATTCCAGGATTAAATCTCCAAAAAAAATGATGCCCTTGAAGAGCTGTTCCATTTTGATCATCGATTTTTAGAGAAGCCCAATTATATCTACCAGAAAGATTAATTGATGTTGAACTATCAAGATCAATTATGTCTGATGCATACAAGCCAACGTTATGAGTATTCGCTTCAATATTGGTAATAAATTGTTCTTCACCCTCCTCATCGGTACTTAAAAACGTTCCTGTTCCTACAACTCCTCTATCTCCTTGCAAAATGGCAAGTTCTGTTGAAGAACCAAAACTATTATGTGAATAATCATATGTTAAGCCAGTTATTAAAGTATTAGCTTTATCAAGAAAAACGGAATCATATGTTGTTTGGACTCCAAAACCAGTAGAATTTGATTTTGTATTATTACGATTTATTGCACCAATGCTCTCTATTTCATTTTCGTCATCATCTAATTCAAGTCCAAGTGCCTCATAATTAACAATTGCACCAGANGCATCTAATATGCCAACTGCATCTGCCGCTGCATTACTTTCATATTCTCCACATAAAGTTCCATTAGCATTACCTGGAGTAGTATTATCAAACTCGACACCACAATCTTTACCTTCAAATTCATCTCCATTATAACCTCTTCTTTCCATGTGACGATAATAACCATTAGCCTGTATAGAAAAACTATCATCAACAAAATGATTAATTCCAGCTAGCATATAATAATTTTTATTATGAGTGTTATCTGGATAAGTATAAACTGCATCCCTACCTTCTAAATCCATAAGTGTTAGAGGAACAGCACCATTACCATTTAAATCTGTGTAAGACTGTCCAACGTTAACAAATATCTCAGTATCTTCTCCCCTGTATCTAAAATCACTAAAAAGAGTTTCTAAATAAGACTCAGAATGATCTCTATATCCTTTATCATAATTAAAGTTTGCACCTACATAAACAGCATAATCTCCAAAATTTCTTCCATATTCAAGAATTTCATTCGTTTTTTTAAAACTCCCACCTGATAATTGAGTTTTAGTTTTATCAAAATCAAAACCATTTTTCATTGACATCGAAATGGCACCACCAATTGCATTTTGTCCAAAAACAGGATCTCCACCTGGAAATACTTGCATACCACTAATTGCAAATTCTGGAACTAAATCCCATTGAACAACTTCTCCAAAAGGTTCATTAATTCTCATACCATTTTGAAAAATTGCCATAGATTGAGCTGAACCTAGCATTGGACCAGTTGTATATCCTCTAAAGTTAATATCATTCTGCATTGGAGAGCTATTAAGGTTAGATATAGAAATTCCTGCAGTTTTTTTATTTAATGTTTCAGTAACAGTTAGATTCTTATTTTCCTCAAGTTCACTCTGTGTTACTGTTTGAATATTTGAAGGCATTCTATCTAAAGTTACACCAGAACCTTGAATTGGCGTGATAGAAATTACGTTTACATCAGGAATTACATATACATCATCATTATTTGCATCTTGTGCATAAGCAAGATTAAAAAAAATCACAAATAATAATACAAAAACAAAAAACATAATTCCCCCTTTACATATACAACAGAAACAGATAAGTAGAGATTGTAATCTTTTAAATAAATATAGCAAGTTAATGAGGAATTTATTGAATGTTTGATATCTTTAAAGAAAAAAAGAAAATAGATTTATCTTCGTTAGATAAAAATACGAAAGAAATTCTTGTTGCCTCTATTTTAGTTGAATGCGCAAAAAGTGATGGAGTCTTAGGTAATGATGAAGAACAAAAGATAAAAACAATTCTTTCAAAAAAACTTAACTTAAATGATCAAGAACTTAAAGAAATTTTTGATGAAGCACTGAAAGATTCTGATGAAAGAGTAGAACTATATTCTTTGACAAAAAAGATTAGGGAAAACTTTTCTCATGAAGAGATAATAGAAATTTTNGTTTATATGTGGGAAGTTATANTAATTGACAATATGATAGATGANTTTGAGTCTAGCCTAATGAGAAAAGCTACGGGTCTATTTCATTTATCTGGAAGAGATTCCGCCGAAGCTAAAAAAAGGGCAGAAGATGCAATTTCTAATCAATAACTATATTTTTTAAAGATATTTTTTCCTTTATTTTTTTTCTTTCCTCAATAAANATTTTTTTATTTTTTATAGATTTTTCACGAACTCTTTTTCTCCATAACTTAAAACTATTTCTTTTAAGAGATTTTCTCATTAAATGAATAACCTCTTTTTCAGTCTTTCCCGTTCTTTCTTTAATCTCGTCAAAAGTAATTCTATCTGCCCATGCTGCCCAAATAATCCAATCTGAAGTACCAAAATTAGGCTCAGGTTTTTTTACTTTAGTTTTAGGGAATATACTCTTCTTCATTTCAAATAATTTACTTTATGAGTTCCAAAGAACTTACATCAAGTTTAGCTTCAAAATCTAAACCCATTGCCACAAAACCTATTGTTCTTATTGATGAAGAAGTAAAACTTGAAGGCTGAAAAAGGTGAGATTTTTTAAAATCAGTGAAAAAAAGTTCTATTGTTTGCCAGTTTTCTGAGACCTGAAAATTGTGTGAATAGTATTGCCACGGAAGAATTGTAAAAGGTGTTCTAATATGTATAAAATATCCCCCTGATTTTCCTTTCACATTGATTCTTATTCCATTAAATTCATCATCAATTTTTATTTTCGATCTAAACTGTATAAAACCACCGTTATTTTCAGTACTTACATCTCCTTCAAGTCTATAAAAAAGACTACCGTCTTTTTCAATAATGATAAAATCTCCTTTGGATTTTCCACCCATAACTTCGTCAGTTATCAACTCCCAACTATTCCCAGAAACATTATTTTTTGGATTTTTATAATCAAAAATTTTCATTGAAAAGGTCTGAAAACTATAAAAAATTACAATAATAAAAATAAATTTGTACATTTATTAAAAAAAGTTATTTTAATTCAATATATATGAATTTTACACTTAATTTAAAGTATCCTCAAAAAAAAATAAAAAGGATTAAAAGATGAATAATGAAGAGATTAAAGATTTAGTAACTAATGCCCAAAATGAATGGGCACGCTATGTTATTGATATAGGTTACCAATATTCTCAGGGTAATGATATAAATAAAATTATGGAGGAATTTTTAAAAGATTTATATGCTTTTGAAATTTCAGATATTCTATTTAAACCAACCAAGGCAAGCGTTAACCAATTTAGAAGAACAAAAGAAGATTTTATTTCATATTTTATTGCCAATAATAATCTGTATAAGGAAGATAAGGGCTTTGCTCTTGAACCTTGGAAAAAAATTGTATTTGATACCTATAATTCTATTAAAGTAGATAAAGAAATAATATCTATGGGAAACTATCATTTCGAAAATTTTAAAAGCGAAACTATTAAAGTTGAGTTTACGTTCGGATATATAATCGATAATGTTGGTAAGTTAAGAATTAATTTGCACCACTCATCACTGCCATTTCAAATATAAAATAGTTTGATTTATTGTCTAAGTATTATAGAAGTTTAAGATTTGCAGCGGATATCTTTCCTTTATTTGTAGCTGTTTCAAAGCTTACTTTCTGACCTTCGTTTAAACTCTGAATACCAGCTCTTTCTAAAGCACTTATATGTACGAAAACATCTTTGCTTCCGTCTTCTGGTTGAATAAAGCCATAACCTTTATTAGGGTTAAACCATTTTACTGTTCCGTTTGCCATTTATACTCCTTATGGTCTTAATGTTTAGAATTAATAAAATATTAATCCTTGTTAAAATTTAGAGTTGTCGAATAACTTGGCGTATTATTGCCATTTTTTGTAATACTCTTAATTTAAACGCCAAAACCAAAAAAATAATAATTTTTGTGCAATATAGTTTAAGAGTAAATAGAAAACTCTTACTCAGTTAATTACACTATTAAAAATCATAATGCAAATTCATTTTTAATTATATTTCCGACCTTTGTGAACTAAACAAAGACCAATTACTATAAAAATTAAACTAAAAATTAATTTAATGTCTATATTCTCATTTAAGAAAATAAAAGACCAAATAAATCCAAAACAAGGAATAAAAAAATTACTTTGACTCGCAAAAACAGCACTATTTTTTTTAATCAAATAAAAAAAAACGATAATTGCAATTGCTGTACAAAAAATACTCAGCATTAAACAGGCAATCATACTTGTTACTGAAATATTAGTGATTGTTTCAAGTAAAGATATTTTCTGAACTTGAAAAACACTTACTGTAGTTATAAATGAAAAAAAAGTAGCATAAATTGTAGATATTGTAGCAACTTGAATAGATGTCATTCCAGATATCTCTTTAACGCAATTTGCAGAAANCGCGTAACATAGTGCAGAAAACAAAATGGTAAAACTATAGAAATTACTTGCAGAAAAAATTTGGCTAAATCCTGGGTTCATAAGAAAAATTATTCCCATAAAGCCAAATAAAAGACCCAATAATGTTATAAATTTTATTTTTTCACCTGAAGTAGAGAAATGAGAAATAATACAAGTGAATAATGGCATACTTCCTATTAATGTAGAAGCAACTACACTATCGACATAAAGTTCACTCCAACTTATTAAATTAAAAGGAATCAAGTTACCAAAAAAAGCTATAAAAATTAGTTTAAAAAAATTATCAAAAATAAATATTTTCTGATTAGAAGAAAATTTTAAATAAAAAATTAATATCAATGAAGCTATAAACAAACGAAAAAATGTCATCAGTGAAGGTGGGATAGTATCTACAGATAATTTTATAAATAAGAAAGAACTCCCCCATATTGCTGATAAAAAAAGCAAGGCTAAATAATCAGTAAATAAATTTTTTGACATAATACGAAAAANAATGACATTAAAATATTCAAGAATATAAGATCATAACAAAATATTGAATGTTATTTTTACAAAAAGAACATTAATAGGTATATTTTAGAAATCAATTAATTTAAATATAAAATGGTTGAAAAAGAATTTGCTTCAATAAAAAAATATATTTCACTAAAAAAGTATAAAAAAGCAGAGATAATTTGTTCTAGAGCTTTTAAAAAGTTCCCTGATCATAGTGAATTCCATTACTTGATGGGATTAATATATTATGCTGAAAAACGATTTAAGAATTCACTCAAACATATAAAAAATTTTCTATTAAAAAATCCGGAAAATAAGGATGGGCTTGTATCAAAAATATATAATGAGATGGCTTTAGAGAAAAATGAAGAAGCATTGAAAACTTTATTTACTTTAAAAAAAAATTTTAATAACAACGCAGATATTTTTACACTTATTGCAAAAAATTATGAGGTGCTCAATAAATTTAAAAAAGCTGAATTATATTATAAAAATGCATTAAAAGTTAGCTCAACTAAAAATAATATTTTTAACCTTCATAACTTTTATTTAAGCAAGCACTCATTTAAAAAATCACTGGAAATTCTTTTAAATTGTAATTTATTAAATTCTGATTCAGAAATAAATTATAAAGTTTCACAGGTTTACTTTCAATTAAAGGATTTCAAAAGTTCACTTAAATACCTTTTAAAAGCAGAACTAATGGATAAAAAAAACGCTGAGATTAAAAAAGAAATTGGGTTTATCTATTCTATTTTAGGTGACGAAGAAAAATCTATAAAGTTTTATAAGTATGCGATTGATTTAAAACCTGATTANGGATTTGTTCATTTTCAATTAAGTAGAATAGACAATAAAATAGAAGAATCAGAATTAAACAAATTAATAACTAGTTATCACCAAATTAAAGATACTAAAAAAGACTATATTTTTNTAGGTTTTGCAATTGCTAATTATTTAGATGAACAAAAAAAGTTTCCTAAAAGTTTTGAGTATCTCAAAAAATCAAATGATTTAGTTAGAAAAGATCTTATAAAAAATGAAAAATGGAAATTCGAATATGAAAAAAAAATATTTGAAAATATTAAAGATATCTATGATGAAAATATAATTAATGATTCCAGATCAGAACAAACACCCATTTTTATTCTTGGTCTACCTAGATCTGGTACAACCTTAATTGAACAAATTATTTCTAATCATTCATGTGTNTTTGGAGGTGGGGAAGTTTCATTTTTACAGAGAGAATTATTTAAAATTTTTGGAAATTTAGAAAAAGAAATAATTAAACCAAATATTTCAATTGAGACTCTAAAAAAAATACAATCTTCTTATATAAAAAAGTTTAATACTCCAAAGAAATTTTTTACTGATAAAGCTCCTATAAATTTTTTATATATTGGATTTATAAGAACAATTTTTCCGAATGCAAAAATTATTCTTTGCATGAGAAACAAGATGGATAATCTTCTTTCAATGTTTCAAACTGTATTTGCAGAAAAAAATTATAAGTTTTCTTACAATATTTCTGAATTAAAAGAATATTATAACTTATATTCAAATCTAATTAAGTTCTGGAAGGAAAAAANAATTAGCTTTTATGAATTAAAGTATGAAAATTTAATTTTGAATACAGAATTACAAATTGAGAAAATATTAAATTTTCTGGGATTAGAAAAAGAAAATAATTGTATAACCTTTTATAAAAACAAAAGACCAGTTCAAACTGCCAGTTTTAATCAAGTTAGAAAACCTATATATAAAAGTTCAATTGAAAAATGGAAAAACTACTCTGAATTTTTAGAAAATTAACATTTCTAAATTTNTCATTATTCTTTATAGTCTCTTAACATTTTTTTTATTTCCAGACTATGCATTTCCTCTGTTTTAATCATTTCCCTTGCATATTCTTCAATGTATAGACTTTTCTCTTGTGATTCATCTAAAAGTTTTTTATACAAAGTTACGGCTTTATTCTCGTGTGAAAGGCTTTCCTCAAGTAAATTATTAATCGAATGTTTGTTAGTCTCTTTTATAACAGGTATCTTTTGTGAGGGATGTCCTCCTAAACCTGTAAGTAATTCTCCTGATTGAAGAGCATGATCTAATGACTCTGTAGCTTGTGCCTTGAAGAAATTATCAAGAGTAATTCTATTTGGACCTGCAACCATTAAAGCAAAGTGAGTATATTTAACCACACCCGCAAGTTCGTATTGCAAAATTTCATTAAGAATATTTATTGTATTTTCAATATCTAAGTCTTTCATAATTGTTCCTTTGTTTAATCAAAAAAAATTAAGTCTATATATTAACAAATAAAAATTTATNTTATTCAAAAATTAAATCATAATGAAATNCATAAGGTAATTTTTTATACAATCAAAATCAAAATTTAATTTTTTTATATAAGAAATAGATTAGTAATCCTAGAAAAAATGCTACTAGTAATATTCCTCTTCCATATCCTAAATTTTCTAATACTGACATAAAGAGATTTATTCTTTTTCTATACCTATTTCATAAAGCTCAATATTTGCTTCTTCAATTAAACCTGTTATTGCATTAACATCCACCTTTATTTCATATCCAGCTTTAGTTTGAATATCAAATTCATAGGTTAAAGATCCATCCATACCAATTTCTCTTTCTTCGCTCATTACATCTCCCGGATGAATTGAAAGNGCTGTTTTTCTTGCTGAATCAATTNNTACCTTCGCACCTTTTTTAAAAATAGGATGGTCTTTATCAACCTCTTTTTCAATTTCAACTATCATTCCTTCTTCAGCATTACATTCAACATTATATGTAAAACCATCTGCTGTAGCTTCTATATCAAATTCATAAATAGGATCATCTCCTTCAATCTTAAACTCTAATTTTCTGGCATGTCCAGGAATTGTATCAAAGGCTTGATCTAAACATTGTTCAACTTTTACAATATTATACATTTTAATATCATCCAAATCAGCATTATCTGATTTACCTTGAGCATGAATCGTATTTGCCGTTAACGCAAAAAATATGATTAATAATATGTATTTCATAATTTCTTTTAGATTTATTTATATATATTTTGTTTAATTTAACAAGTAATAATTCCTGGCGGAGAGAGAGGGATTCGAACCCTCGAAACAGTCTCCTGTTTACACGCTTTCCAAGCGTGCGTGTTCGACCACTCCACCATCTCTCCGAAATAAAATCAATGACTTACGCGGTCATTTTTTAGACTCTCTAATGGCACGCAAAAGGCACGCAATAAAGAGGTTTTGATAACTATACATTAATCCTCTTTATTTGGGTAGCACTATAAGGTTTTCCAAGTGAAGTTTTATATCCCAGACGAAACAACTCAGCAGATACTTTCCTCAGGCTCATTGCTTTTTTACCTCTTGGCTTTCTTATCAATCTCTTAACTTCTTCAAGCAATTTGGGGTTGGTTTCAATTAAACTTTTTCTTCCCTCGCACTTGCCCTCTTCTTCTCTCATTCTAACTCTTGCTACTCTAAGTTTTTCAACTAAATTTGCTTTCTCAAATTGACTAACTGCTCCAAGTATATTTCGCACCATTGTTGCCGTTGGAGTATCTTCGAGAAAGTGAGTAGGACAATCACAAGCAATCAATTCATATCCCTTTTGCTTTAATAATTCATATCCTGATATTTGGACTGCAAGATCTCTTGCGAAACGACTAGCATTCTCCACTAAAATAGTTCTAGCACCATTTGAGTTCATGTATTGGAGTAACTCAACGAATCCTTTTCTTTGGTCTAATTGGTCAGCACCACTCACGGCTAAGTCTTCAAACCACCTAGCAATAGACAGATTCTGTCGTTTAGCAAAAGTCTCAATTGCTTGCTTTTGCCTTGCAATAGAATCTCCGTCTACATTGGTTTGACTTGATATTCTGATATATCCCACACAACTTTTCATAACTCATATTACCATACTGAACAATGGTTTCAAGCATTTTTTGTATCTTTTTCTTGAGAAAGAGGTACATTATCTATTGATAGGGCAGTTATCAAGACTTATAAACTTTTTGCGCTCGTGTGTGAGTTGACAGAGCCTTGAGTTGATATTTTTGGGATATTCTGCAAAGATAAATTATGGATTCTTTTTATGATAGTTTTTGTAAAGTTGAATTTGTTTTCCCTTGAAATTTTAGGGCTTACTATTTATTTCTCTCAGATTATTTACCTCAATGAAATATTCCCCACAAACATCATTGCCTCCAAGCGCAAAATTTAAGTCCAGCGCAGCATAGTGAAAGTTCATAAAGTTCAAAGCGTTCAATACATCTTGTTCAACTTTATCAAGATCGTTGCACTTACCTTTAGCTTTGGCTGACGCCAAAATTCTCTCTAACTTGATCAGTTGTGTTTCTCTTGGCTCGCAAAGTGAGGCTGTTTTACCGAACATATCGAAGAGTTTTTTTGCTGTTCTCTGGAGACCACATTTTTTTGCTGTAGCATAGCGCGTCGAAATATTCTGCGCTTCTTTCTCTAGACCTTTAAAAGCTTCATCAGACATCGCATTCACAGGTTGGATTGCTGCAAAAGATAACAAAAACAAAGCAAGTGAAAAGAATTTCAATGAAGTACCCATAAGCCTATTCAAAAATTAATTCGCAAAACTATAATTTAACATCATCCAGGCTTTAAAGCAAATCCCATTGGTTTAATCCTATGTTCTATTTTTTGGATTATTCTTTGCGTAGCTGAAGTTATTACAGAACCCACACTTTATTTGGGTTTGTTTTTGGAACTCCAGTAGCATTCTATTTCTTTTATGTAATATTAAAAAAAGGAGGCTATACCTTGAGTTGATATTTTTAGAAAACTCTGAAAGAATTTAAAGTAGCAATTAACTTAATGAATGGAGTGAGAAAATGGAAAAAAAGGTAATTCACGAACATAGACTATCAACCCATTTAATGGTGATTCTTGGAATCTTTGCTTTTGGAATTGTGATGATTGGGATTGACGGATATTTAATTAAAGAAGTATTAGCAGAGTTAAATGGTGGAGATTTTTTACATGTAGACCTGAGTGGGTCAATAACAACATATGTTCCATAGACAAAAAAAAGGCTGAGCAAAACTCAGCCTAATTTTTAAAATAAATTTTTGATTAAGCAACTTTAGGAAGTGTCTTAGCTTCAATAAAATGATTAACTTTTTGAAGATGAGATTCTAATTCATTTCTTATTTGCTGAAGTTTTTCTATATCAGTCTTATCAGAAACTTTTACATTAACTTTCACAAAACTTTTGTTTTTCTGAAAGTCTTTTCCCTTTAGACTCAAGATATCAAAAGTCTTCATTTTTGAATGGATCTTGTTTTCAGCAAACCAAGTTTCTAACTGTTCATCAGAACAAGTAGCCAACAAACTTAAAAGACTATATCTAAAAGGAAGTTTGTCCATGTTGTTGTGAAATATTGCCTTGTTAAAAATTA
>PALK01000047.1 GCA_002710765.1 Rickettsiales bacterium | reverse complement strand
CACTTTTACTTGATGAAATTTCAGAAATGCCGTTATCCCTTCAAGCTAAATTGTTAAGAGTTTTGCAAGAAAAAAAAGTTACACCCATTGGTGGACAAAGAGATATTGAGGTTGACGTAAGAGTTATTGCAACAACTAATAGAAATATGGTTCAGGAAGTAAAAGAGAAAAAGTTTAGAGAAGATCTCTATTATAGATTAAATGTTTTTCCAATTGAAACACTTAATTTATCAGAAAGAACTGATGATATTATTCCAATTAGTATTGCACTGCTTAAAAGACATACAGAAATTGGAAAGCTTCCTTTTATAACAGATAGAGCCAAAAAAATTCTAACTGATTATAACTGGCCAGGAAATGTTAGGGAACTTGAGAATGTTTTACAAAGGGCAATTGTATTGTGTGATGAAAAAATCATTGATGAAAACCACATAATGGTTGATGTCAGTTGTAATAATAACTTTTACAAAAGTTTTGACGAAAATGTTAAACAAGCAATAATTTAAACTATTAAGGAAAAAAATGAAACCAAATTTGACAACTGTTTTTAAACCTAAATTAGTCGAGACTAATAATAATCAAGAACAAATTAAAAACCTGCAGCAAGGTGTTGCAAATCTAAGTCCAAAGATAGAAGATAATCGAGAGGCTGATTTTCTGCAAAGCATAAAAAACGCCATTAATGAAGTATCAGATAATCAAACTAAAAGTGCTGAATTAGCAAAAAAATATGAACTGGGTATTGAGAATGATTTAACTAAAGTAATGATGAATCAACAAATGGCAAGCCTGGGTTTTCAAATGACATTAAACATTAGAAATAAAGTTTTGTCAGCATACAAAGATATAATGAACATGCCTGTTTAACAAAGTTAGGGGAAAAAAATGGCTGAACAAGTACAAACATCTGAAATTGCAAATACACAACTAGCTAATAAAAGTATTATCTCAAATATTGGCAATACACTTGAGAAATTAAGGAAGTTCTCAAACGAACCAGCGGTTCAAAGGTCAATACCAGTAATGATTACTCTATTTGTAATTTTTATTGGAATGGTATTATTTATCTCTTTTAAGGAACCATCTAGAACTACCTTATTTTCTTCATTGCCTGAACATGAAAAATCGAGAGTAATTGATGTATTAAGGTCAAATGGAATAGATGTTTCTATTGATTCAACTACAGGTGAAATACTTGTGCCGTCACCTGAATATTACGAAGCAAAAATGAAGCTAGCTGCCGAAGGTCTTCCAAGTTCGGTACCTCAAGGCTACGATCTCCTTGAAAAAATTCCTATGGGTACAAGTCGATCAGTAGAATTTATGAAGATGAAGCAAACTCAAGAAATAGAGTTGGCAAGATCAATTAATGAAATTTCCTATATTTTAGGAGCAAGGGTACATTTAGCTATACCTGAAAGATCAGTTTTTGTTAGAGATTCTGCTTCACCAACAGCTTCAGTTTTTGTAAAACTTGCTGATGGAAGAGTATTAAATAGAGAACAAGTTAGGTCTATAGTACATATTGTTTCCTCATCAATCCCCAATATGTCATCAGATAATGTAACTGTTGTTGATCAATATGGTAAACTCTTATCAAAACCTGAAGACGACCCAAATATTGCATTAACTGAAAAACAACTTAATCATAGAATTAAAATAGAATCACTATATCGGGAAAGAATATTATCTCTTGTTTCACCAATTGTGGGTGCAGGAAATATTACTGCTGAGGTAAATGTGGAGATGGACTTTACCAATACTCAAACTACCGAGGAGACTTTTGATCCAGAAAGCATCGCACCTAGAAGTGAACAAAACAGTTTGGACGAGTCAACTGATAGGCCAGCAAGGGGGATTCCTGGAGCGGTTGCAAATCAGGCACCTTTAGCTGCTGACTTGCAAATTGATACCCCAGTTGAAGATGGACCAGCTGAATTCAAGCAAAGATCATCTTCCAATGTTAAAAATTATGAAGTTAGTAAAAAGTTAAGCACTACTGTTGGTCAAATAGGAAAAATTAGAAGAGTTAAAACCGCAGTTTTAGTTAAAAACAAAGTTGTTGAATCGCCAGAGGGAATTATATCCGAACCAATAAGTGAAGAAGATAAAGAAAAAATATCTTCATTGGTTAAGGAAGCTGTGGGTTTTGAAGATGGAAGAGGAGATTCAATAGTTGTAACAAGTGGAGATTTTGTTGATGAAATGGAAGTTATTACAACAAAGTGGTTTGAACAAGCTTGGTTCCAAAATATGATAGGCCAATTATCTACGGTTCTTATCTTAGCAATTGTTACATTTGGCGCATTAAAGCCTCTACTTAATAGAATATTAGTTCCATCCTCAGGAGAAGGTGGTGCCATGCAAACAGANCAAGATCTCGAAGATGATGATGCAGAAGATGAAGTTGAGGTTCAGGAGGGTGAATCTCTGGAAGATATAAAAGCTAAACTGAAACCAAAAAAATCTTCTATTTCTCCAGAAATGTTAGATACAGCAAANACATATGATGATAAAGTAGCTGTAGTTAGAATGTTAGTAGGAGATGAAGCGGGAAAAATTTCAAATGTATTTAGACAATTACTGTCAAAAGACACATAATTATAAAAAGGTATAATAATGGCTGAAAANAATAAAAAAACAGAAACAGAAGAAGAACTGTCCGCATACGAACAGTTAAGTAATACCCAAAAATGCGCTATTTTAATGATGCTATTAGGAGAAGATGAGGCAGCTGAAATTCTTAAGAATTTGGGTCCAAAGGAAGTTCAACAACTCGGAAAAGAAATGTATACCGTTCAAGGACTGGATCAAGATACTGTTAACCAAGTACTAGATGAGTTTTTAGCAATAATAAAAACGCAAACTGATTTAGGAATGGGTTCGTCTAATTATATAAGAAATGTTATGACTAAGGCATTAGGTGAAAATAAAGCTCAATCAGTTTTGGGAAGAATCACACCTACAGAAAGTGATAAACCCATTGAAATTCTTGATTGGATGGATGCAAGATCAGTAACNGAACTTATATCTGATGAACATCCACAAATAATGTCTTTGATTATTTCTTACTTAGATGCTGGTGTTGCAGCTGANGTTTTAGTTCTNCTTCCNGANGAAATTCAAGCTGATATTATTCATCGTATNGCAACNCTTGAAACCGTTCAACCAGATGCTTTAGCNGAACTAGAAAGAGTGATGCAACTTAAATTTAAAACAAANACATCCTTAAGAGCATCATCAGTTGGAGGTGTAAAGGCAGCAGCACAGATTATGAACTTTACAAAACAAAATATGGAGCAAAGGATTGTAAAATCTCTAGGAGAAAAAGACAGATTATTAGCAAAAGAAATTCAAGAAAGCATGTTCACATTTGATACACTGATCTTAATGGATGATAGAAGTATGCAAACTCTTATAAGAAATGTAGATCAAGAGGTTCTCATTATCGCACTTAAAGGAACAGAAGAAGAGTTAAAAAAGAAAATCTTTGCTTCAATGTCACAAAGAGCATCGGCAAATATTCAAGATGAAATGGAAGTTCTTGGACCGTTAAGACTGACAGAGGTTCAAGAGGCGCAAAAAGCAATTATTAATACAGCAAGAACTATGTCTGATGAAGGCACAATTGTTCTGGCTGGAAGGGGTGGAGATGATTTCGTATGATGCCATTAGAAGACAAAAAAAATGAAACTGTTGAAAAGGATACTTCACCTTTAAAAACAGAAGAAATTATTAATATTTTAAATAAAACAGATTCTACATTTCTTAAATCCAATGAAATAACTGGAAATATAAAATCCGATTTTAAAGCATTCTCAATTACTCAAATTGCCCAAGAGTCAGAGAAAAAGTTTAAGAAAGAAACCAAAGATGAAATAATTGATCAAAAGACTGAAAAATTATTAAGTAATTTGGAAAATATTAATTCAAAAGAAAAAGAATTAGAAAAGGAACAAAATGAAGAGATAATTCCAGAAGTTAAAAAAAAAATCTACACACAAGAAGAGGCTAACGAAATTGCAAATGAACTTGCTCAAAAACATTATCAAAATGGTTATCAAAATGGGGTTAAAAAAATTAAAGAGGAACTTCAAAAAGGGGAAGCTGCAATTGCAATGTCCCTTAAAAATACTATCGATAATTTATTTTTAGTTTCACCAGACCTATTAAAAAAACTAAATCAAAATATTAATAAAACTATATCAGATTTATGTACAAAATTTTTAGGGTATGAAATTGAAAGAATGCCAAAAAAATTTACAGAAAAAATTGAAGAATTAGTTGCCTCTATAGCGGCTAGCTCAAATAAAGTTAGAGTTTATCTTAATGAAGAGGACCATAAATCTGTAACCTCATTTTTAAAAATAAATAAACCTAATTCTGAAATAGAGTTTTTAATTGATAAAGATTTAGAAAATGGAGATTTAAAAATCAAGTCAGGAGGGATAGAAGTTAGTGAAATCTTTTCGAAAAAAATTAATTTTTCTTCAGATCATAATATTAAAGAACAAATTACAACCATTGAAAAACAAAATGCATCACTGAAAACGGATAATAAAAATCTAGATCAAATAACTCCAACCAATAAATTAGCTTTAGATAAAGAAATACAAAATAACCCATTAAAAGAAAATGTTTCAATTAATGTAACCTCAACAAATAAAAAAAATATTCATGAAAATAAAAAAATAGAATCAACGAATGAACTAAGTAAAAACACAAAAAAATGACTAATGAATAAGAATGATTAAAATAATTTAAATATGACACTTTTAGCAACAAAAATTAATAATAATATTCATAAATATTCCTTTAAAGAAGGTATTATTTTCAAAGGNAAAGTATCAAGATTTGATGGAAAGATTGCAGAATGTGATGGTTTTCCATCACCTATAGGAACTTTATGTAATATTGAGTGTAGTGATAACAGCTTTGTTACTGCAGAAATAATCGGTTTTCGCGACTCAAAAAATCTTTTAGCAATCCACGATCAAAATGCAAATATAGTTTCTGGTGCTAAAGTTGAAGTTGTGGATCAAGGAATAAATGTTGATGTTGGAGAAAACTTATTAGGACGAGTAATTGATGCTCATGGAAAACCTATTGATCATAAAAATGATATAATCACCCAAGAAAAATGGCCAATTAATGGCAAGTCGATTAATCCAATGACAAGAAAACCGATNACTGAACCTCTAGATGTTGGTATAAAAGCAATCAACTCTTTGTTAACAGTTGGAAGAGGACAAAGAATTGGAATAATTGCAGGTTCAGGTGTTGGAAAATCTGTCCTGTTAGGAATGATGAGTCGGTTTACTGCTGCTGATGTAGTTGTAGTAGCATTAATTGGAGAAAGAGGAAGAGAAGTAGGAAGTTTTGTTAATCAAATACTTAATAATGAAACAAAAAATAAAACTATAATAGTAGCAGTTCCTGCTGATAAATCTCCTTTACTTAGAATTAGAGGAGCGGAAAGAGCAACATCTATCTCGGAATATTTTAGGGCTAAAGGTAAAAACGTTCTATTGATTATGGATTCACTGACAAGAATAGCACATGCGAAAAGAGAAGTAGGGTTAGCCCTAGGTGAACAACCAACATCAAAGGGTTATCCACCTTCAGTAATCTCAATGTTACCTAGTTTAATTGAAAGAACTGGAACAGGAACAAAAAAAGAAGGTTCGATTACTGCTTTCTATACAATATTAGCTGACTCTGATGATAATAATGATCCGGTTGTTGATACTGCAAGAGCCATACTTGATGGACATATTGTTCTTTCAAGAGAACATGCTCAAATGGGTATTTTCCCAGCAATCGATATTAATCAATCGTTGAGTAGAGTAATGAATACTATCGCCAAACCTAAACATATCGAACAATCAAATTATATAAAAAAATTGTATTCATTATATTTAGAAAATAGAGAACTAATCTTAATGGGTGGTTATACAAGTGGTCAAAATGAAGAAATAGATAATGCCCTAAATAACTGGCCTAAAATATGCAGCCTTATTAAACAAGAAGAAGTTGAAAAAACAAATTATGAAGAAAGTATTAAACAATTATTTTCAATAAAATAGAATATATAATGAAAAAAAATAAATTTGACTTACTACTAATATTAAAAAAATTGAAAAAAAATAAATCTTTAATGTCACTTAGCAAACTTAATGAAGAAAAAACCAGAATATCTGCAGTCGAAAACACTTTAAACGAAATGCTTAAATCCTCAGATTTTTCAGAAAATGAGATTACAAGTAGTGCATTAATGAAACATGCTTCTAACTATAAAAAACTGCTTCAAGAGAGATTATCAGTATCCTCAAATAGAAAAAATTATCTTAACTCTGAAATTTCAGAAAATATTCAACAAATTTCTAGAATAAACAAGCAAAAAGATAAAATTGAACAAAAAATTAATCTAATTCAAAAAGATAAAATAGAGTTAAAAGATAAACGTTCTGAAGTCACAACCCTCAATAAACCTAACGTTTAGTTTTTTAAAAGAAATATGTGGCATTAGATTTGCAAGTTTCTGCTAATTAATAGCGAGAAAAAAATGGTATCTATTAGAAAAGATTTAGTTACAAACAATGAAGATTTTCTTCCAAATGGTTTTAAAAAAGGTTCTTCTGATGAAGGAATCGATGCTTTATTTGCAGAACTCTTTTCTTTAGTTAATTTAGAAAATTTAGAGGAGAAAAGTATTAACGCAGGTAAAACAAATACCCAAGATAATATAATTCAGAATCAAATTTTAGAAAATTTTATCAATAATGAGGTAGAACCTAAAAATAAACTTGAAAAAAAAAGCAACAAAAATGAGTTATCAAGTATTAAAAATGAAGATAAAAACGAAATAAAGGCTGCTAAATCACTAATATCAGTTTTTTATAAGGAACTAGGTTTTAATGAAGAAATTAATAATAATATTAATTTAATTAACAATAACATTACAGAAGAAGAAAACTTACATATATCATCTCTCCAAAAAGATTTATCAACAAAATCACCTGGAGATTCAAATAATATTATTATAAAAGAAAAAAAAAACATTAATAAAAAAAATATAAATATACCAGTTTCAAATAACTTAGAAGAAAAAACTTCATTAATTAAGTCAAATAAAGAAGTTACTAGTTCTTATGAAAAAAAAGAACCNATAATAGGTTCTCATCTATTAAATAATATAAAAAAAAAACAAGAAAAAATTTCTGAAAAAAAAATTAAAAAGCAAAATAATGCTTTTGACAAAGTAAAGTTAGATATTACTTATTCAGAAAAAAATAAAAATTTAAATATTATTGATAAGGTCTCTTTTATTAGTCAATTTAAAAATTTTACTCAATCTTCAAAAAATGAAGCTGCATTAACAAACTCTGAAAAAAATAATTTATCTAAAGTTAATTCAAGTAAAAACTTGCCCAAAGATTCAATTTTAAATAAAGAAAATGAATCACAAGAAACATTAGATATGCTTGAAAGTAGTTGGGGTGAAAAGTTTGTTCGGGTTATAAAAAGTAATATTAATAGAGGAATTAATAAAATTGATTTTTCAGTAAGACCAAAAAATCTTGGTAAATTAAAAATTGAAATTGGGATTGAAGGTGAAAAAACAGATATAAAAATTAATACTGATAACAAACAAGTAGCAAGTATACTAAATGAAAATCAAACAAAGTTAGTTGAAATGATGGATAAAGAGTCACTAAAACTTGGAAGTTTTTCATCAATGGCTGGGCAAAATAATGGCTCGAAAAAACATCTTGAAAAGAAACAAAATATTGAACAAATTTTAAAAACAAAAAAGAACCAGACTAATCAAGTTTCAGAGAAAATTGCAAAAAAAACTAATCATAATATTGATATTAATGCGTAAATTACTAAAATAAACTTAAAGGAAAAATAATGGCTGAAGAAAATAATCAAGAAGAAGAAAAAAAAGGTGGAATTGTAAAAATAGCAATTATGGCTGTTAGTGGAATTGTTTTGCTAGGNATAGGTCTAGGAATAGGTATGTTCATGGGTGGAAATGAAACTGATCCATCAAGTGAAATAACTCAGATTATTGAAAAAAAAGAAAATCCGGAACAATCAGATGATGATGAAAATAAAGAGGATGAAGAAGTTGCATCTGAAGATTGCACGGANGAAGAAAAAGATGAAGAAGGAAATTGTCCCGTAGGACCAAGAAAAATACCAAAAGTAGTTCCGGAAGAAGAAATTTTTGCAACTACTTACTATGAATTTCCTGGAAATTTCACAACTAACCTTAAAGGATCAAAGAAGTTTCTACAGATCTCACTNGGAGTATCAACACAATATGATGATACTGTTATGGTTAATGTTGAAAGCCATCAACTTGCTCTAAGATCTGAAATACTTGGTATTATGTCAGAATTTTCTCCAGAAGATATTGCAGGTAGAGATGGAAAATCTAATTTGTCAGAAACTTTAAAAGATGGGATTAACAAGATACTAGAAAAAGTTGAGGGTTTTGGGGGTGTTGAAAATGTCCACTTTACATCATTTGTTCTACAGTAACTGAAAATTAAAATTATGAGTGAACCATCAAGAAAATTATCGACAGAAGAAGTTTCAGCATTAATGGATGGTCTCAAAACTGGAGACTTGAGCTCTTCAACCATTAAAAATTCTAAAGATGTTGAAGTAAAAGTTTTTTCTTTTGGTTCTGATGATTTAACATTGTTAGGGGATTATTATGCTCTAAGATTGATAAATGAGAGATTTGCAAGAATGGTACGATCTGTTTTCCTTCCTTTGCTTAGAGTGCAACCAAGAATAAGTTCGTTTCCTCCTGAAGTAAAAACCTTTGAAGAGTATAGTTCTGGACTTGATGCATTCATGAGTTTAACAAATAATAGAATTGAAGAATTAAGAGGTTCTCTTTTAACTGTTCTTCCACCATCCTTTGTAAGCCTTTGCACGAGTAGTAGGTATGGAGGTAAACTGGAAGTATCAGATAACTCAAGAACTGAATTTACATCAACTGAAGAAAAAATTATTGAAGTTGTTAATAATGGTTTATGTAGAGTTTTAGAACAGTCATGGAAAGATTTGACTCCAATAACTCTTAAATTTCAAAGTAGAGAACAAAATCCGCAATTTGCTGCTTTTGTTGAAGCTTCAGATTTAGTTATAGTTTGTTCCTTTGTTATGCAGCTACCTAAAATTGATTCTATTTCATTTGATCTAGTTTATCCTTTACAAACTCTCAAACCTGTTTCATCATTATTAAGATCCAGAGTTCAATCAGATGTAATTGAAACAAATATGAATTGGCAAGATAGACTGCAAAATGCCATACTTGAGGTTCCTCTTAGAGTCCACAGCAAGCTTTCTGAGCCTGAAGTGTCAATGTCAAAGTTGTTAAGATTAAAAAAAGATGACGTATTGAACATAAATGTTGATGAAACCGTAGACTTTTTTGTGGAGGATCAAAAGTATTTTACAGCAGAAATGGGAGAACTTAAAGGAAATGCAGCAATAAATTTAAAAAAAAGAATAACAAGTACTAATAAATAATTAAGGAGTAAAAATGAACGCAGAGACCAAAAAAAGTTCAGAAGTAGAAGCTAAAGAACCTCAAACTTCTGAAAAAGAAAATACTGAAAAGCCTCAACCTAAAGCTGAAGTTAAAACCGAAAAAGCTGGAGCAAATAACCTTAGAGTTTTAGAAAATATAGATGTAAAACTTACCGTTGAAGTGGGTAATACTGAAATAAAAATAAGAGATTTACTGAGATTAAATGAAGGATCTGTTGTTGAATTAGATAGACTTGCTGGTGAACCATTAGATATTTTAGCTAACGGAACTATGATTGCTAAAGGTGAAGTCGTAATGGTAGGTGAAAGATTTGGCATAAGACTGACTGAAGTAGTAGATCCTGAAGAAAGAGTTCAAAATTTATAAAATAGTCATTTAATTGACTAAATAAATTTAAAAAATTTAAAAAAATATCTATTATTTTCAATTACTTAAGTAAAATATTCCTTATTTAAGTCCAGAAGGCAGATTTCTTGCATCACTAATCTTATAAATTTAGGAGTAAGAAAAATGACACCTGTAGCTGGACCATCATTAGACCAATATCTTATTGTAATAGGATTTTTAATCGTAATCTTTATTGGTTTTTACTTTTTCAAAAAAAATAAGCATTTAATAAGCTCAAAATTACATAATGAAAGAAGAATGAAAGTTTCTGAAGTAACAATGCTAGGTCAAGGGGATAGAGCTTTAATCTTAAATTTAGATGAAAAAGACTTTCTATTCATATCCGGTAAAAACTCTGGAGCTTTACTTACCGAAATAAAGTCAGCAAAAAATAATCAGTTTAATAATCTTGAAGTAAAGAAAATAATAGAAAAAAGGATTAGTGATGATCAAATTAGGTAATTTTCTTATTCTAATATTATATTTTATTTTTCCAGAACTTGCTAATAGTCAAAATTTACCTGAAGGTCTGGAAGCATTAACTATAACTGAATCAGCGAATGGAAATAAAACTTATTCTTTATCGTTAAAAATACTCGCTTTGATGACAGCCTTAACTATTTTACCTTCATTAGTTTTAGGTATGACAGCTTTTACAAGAATCATAATTGTAATGTCAATTTTAAGACAAGCATTAGGAACACAACAAACACCTCCTAATCAAATTTTGATAGCAATATCATTATTTCTGACATTTTTTGTGATGGCACCTACGTTTAATAAAATTACTGAGTCAGTTTCAGAGCCATATCAGTCAGGAGAAATGTCTTTAAATGAAGCAATTGAAACTGGTGGAGGAGAATTAAAAAAATTTATGATAAAAAACACANGAAAAACTGATCTTAATATGTTTGCCAGCATGGCTAATATGGGAAATTTTGAGTCCTCAATTGATGTNCCATTTTATATTGTACTNCCGGCATATATGACNAGTGAATTAAAAACTGCTTTTCANATTGGATTTTTATTATTTTTACCATTTCTAGTGATTGANATGGTTGTTGCTTCAATNCTAATGTCATTAGGNATGATGATGTTATCACCTATGTTAATTGCATTACCATTTAAGTTATTATTATTTGTATTAGTTGATGGTTGGACAATGACAGTTGGCTCATTAGTGGGAACATTTTCATAAGAAATTAGATATTACAAAGGTTTGATATTATGGGATTTGATGAAAATATAGAAATGATAAGGTTAGCATTTTATCAGGTTTTAATATCTAGTGGCCCCTTTTTAGCAGCTGCATTAATTATTGGTCTTACTATAGGTATCATTCAAGCAGCAACATCTATTCAAGAGATGACTCTTAGCTTTGTTCCTAAAGTAGTATTAGTTATATTTGCAATGGGATTTATGGCAAATTTCTTTATTATTTCACTTACTGATTATTTTGCATTTATTTTTGATACTATATCAGGAATCAAATAATGTTAATTCCCCTTCCCTTCAATGCTCCATTAGATGCATTACCTGGCTTAGAATTAAGTAGTTTAATTGAATATTTATTTTTATTTTTTGTAAGTTCAATAAGACTAACAGGATTTCTTCTTTCAAGTCCATTTCTAGGTTCAAGAAATGTTCCACTGCAGGCAAAAATTGTTTTTTCAATGGTATTATGTTTCTTCAATTTTGGTTTTATTTACCAAAATGGGCTTAATTCTTCTGTTTTAGATAACCTAATTATAATCATAATAATGGAAGCTATTATTGGAGTTGCTGCTGGATTATCTTTAACTATCTGGTTCAGTGCTGCTTCGATGGCAGGAGAAAAAATAGCAGCTGCTACTGGTCTTGGTTTCTCAGCATTAGTGGATCCCGAAACTGGTGGACAAACACCAGTTTTAAGTATTGTTTTAGATTTATTTCTTTTAACTATTTTTGTTTCTTTAAATGGACACTTACTAGCAATTGATTTCATTATGAAAAGTCATGAAGTTCTAGAAATTGGTTCGAGAGCTCCTGGGATAGAATTAATAGGAATAGGTATTGAAGCTGCTGGAGCAATGTTTTATGGAGCAGGACTAATTATGCTTCCAGTTGTAGGAGGTCTAATGTTATCTAATGTAGCTATTGGAGTTATTACTAAATCTGCACCAACACTTAATTTATTCTCATTTGGTTTTCCAATATCATTAATTCTTGCTTTTATAGTTCTATACCTATCGACAAGATCTATAGGTGGAACATTTGCAGAATTAACAAACAATTCATTATCAACTCTTGAGAGAGTTTTAGGTATTCTATAAATGGCTGAAGATAAAGACGAAAGTCAGGAAAAGACACAGGAACCAAGTGCCCGAAGGCTTCAAAAGGCTGAAGAAGATGGAAAAGTAGTTTCTTCAAAGGAAACGTTTGTTTTTACAATTCTTTTTGCTGGAGTTTTTTTAATGTATGCTACTCCTTTTCTGATTGAGGATTTTTTACTTGTTATTAAGTCATTCCTACAATTTGGACCTGAACTATTAAATGGTCACTCATCATTAACTTCAATTAAAAGTGCTGTATCTATTTTTATTAAAATAACACTAATATTTGGTATCCCTTTATGTATAGTAAGTATAATTACTCAATTTATAGTAGGTGGAATTAACTTTTCATTTAAGTCAATAGAGCCTAAATTTTCTAAGATGAATCCTTTGAGTGGTTTAAAAAAAATTTTTTCAGTAAAGGGATTAGTTGAACTTCTTAAAGCCGTATTAAAAGTAACATTTTTAGGATTAATAACTTATTTTGTTATGAAAAAGTATCTTCCAGAAATTACTCATCTTACAAACCCAAATTTATTTTCAGCATTAACAAGACTTTTATCATTTTTTCCTATCTTGTTAGCAGGTTTATTAATTGGCTTAGTAATTATTGCAATTTTAGATTTTTCATGGCAAAAATATACATATATTAAAGAGCTTAGAATGTCTCATCAGGATATCAAAGACGAATATAAAGAGACTGATGGACAACCAGAGGTGAAAGCAAAAATAAGACAACTTCAGATGAAAGCTGCTTCAAAAGTTGCCAAAGAAAATGCATCTGTAGAAAATCTCAATGAAGCAACAGCTATAATAACTAACCCAACTCACTTTGCAATTGCCTTAAAATATGAAGTTGG
>PALK01000046.1 GCA_002710765.1 Rickettsiales bacterium | reverse complement strand
ATTTGATCATCCAATGATGCTTTCTTAACTTTAGTTTTTGCTTTTTTAATAACATCAGCTTCAACATCTACACCGATAACCATTTTTGCCTCAAAATCCTTAACAAGGCTCAATGTTATCCCACCTGCACCACACCCAATATCCAATACCTTACTACCAGACATATTTGTATCTATTAAAAGTCTTTTAACTTCTCCGTAGCCACCAGGAGACATAAAACCATCTCCCCACAGCTTTTCTAAAAAACCAATGTGCATTGTATCATAATGGAGTTGTTCTTTATCCAAAATTTCCCCCTTTTTAAAAATTATAAGTTGAATAAAAAGTAAATGTCAAAGAAACTAACAGGAATTTGATTATAAAGAAATTCATTCAGTTTTAATAAAAGGTACGAATATGCACAAATATGTTGTTTTGGGAAAAACAAGTAAAGAATTTAGTTCATCAATGGTTAGCAAACCACAAAACCGAAAGGAAATTGTAGCTCCGTTTGTAGAAAGCCTTGGTGGAAATCTTTTGGAGATGCTATATCTCAATCATCCAGAAATAAGCGCAGTGGCCCTACTTGAAGCACCAAATGACGAAGCTGTGGCTTCAATGACTGGGATAATAAAAGCAAGTGGAATGTTTGATGACCTAAATTGGTATCGAGCGTTTGATTCTGGAGAATTGAAGCAAATTTATGAAGTAGCCTCTGAAAAAATGACTGAATATGTGTCTGCAAGATCATTTGTGGAAAATGACTAATGTACGCGAGAGTTATTAATTTTACATTGTTAGCTCCCTCTCTATGGACTGTAATACAAACTGTAACCTCAGTTGAAACCGTAAAGGGGCACACTATTTTGCTATTTAAATCTTCAGAAAATTCTGGTGTCATTGTTGAATTGTTTTCAGATATAAAAATGGCTGGAAAGGAAATAAGAGCTATGGAAATTCTTCAAAAATTTAAAGAACAAGCCATGGCCAAAGTTAATGTTTTAGAGGGGCAGCAAGAATAAATAGTGATTACACCATCTAGTTTAATCACATAAAGATCGATTACTTATTGAGTCTTAGAGCAAAAAGAGGCTTATAGATACTAAAAGATATTTAAGACGTAAATAAATTTGATAGCTAAAAAAATATTAGCATTAGCTACTTAGAAACTATATTCAGTAGATAACATTATAACATCTTGGTTTTTGTAAGGGTAAAAACTATCCGCCACGGAACTAGCTTGATATTGAACCAAACGCCCTCCCAGCGATAACCCATCGCGAACTTTGTAATTTGCAGCAATACTTGAAATAAAGCTTTTCTCACCATTTAGGCGACTTAGTGTACCATTTATCGTCAAGAGATCATTTAAACCCGTCCATCTTGCCTGAATAGACTGTCCAACAGATGTCTCAGAACCACTCAGATCATTGGTGTAGTCTTGTGTAAGTTTTATATCAGTTTCAAAGCCTAGAGTGAGATTATCTACACCACTGTAGTCTATACCTAAGCCCAAAATGGATTGATCCCTTTTATTCCAAGGTAAAGAAGTAGGGTCTTTCCCTGCTATTGGCATATTTGAAAAGTGAGCACCCTCATATTTAAATAAGTAATTACCCCGTGCAACGTTTCCACTGAGCCCAAACATCCTAACTCTATCAAACCCAAAAGACAGCTCGGTAGAGGGAGTTGTGGCAGTTATACCTTTTAGGTTTCTTTGATTTAAGTTTTCATCTGAAACCACTACTGCAAAGTCACCACCGTTGAAAGAATAATTTAATCTCGCAAACAGTTCAGTTTGGTTGCTGGGCTTGAGGTATACTGGTACCAAGGGACTACCACCAGGGACCATAAGGCTTTGAAACAAAGCCATAGGGTCAAAACCACTACCTATTTCACCTAGATTATTTGCTCCAGCATTATGCGTTACTACTACTTCAATTTTAAAGTCTGACAAGGGGAAATTGACAAGTATAGCTGGTATATGCTGCCGAAACTCAGACAATTCCCCCTGTGCTGGTATTGATAAGTCTCTAGGGTTAATCGTATCCGAAATTGACAGAGTATCAAATTGCCCTCTGGCAATAATCTGGTTTCCTATTCGTATCCATATGTTGTTAGAAGGATAAAAATCTAGGAATACATCTTTGAACTTAAGTTCAGGTGAGTTTCCTCCGAATCGAAATTTCTCCTCCTGCCAATCACCCCAATCAAACCGAACCAAGCCTCCAAATTTGTATTTTAGATTAGAGGAGACTTCGCCTTTTGTACTTAAATTAATATTCGTCCGGATCCTCTCTAGGCCCCGACTGTTCCTATTAAAAAAAGACCCAGGATTTTCAATCCCAAAGACGATACTTTGAATTATTGAGCCAGAAAATGTATCTGAACCCCCGATGCTGCTAGGGCCTTTAGAAATATTCGATTCCGAAGCCTCATTTTCAGTAAAGATTTGAAGTTCGTTACTAATCCCCAAGTCCGCCTCCAATTCTTCAAATGATAAATCCTCTAATAAATCAAAATCATCAGATGCTAAATCAAGATCAATTTCCTCAGAATATAGCATGCTTGAACACATAAGAAACAAGGAAGCTACAAGCTCAATCTTCACCAATTTAGAGTTTTTATATATCAAATTAAAGACCGCGCTGCATTACTTCTGTGGCAAAAATTTCGTCACCCACATCCGTATTATACTTTATACTTTTCAGCTGGAAAATGCTCTTATGTACGAGTTTTTTGCTCTTTGTAGTTATCATTTGCAAGGTTTTTGCAGTCCATATACCGTTTATTTTTTCTATATCCTTTGCAGCAAATAATTTTACTTTCTTACCCTTTTTCACCAAAATTCGATTTTTAACGACTAAAAAAATGTCTTTTCTTACCCACTGAACACTCTTCAGGTAGCCAGTTTTTTCAATAACCTTTTTGCTCTTAGGTGTTGCTTCAATGACCCAGCAATCTTTCCCATCAACCAGATCACCATCTTTAACTATTTTATAGGTAAAATCTTCCAATTCGAATCCATCTATATCTGAGAAAGTAAAGTCGCTTCCCATAAATGAACCAGATCTATCAGCTGAAGCTATTCTATTTACCTTTTGAAGTGCCGGAAGATATAACCAAGAATCATCCTCTTTTGAAGAACTTTCCCAATTATAAGACATGTAAGCAGTTCCCTTAACATCTCCTGGACTTCTAAAGAATGAAATTGATTTATCGACATCTGAATAATCTTTGCTGAAAATTTCTATTTCTCGTACGCGTTTCCTATCTTTTTTATCAATTAAAATCATCCGCCAGTCAGAAATGGCAGATTCTCCAGTATACCTAGAGTCCACCTTTGACATTACTTCAAAAGCTGATAATCCAAATCCTGCATTTGCGCAAAGTGCCATCATGAGGGTTACAGACCCTAGAAATTTTATAAAGGTAGACAAATTCATTTTAACTTCCTTCCTCTCAGGTTTTTGCACCAATCTTTTCATCCTTACCATCAATAATATATAGGAGTGAGGGTATAAAAAATAAGACGCCAAATAATGCCAATAGAAATATAATTGCAGCAAATCTTCCAATGTCAATTGTAGGAACTAAACTCGCCATAAGGAAAACACTAAATCCAATAACTAAAATTATTGACGTTGTAATGATTGCTCTTCCAGATTCATTCATTGCCCTCTGCATCGCTTGGTGCACATTACTTCCTTCCAATCTCGCTAGTCTATATCTACTGACCATATGAATACTATCATCTACCGCTATACCCATAGTCATAGCACCAACAATAAGGGAGCCCAGATTAAGATCCTTACCCATTAGGGTCGCAATTCCACCTGCCAATAAAATTGGAATAACGCTTGGGATTACTGCGATAGCTCCAAACTTGACAGACCTAAACAAAATAAAAAATGTTATACTTATTAAAATCAGCGACACTGTAAAAGAACTAGTTATTCCTTTATCAGTATATTCGTTTTGAGCTTGAAACATAACCATAGGACCAGTGGCCATAACAGACAGTGTCTTGAACTTATCAGCAATTTCTGCATTAAGATTTTTTACAAATACATTGAACTGGCTTGCATCCATATTAGTAATTGGAAAGGTCATACGAAGATTTTTTTCATCAAAGTCTTTTAGATCAGATAAATCTTCATCAGGACCAGAGTTTTCATATAAGAGTAAAAGTTGGGCTGTCATTTCCTTTGAGTCTGGAAGAATATAATATTTAGGGTCATCACCAGTAAAAGCCTGTCTTATTTGCTTTAAAAAATCGGGTACTGTTAAACCCTTACCAATGTCTACCTTCTGTTCAAGGAATTCTTCCAATTCCCCAACATCTTTTAAAAATTCAGGCTCTTTAACCAGACCTTCTTCTGAGAACTGTTCTTTGGAAGTTACCAAATATTCCACATTGGCTGCACCCTTATACCTATCGTCAAAATATACTAGATCTTTGGTTACCTTTAAATCAGATCTAAAATACTTAAAAATGTTTGTATCCACATTAATTTGAGAAACGCCGTATATACTTAGAAATAAAAGCACCAGCCCCAAAGAAGAAATTATTTTTCGGTACTTATAATTAAAATCAGGGAGGGAATTTGTGAAGTGAGTGAGCCATCCTCCTTTAAAGGTATTTTCCGTTCTTTTAGGTAACTTTGAAAAAAAACTAAGTGCTGCTGGTAAAGCTGTCATTGAATATAAAAATACAATAATGGGAATGAAAGCCGCTATTATTGCAAACTCTTTAACAGGAACTAGTCTAGTAACATATAGGGCAGAAAATCCTATTGACGTAGTGAGGCAGGTGAAAAATACTGGCTTCAACAAGTTTTCAATAAGCCGAATGCTTGACTCTTTGGCATTTAACCCGCTTGTACGAAGACCGTAAAATTCTGATAAAACATGGACGGCTGTTGCCATCCCTATAAGCATTGTTATGGGAGTTAAGCTTTGATTCACCACAGTTATTGGAAGCCCAAGCCCTGCTTGGAGACCTGTGAAAGTAATTGCACTTGTAGCAATGACAATCCAAGGTACTATCATTCCAGCCAAGGACCTAAAAATGAGACCCAAAATACAAAACATTATTACTGCCTGTGTTGGAATCATCCAGCCAAATTCTGTATTACTTATCGTTTCAAATCTTTCTCCAATGTAAGGTACTCCACCAAGGCGCAGATTATAGCCTTTTTCTGCATACCTTTTTTCCTTAATAAAATCTCTTAGATCATTTACGACTTGGATCTTATGTGAATTGTCGTTTGCTCGATATTCAGTTCTAGCTAGAATTCTGGTATCTTTTAAATCTGATGTGATGATTGAGTCTAAAGCTAACTCTTCTCCCTTCATAATTTCTCTAGCGTTTAGAATTAAATCTGGGTTGCTGCTTAAGTCCTCAAAATCCTCTATCAGGTCATCCGTTGCTACCATCCCATTCTTATCATATGTCCGCTGATATTTGGAGACACTTCTAACCTGCTCAACTATTTCATGATCTTCGAGCATTGTAGAAATTTCGTCTATCATTATAAGTGTCTCAGCCTCAAATATATCCTGGTCTTTCTCTCTGGCAGAGATGCCAACGATTAGATATTCAGAACTTCCAAATAGATCCTGTAGTTTTTCAAAGGCCACAAGGTTAGGATCACCAGGCAAAAACCACATTTCATTTGAATTATTGTGCCTCAGCGGATTTGAAGAGATGGCCATAATTGAAACTGCCACTAAAAGTAATGCAGCAAATAGAACCTTTATCCTATTTTTGATAATTGTTTCAGCATATTGAGTAGAAAGTTTTTGCATAAGTCACCTTGGTAAAAGTCTGTCCTAAATTTACAATGTCTATCCTCTAAGTCTGGTCAAACTTCAACAAAATAATTGAATAACGTGGCGTCAGACTAAATACTCTAGTAATCTTGACATTTGCTAACTTTCCCTAGGGAGTTTATAACTTGGATTGATTGCAAACTCACTGACTTGACCCTCAAATCGCTCAATTTTTACATTAGAATCTCTCAGATTTTTAATAAGTTCATCACCAATTTCTTTCATCCGTTCATCGGCATGGTTTTTACTGGGCCAGACAAACATTTGGATAATCTGATTTTCAGAAGTATCAAAAAATATTCTTTGTAGCATACCCCTTTCAAAATCAGTTTTATTAACTGAAGAATTCAGTTGAGCAGTAAAACTTTTCTTTGCAAATTCACTTATAAACGTAAGTTTTATAGTTCTACAGTAATAGGCCATAGTGAGTCTTACAAAATTATTCTATCCTAGGCATTTGTATACCCGATTAACTTTTTGATCCAGTAAACAATTTCCTTTTGCTCTAATGACATTTTTAATGGCATTTCTTGTGCCACAAAATCTAAATCCTCATATCTATCGACATCTGTAAGTGTTCTTAAAAGCGATGGCTGAGATTCTAATAATCGTGTAAATTCTTTTGCAGTCTCCTTAGAACTCCACGGCGTTTGGGTCCACACTTTTTTGCAGACCTTTTTGTTACTCCCAAACAAATAAAAACCTCCATCTCTAGTAGGCCCTAAAACAAAATCGTTTCTCTCTAGCTTCAGAAATGCTGTTTCAATCAGTTTTGGTTCAATTTGTGGTATATCCATACCAATTAACACCACTGAATTATGAGTAGGGAAAAGTTTGTCAAATATAAAACTCTGTTTTTCGGCTAAAGACCGTCCCTCAGCATGGAAAGTGGAAAAGTTAGACCAAAATGGATCTTCAGAACCTTCTTTTTCTCCAGTAGCTAAATAAGTGGAATAGGTGTCTGGGTGTGACAGGCGTTGTAAACAACTCTTACACAGGCTATAAAATTCTAAAGTTTTTTCAATACCTATTTTACTAGCTAACCTTGTTTTTAGGGGAGATAAACCTGGTGTCTTTGCCAAAACTACTAGGCACTTTTTCATATTTTTTTGTCCTTTGTAAACTTACTTACAAAAAGAATTCTCCAAAATTTCCACTGGTATTCAAGAGTTAGCCTCAACCAGCCTTTTTGATCATATTTCCTTGAACTTGTGGTTAAAAAGATTGGGATATTTTTAATTGATTTTCCCAAGCTCTTCAATTTCAGTACGAAATACATATCCTCTCCGTATGGGACATCCTCTCGGAAACCACCACTTTCGATAAATAATCTTTTAGAAATAAAAAAACCTTGATCACCATAAGGTAGATTAAATAAACGACATCTTAAGTTAGTTAACATGGCGTTCAGGGAAACTAGCCCCACTTTGTCAAACCTGAGTTTAAAGTAATACAAGGTATCAATATCCCCATCTGAGATTTTGGGTAATGCCATCATAAATGATTCATCAAGGAAAGAATCAGCATGAAGAAACAATAGGTATTTCCCCTCAGCAACCCTCCCACCATGATTAAGGCTCTTAGCTCTACTGCCATCGGAGGTAACGATTGGATTATAGCCAAAAAGATCTAACCTCTTTAATAAGCTTTCAACGCTGTCTCCTGGAGCCAAAGGTATAATAATGCTTAATGACATGTCACTTATAGATAATTACTGACCAATATTTCCCTTTGATGTTTTATGAGGTAATCACTCCTCAGAGAAAATTAAAGACACTAGCTCTAGTTTCACCTGGGACTATTTCATATCCGGTTTGAAGTAATGTTTATAGAGTATCAGATATGGAGCGGGCGATGAGATTCGAACTCACGACATTTACCTTGGCAAGGTAACGCTCTACCCCTGAGCTACGCCCGCAAAAACCAATGTCTTAACCTGAATTACAATTAATTAAAAGAAAAAAATCTTTCTACTTTTTTGGCAGACCGTGATGATATATCTATTGAAAGACTTAGCAGCCAAAGGTTAAAGATGATTCGACCTATGAATCTTCTGAAAATAATACGCACAAAAAAGATCCGTATTCACAATTCTTCTTTTAGTGAATACTCAACCTTTACTCTACAGCTTTCGATAAAGCTATGGCTGTTTAAATGATGACAACTATCAAGAGGTTCAGCAAAATAAAGATGTTATGATTGAAAAATAATCTGACGCTCAAGTAAAAATGGTATTAAATTTAGATAAAAGGTGTTTTAGATAGGAATTTTCAAAAATGTAGTGACTTCTTTAAGGAACAATGAACATGGGGAAAAAACTTAAATACTGGGGATGGGGGTATGAAGGAACCTCTCTTGGCAGAGGTGAGATCAAAGGTCTTTTGAAATCTTTTGGAGAATTCGATATTTCAAGCTCCGAAAAAGGTCCATTTCCTACGATAGACACTATTTCTCTAAATAAGAGTAGATTAAATCTACCAAAGTCACTTGAAAATATTTGCACGGCTGACAAATATGAGCGGATTTTACATACTTTTGGCCAATCTCAACCAGACTCTTTACGAACTTTTCTGGGTGACTTTAAAAACGCACCTGACATTATTGCATATCCAAAAAATGAAGGAGATATTAGGAACTTATATGAATGGTGCGGTGAGGTTAACGCAGCAGTCATTCCCTATGGGGCTGGATCTTCTGTTGTGGGAGGAGTGACTAGCGACATTGAAGGAGATTATAACGGGACTGTAACTGTAGACCTATCTTTATTAAACAAAGTGCTAGAAGTTGACAGCAAAAGCCAAGCTGCCAGAATACAAGGTGGCGCTCGTGGACCAGAACTAGAAGCAGGGTTAAAGTCTAAAGGCTTGACACTAAGGCATTTCCCACAAAGTTTTGAACATTCTACCTTGGGAGGCTGGATTGCGACGAGGTCAGGGGGACATTTTGCGACTCTTTATACACATATCGATGACCTAGTACAGAATATAACGACAGTAACACCAGCTGGGAAAATTCAATCATTAAGGGTCCCAGGTTCCGGGGCTGGTCCTAGTCCAGATCGTTTGATGCTAGGATCGGAAGGCGCATTAGGTATCATCACTGAGGCTTGGGTTCGGGTCCAGAAAAAACCAACTTACAAAGCTACAGCAGGCTTCCTTTTTGAAAGTTTCTTTAAAGCATCCCAAGCAGTTAGAGCCATTTCACAAGCTGGTCTTTATCCTGCTAATGTAAGAATTGTAGATGATGTCGAATTAAAAATAAATAATGCCAGCGATAGTTCTTTTACGTTAATGGTAGTATCTTTTGAAAACTCAGATCATCCAGTTGATGCCTGGATATCTAGGGCGGAACAATGTTGTTTGGATCATGGAGGAACGATAGATGTAAATTGGCGAAATAATCCAACCGCAAATCAAGAAGGTTTGGTGGGTGCTTGGAGAGAAGCCTTTATTCGTATGCCTTATAACCGTGAAGAATTAACTCCTAGGGGTATAATTTCTGATACATTCGAGACAGCTATTACTTGGGATAGATTTGAAAGTTTTTATGAAAATGTAAAATCTGCTACTGAACAAGCCATACTTGAAACTACAGGAAAAAAAGGGGCTGTTTCCTGTAGATTTAGCCACGCATATCCTGATGGACCAGCACCATATTTTGCATTCCATGCTAATAGTGCTCCTAATAGAATGATGGAAGACTGGCTAACAATTAAGAGTGCCGCATCTGATGCTATCATTAGCAATGGCGGAACTATTACTCACCACCATGCAGTTGGAAGAGATCATAGTCGCTGGTATAAGAAACAACAGCCGCCGCTATTCGGAAATGTTCTACGTACGGCCAAAGAGCACCTGGACCCCCAGAGTATATTAAATCCTGGCGTAATCATTTCGTAAGAATTTAATTTAAATTATCAAGCTTGGGGCCTCTTTGTTTCATCACTGATTTTTTATTGACTCTTTCTAGCTTGATCCTTGATCTCGTAATTCTTAAATCAATGTCCCTCCGTACTTTTTCCTGCCAATCAGGTTTTTGTCTAAAGGCATTACTGCAGTTCTTGGAGCAGAACTCTCTATCACCCCTGGTATCTTGAAAGAAGTGGTTACAGCTTTTTCTTTCACCATATAGCTTGAAGTATTTGCAGATTTTTCTTTCTTTTTCTGATTGAACCCTCAGGCCCCAAGCCAAATAAATCGAATTGAAAAGGGATTTAGGCTTGAAAGCTGGAACAAGTCTACCATCCCTATCGTAATCCCAGTGTAAGACTTGATTTTTGTGGTTTAATGGATCGAAACTGCAGTTTAAAGGTGGGTACTCTGACCTCCTCCTAGCATACTCGCTATCCAACAAAATATTTAGTAATTCTCTAAAGGTAGAATTATCTTCTTTCAATTTTACTAAAGGACCCCATTTGTTGGAAAAGTTTATTCTGTCATCATTAAACTGATTAAGGTCCTGGATTTCTCCTAAAACTTTAAAATCTTTTACAGCCTCATAAGTGAAAGGTTTAACCCTCGGAACCTGGCTCTTTACACGCTGCACTAAGAACTTCCTATTTGTGGCAATATGTTTTGATTTCTCCGGCGACAACCATGGGCGAGAGAACTCGCTTGGTTTTAACTTCAAACTCGGGTCAAGATATGCATAACCACTTTCCGCCACCTTACAATCATAGATTATAGCGATTTGAGTAGTTTGAAGCATGACCACTTTTTCCATAATTTATGTTATATACTATTTATGTACTTTTACTCCTATAGTACATTTATCAAATCTGCAACAATACATTTACCAAAAGCACAAATCGCTACAGTTTTTTCTTTGGGAGCTCTTTTTTCCTATCATAAAAAGGTAGTTCGACTATTTCACAATAGCCTTTAGATCCACCGTTAGAGACTATTTTCAGTTGCTTTCCTATCCAAGATCCCGAATTAGAAAATCTAGCGTATCCTATTCCAGTTTTAAAATGTGGAGAAAAAGTTCCCGCAGTAACTTTTGCTACAGTTATATTTTCACTATCAATGATCGAAAACCCAGCTGCTGGCACAAGATTTTCACTTATGAGGCCATATAAAAGCCTTTCCCTTGGTTTTGTCTTCAAGGCTTTACTCCCAATAAATTGACCCTTTTGAGTATCAATGAAACTACCAAGGCCAACTTCAAAAGGGCTGACACTTATGTCAAAATCACCACCACTATCTAAAATTCCCGCCTCAATGCGTCGAGTATTCATCGCCTGCATACTACTAAATACCAACCCAAGCGGCTTACCAATTTCTAGTAGGGTTTTCCAGAGTTTAAAATAGTCAGTACTATTTCCTAGAGTATAAATTTCATAGCCCAATTCCCCTGTCCAACCAGTCCTTGAGACATAGACCTGCTGCTCTCCAATTCTAAAAAATCCTGAGTGGTAATAACCAAAGTTGTGGTCTATCACTCCCTTGGAAGTAGCATGCATTATCTCATAAGATTTGGGACCTTGAACCTGTAAAACACGCGATTTTGGATCTCTAATATTTATTGCAAAGCCATTACTGTGTGCCAACATCCATGTTGCCATATCCCCATCAGGCTGAACAAACCAGAATTTTTTATCTGAGAGCTTAAACAATATTCCATCCATGAAAGTTCCACCGCTATGTGTACACGATATGGTATAAAAACCCCTTCCCACCTTTAGCTTTGAAACATCGCGTGAAAAAATCATTTGTAAAAAGGTAACTGAGTCCGGACCCGAGATTTCAAGCGGTCGCTCTGGAGTGTCACATATAATGGCTTTTTTTCTGAGTGCCCAATAAGTTTTTACTAAATCCTCTCCATTATAATGAACAAAGAGACGACCAGAACAATTTCTGAGTAACGTTTGCTCGTTTGCGTAGTAATCATGAAAGGGTGAGATTTCAGAATCGCCGCTAAATAGCCTAAAGATTTTTCCAGGATCGATTACTAAGTTTGAATGCATGAAAACAACTGGGAAAACTTTAACTAATTAATAGAATAGGCACAAATCTTGTTTCCATCAAAATCTCGGATATAGGCCAGGTACATATTCCCACCCGTTGTTCGGAACCCGGGGGCACCTTCATCCGTTCCTCCTTTGTCTAGTGCGGTTCGGTGAAACTTATGCACGGCTTCTCTAGTTTCAGCTAAAAAAGCCACCATTGTACCATTCCCATGTTTAGCTGGCTTTTCATCAAACGGTTTTGTTAAGTAAAATTCAATTTGAGATGGTTCTTTATTTGAAGAGTAACCAATATATTCTTCATTAATGTCTTTCTTTATTAAGCCAATTTGGGATAAAACAGCGTCATAAAAGTCCATTGCCTTCTTAATATCATTAGAACCTAACATTACATATCCAATCATTTCAACCTCTTAGCTTTTCTGAAATTGGTATCGATTTTTATTATTCAAAAAGGTTCCAAGGTTGGTGACCATTTTTAAACCTTTTGGGTTAGCGCCAAAATATCAGTATTAATTTCAGGGATTTTTCTATCTACTCCCTTAACAATCTCTTTCTTTTTGTCAAAAAATGGTAGATCCACTATTTCAATTCGATGGCTTTCCCCATCCAAAAATCTTAATTCTAGATTTTTTCCTGACCAGTCTTCAGCCTCAAAAAACTCTGCATAGCCAATACCCACCCCCAAGGTTGGCGAGGGAAACCCAGTTCTTATTTTACCAACAACCTGGTTCCCATCTAAAATTTCATTTCCGCCCCTCGGAATTCTTGTTTTGCATGTTGCGCCTAAAAGCCTAACTTTTTTTTCTTTTTTTTGGACTAATGCTGCCCGTCCAACGAAGTTTTCCTTACCCAAGTCAACGAATTGGGAGAAACCAACATCATAGGGTGTCATATTAATATCCATGTCAGTGGTATTACCCAAGATACCAGCTTCTATTCTCCTCATATTCATTGCACTAGTCGAGCCAAGCTCCATCCCGTATCTTTTACCAGCATCCATTATATTGTCCCAAAGAGACAAGTGGTCTGTTTTACCACCATCACAATAAATTTCATATCCCAGTTCTCCTGTGAAACCCGTACGAGATACATATAGTTTTTGTCCACCTAGCCGAAAGAAACCTGATTGAAAATATTTGATGCCTTCGTCTATTTCCCTGTCAGAAAGTAAATTCATAATCTCCATTGATGCAGGACCCTGAATTTGTAACACTCTAGAATTAGGGTCAGAGATTTTCACATCAAAGTTTTCACTATGAGCTATAAGCCAGGTTTCCAGTGCTCCATCAGCTTGCACATACCAAAACTTAGTTTCATCAAATCGAAACATCACCCCGTCCATGAATATGCCACCTTGGGGAGTGCAGGCTATAGCATAATAACCCCGACCTATTTTCATATCTTCAACTTTACGGGTAAAGACTTTCTCCAAAAAGGCTACTGAATCTGGTCCAGTTATCTCAATAGGCTTCTCAGGGACATCGAAAAGCAAGGCATTACGCCTTAACGTCCAATATTTTTTTATAGGATCTTCTCCATTATAAATAGCAAAAAATCGATTAGCATAGACGCCTCTAATCATCTCAGCTGTATCTTGTCTTTCCAAAAAGGGAGAGTCTTCAAATCTCCTAGCACTTACTCTGACTGTATTGAAAAGATCTTCTGCTTCCTGCAAGTTTACCATATGCAATCCTCTTAATTTGAATTCTGTGAATTAGTCATTTCCACTTATCGTTACCGATAATTTTTGGTGGATCATAAGCCGTTACCTTGGGCATAGGTTTATCCATTAATTTTAAGTCTACGAGACATGTATGTGCTATCGGCCCTTGTGCCAACTTTGATGTACCTTTATCAGGGGTAAGAACATTCGGATTACCGTTCTTACATGGACTACTGACACTTGTTGGATCGATGGGGTCGTACCAAGCACCAGTACTCATTAAGACTACCCCTGGACGTATACCTTCACTAATAACCACAGATGCAAGACAAGATCCCCTGTCATTAAACACTAGGACCAAATCATTAGATTTTAGGCTTTTTTTGCTCGCATCCAATCTATTTATCTGAATTGGCTCCCGTCCGTTAATTTTAGCTGCTCTACTATGTCCTCCATGATCTAGTTGAGAATGAAGTTTATTATCTGGTTGGTTAGAAATGAGATGAAAAGGAAATTTCTTATTTTTGATACCCAACCATTCATAAGGCTCTCTCCATACCGCATGACCCGGGCAGTCTTGATATCCAAAATTAGCTACAACCTCCGAGTAAATTTCAATCTTACCACTTGGTGTCTTCAATGGATTCTTTTTTGGATGCTGTCTAAAATCCTGGAGCATGACAATATCTTCTTTAGGGTCACTGAACTTGAACCAGCCCTGCTCATCGAATTTTTTGTACTCCGGCATAGCTAGGCCACGTGCAACTGCTTTCTTCTGTGTCTCCTCGTAGAGCCACTCAATCCAATCAGTTGAAGTTTTCTCTCCCGTAAACTTGGACTCAACACCCATAGCTCGCGCTATCCCTTGGAAAATTTCAAAATCGGTCTTACTTTCTCCATAAGACTCGATTAGGCACGACATCTTTACTACATAAGGATCTCTAGGGGTAAGAGCTATATCTTCGCGCTCAAGCGGGGTATTACAGGGTAACACTATGTCTGACCTTTTTGCTAACGAATTCCAACACCATTCATTACAAATTATCGTATCGGGTTTTTGCCAAGCCTGCATAAGACGCCCTAAATCCTGGTGATGATGAAAAGGATTTCCACCTGCCCAATAAACAATTTTTGTTTCAGGATAATTATATTCTTTCCCATCGAAATCAAAAGTTCCATTTGGATGGAGCAAAAGATCGCTTATTCTTGCTACTGGAATAAAACTACTAACAGGATTTTTACCTTGCGGCAAAGCTACTGCTGGTGGTATGGTGAACTGTCCCCCAACGAAATTAGTTGCGCTATAACCAAACCCAATTCCTCCACCTGGTAGACCAATCTGGCCCAACATTGCAGCAACAGTGATAGCCATCCAAAAAGGTTGTTCTCCATGATCCTGGCGAGTTAATGACCAGCTAACAGAAATCATAGTTCTGTTTCTAGCCATTTTCTTGGCTAGGCTTTCTATAGTTACAGCATCTATTTCACAAATGGCCGCTGCCCAATTTGTAGTTTTTGGAATCCCATCAGTTTCCCCAAGAACATACTCTAGAAACTTTTCATAACCATGAGTGTATTTCTCAAGAAAAGCTATATCAGTAAGACCGTTCTGGTGCAGAGTATAGGCAATTCCAAGAAGAAGAGCTGTGTCCGTGTTAGGGCGAGGCGAAAGCCATTCCCCTCCTACCTCATCAAGTAGATCACCTTTTAACGGACTAATATTGACAAATGATATATCAGATTTACTCGCCTTAATTAGCTTTTCACGTTGAAAATGACTGCCAACCCCACCTTGACTTATCTGCCCATTTTTTAAAGGAATACCTCCAAAACAGACGAANAGCTCTGTATTATCTAGGATGGAATCCCAGCTAGTAGAGGTATCAAGAAATTCTCTAAAACTACCTANNATGTGAGGTACTATTGTCTCTGCTGCTGCAAANCTATAGGTNAACTTTGATTTNGTATAACCTCCAATGCAATTTAAAAAACGATGCAACTGGCTTTGNGCATGATGAAAACGACCAGCACTGGACCAACCATAAGAGCCNGCAAAAATAGCAGNGTTTCCATAATTATTACGTACTCTATTCAATTCTTTAGCCACTAACTTCTCAGCCTCTGGCCAACTTAGCTCGATAAAAGGATCTACCCCCCTCAAGTGGTTTTTACTATCTGGACCATTTTCCAGCCAACTTTTGCGAAACGATGGGGCTTTTACTCTGGTAGGCCCGTCCTGAACATCAATTATACCTGCCCCAATCGGAGAGGGGTCATTGTCATGTTCAAAACCCAATAACTCCTGCACCCTGCCGTTACTTACCCGAGCACGATAAGTCCCCCAATGAGTACTTGTTAATGGCAAATCCATTTTCTCAACCATGTAATTTCCTATTAATTAGGGACAGAAATTGATAGCCCTGATTGTCTTTAAGTATTCGCTAAATTTTATCAAATGCAAAGTTTAATTTTAGTTTGGATCGTTGGCTATTTAATGTCTAGTCCCAAAGCCTCACTTCTCGTCTTACTTAGAGCTTTAGTCATTCGATCAACAATCATTGCAATAATTGCCATACATATTCCTGCTACAAAACCCTTACCCATATTACCATCAGTTAACCCGATGAAGACTATTTGCTCTAATCCATTAGTACCAATTAGGGCAGCAATAACTAGCATTGCGATACCATACATTATAGTCTGATTTAAACCTAACATAATGACCGGTAAAGCCAAAGGCATCTTGACTTGTAAAAGTAACTGCAGTTTTGTACTTCCCATCATTTGGGCAGCCTCAATTACATGTTCAGGCAAATTACGTATACCATGTTCCGAATATCGAATTGCAGGGACAATAGCATATATAATTATTGCCAAAAGGGCAGTAAAGTCACCAATTTTGAAGAGCATCACGAAAGGAATCAATATCACAAAAAGTGGGACTGTTTGGAGGGTATCATTTATTGGCCTAATAATCACTGATACAACCGAATTATGTGCCGCCCAAATTCCTATTAGCGTTCCAAATACGAAACAAATCACAACCGCTATTCCACAAAGATATACTGAAATCATTGCTTCAGGCCACATACCAACTACAACAATAAAACCTAGTCCGAGGACCGTTCCTAAGGCTAAGTTCCTTCCCCCAACTTTCCATGCCACATAAGAATAAATTAAAATTAATGCGGGCCAGGGCATGTGGGTTAAGCCAACATAAAGAAATATCATTAGAAATAAAAGTGTGAGGCCAATTGTTCTTCTACCAATCTTTAGACACCAGCCAGCTAGGAGCAAAAAAAAGCTAAAATACAGAGTCTTATGAAGAACTGTCATCTTAAAACCCCAAGTAAATGGGCTAACAGCTTCTTGTAATCCAATCTTTGTTGGAAGCATCACAAAAAATAAAGCATAAGTCTTTAAAAGTTTGATTTCTGACCTGAAGTTTTTAACAAACGAGGTAAAAAGATCATTTAAATGACCAGCTAACCAGGTATTCACATGATATGGCCAATCTTCTAGAATGAGGAAAAATTCGGATAGTACAAAAAATAATAGAGACCCAGAGCCTGCTATAAACCAAAATTTATATCGAACTAATCTATTTTGGCCCTGCTTAGAATGGTTATCAGATTTTAATGCTAGGCCTGATGTTATCCTATCAATAACTATAGCCATTAAGGCAATAACTATACCCACCACCAGACTTTGTCCTACCTCAGCCTTTCTTATATAATAAAGTACTTCCCATCCAATATCAGCAGTGCCACCTATTATTGCGGCTATAATTACCATACTCAGAGCTGCCATTGTGGATTGGTTGACCCCTAGCAGCAACTGNCGAAGACTTGANGGAACCCTGACTAGCCAAAATAGTTGCCAAGAGGTAGCACCAGACATTATACCAGACTCAATTATCTCATCGGGTATTCTGTTCAAGCCAAGTATCGTATTTCTAACCATTGGTGGAAAGGAATAGAGAATGCTAGCAATCAGACCAACTACAGTTCCAAAACCAAAAAGNAGTAAGATTGGTAATAGATAAGCAAATGTTGGGACAGTTTGAAAAATATCCAATATNGGCATGATAATTCTTTCAGCCTTTTTGGAATAGAAACCCCATATTCCTATCCCAAAGCCAATGATAATTGCTAAAGGAACAGAAATCACCACTAGTGCTAGAGTATTCATACTCTCTTCCCAATAACCAATTACAACCATGTAAAGTGTAGCTGATATAGAAAATAGCGCTAAGCGCCAACCTGATGCGACATAGGCAGTAAGACCAATAAGAAACACAATAACAACCCAAGGNAGGCTGTGGAGGAGCCACTGAGCACCCTTTATAGGCCACTCTAATAGCCAAGATATACTAAGAAAAATCCANCCTAGATACTTAATCAACATTTCCATCAGAAAATTCAACCAGTCTGCAAAAGGCATGATCAGGTCTGAAGGATATTGAGACATCCATGCTAAGTGNTCTTGTAAAACCAAACTAATAAATGTTAACANTAGTATTGAAAACCAGCCTTGAAGATTACGATTTGATGTTAGAACATTCATATTTTTGTTTTGTTTTCTTTAACTTCAGAAGTTGCTAGAGCAGCAACAAAACTGTGAGCATTTGCCATACCTAGTTTTTTTCCCTCCTGATCGACTACTATCACCCCTGTTTTTTCTTTCACTAGAATAGTCAGAAGTTTAGCAACAGGAGTAGAGTCTAGGATCTCAGTTGCACCTTTAACGATTGGTATTTCTTTATCTATAATATCAGAGGCATTCAATACACTTTCCCAGGGAACATCTTTTGTAAATTCTCTGATGTAACTATCGGCGGGATTCAGTATTAAGTCTACAGGNGTTCCAATTTGAACAATCGANCCGTCTCGCATTATAGCCATACGATCAGCAATTCGGAGGGCTTCTTGAAAATCGTGCGTGATAAACACCACTGATTTTTTTTGTACAGATTGAATTCGTAGGAACTCATTCTGCATTTGNTTACGTATAAGAGGATCTAATGCAGAAAATGGTTCATCCAAAAACCATACGTCAGGTTCAACTGCCAAGGATCTAGCTATACCAACCCTTTGCTGTTGGCCTCCGGATAATTCTTTTGGAAAGTTATTTTCCCGTCCCGCCAAACCAACTAGCTCAATTACCCTTGCGGCTCTTTCAAAGCGTTCCCCCTCTTTCAGTCCCTGCAATTTTAGAGGAAATGCAATATTATCAATTACGTTAAGATGAGGCATCAGGCCAAAGCTTTGGAAAACCATACCCATTTTGTGTCGACGAATTTCAATTAGCTCTTTTTCTGATTTTTTTAAAAGATCTTCCCCATCAAGATATATCTCGCCAAATGTGGGTTCAATTAATCTGGACAAGCACCTTACAATGGTTGACTTTCCTGACCCCGATAATCCCATAATGACAAATATTTCTCCAGCATGGACATCAAAGCTAACATCCGCATTCGCTACTATATTACCAGATTCAACTATCCTCTGGCTCAGCAATTTTGTTTCGAATTCAGTATTTGATTTAGATGAAAAAAATCTTTTAGGATCCTTTCCATATACTTTCCAAACATTACGGCAAGAAAGTATTATATCCTCAGCAGTGCCACCTTGACGTGTCATCCAAAATTCCAATAAGCATNTAGAAAAAATATNGNCTTTGAAGGTATCCTTGGGGATCCCAANGGACCCCCAATAACATCAATTTTGAATTAATGGCTAGTCCAAGCTTTCCATTTACTCTTGTTGTTTGAAATCCACTCTGCAGCCACAACCTCTACCTTACGACCTTTTTCATCTACCTCTAANATAGCGGCATTTTCGTCTGCATTAGTCAATTTCATTGCCTCAAACATTTCGTAAGCAGCGGGCCACTTTTCTTTAAAACCGCTCCATACAACTTTCTGAACCTTTGCTTGCTCAAATCCACATGCAGTGCTCTTCTTTTGNGACTCTTCTACACATTTTCCGTCTGTTGGATTCCATTCCACCCAGTTAAAGTCATATGCTGCAAAGATCCAATGAGGCTGCCAAAACATCATTATAACAGGTTCTTCTGCCGCTAAGGCTGATTTTAGCTCAGCTACCATAGCTCCTTCACTACCTCCCGGAATAGGTTCGAAAGGCATCTCTATACTGCCTATCATATCCCTAGATCTAGTTCCCCAACTAGCAGGGTAAGTAATTAGACGGCCTTTCGGAAATGTCTCAGCTGAACCAAATGCTTGAGCGCATTCATAAAGAGCCATGTAGTTGGGCAATCCAGGGCATCTTTCTTCCATATAGGGTGGGTAAATCCAACCCTCCTTAGGAGTTAACCCTAGTTCTCCTACTACTACAATTTCTCCTTTGTCGACCAAGCCATCATATAAATCACCAACATTGTTTGTCCATACTTCAGTAGATAGATGTATATTACCTGTTGCTATCGCAGGGTGTTGGGTAATTGCATCTGATACAACTATTTCAACATTATAGCCCATTTCTTTTAACAAGCCGGCAGCTACATGTGTTGAAAAATGCTGCCCTGTCCAATCCTGAATTGTGACCTTAATGGGGTCCTTGCTTTCTGGTACACTACCAGCGTTTGCAACACCGACCAGTGCAAAAAATACTATACAAAAAAATCTCAAAAACATCCTTATATCCTTCCTTTTAAACAACTATCAGTGTGAAAAGCATGAAAAAATACACTGAAACCACATTGCATGTTAAATAATTTTGAACATTTGTCAAAGCATCACCTAGTTTTGATGTGGCCATATTATCAGTTTTAGATAAATTTTTCTTATGACCCATGTGACATCATGCTCCTTTCCAAAATTCAGAAGCTATGGTACGAAGTCCAGTGGGGTGACTACGCAGCCTAAAATTAATTCCTCCGGATTGGTTATTAAAGCCCGAAGTTGCCTCACCACTTTGTATACAGTCGGAAACTAGGAACCTTTGAAATTTTCATGGGCCTCTTTAGCTCGATTTACCGCATCTAGGTTTAGTTCAAAACCCAAGCCTGGGCCATTCTGGTGTTTTATTTTACCCAAATTTGGCTTAAGGTCTGGCATTAAGACTAAATCTTCTTCTAGCAATTGACACATAATCTGGTTGCCATCATCCAGATTTGGAATTGTAGCTGCGACCTGGAACGATGCTGAGGTGGTGATACCAGTTTCAAATACCCCATGTAAACAAATATCTATGCTAAAGACCTCAGCGATTGCTGCTACTTTCTTAAAACCTAATATACCCCCTGTCTCATGAAGCCCAACTGTAACCAGGTTAACTGCACCACTAGAGCATATTGTTTCAGCTTCCTCAGGAGTAAAAATAGACTGATCAGCCGCCAAAGGAACAGAGCAATTTGCTCTTAAAGCTTTTAAACCCTGGACCCCTGACATGGCTGATATTGGCTGTTCAACCATTTCAATATCAAATTGAGAAAGCTTCATTATCATATTTTCAGCCTGCAGGGTACTCCAAGCTTCGTTCGGGTCAATCCGCAACCTTTTGTTTCCTATAGCGTTTCTGACAGCCTCCGTCGCATGAAAATCAAATTCCCTACCTCTTCCCACCTTGAGATAAAGAACCTCAAAGCCATTATCTGACAAGCCTTTCGCATGAGCGGCAAGCTCACTCACAGTATCACCTTGGATGAATCCAAAGTAACCTATTTCCTCATGAATTCTTCCACCCAATATGTCATAAACAGGTAAATTTATAGTTTTACCCAAGGCATCCCATAACGCAATTTCTACTCCTGCAAATATTTGATTGGCAATCCTGGGAGACGAATGACTAGCGGTCTCAATACCAAAGCTTTCAGTGAAAATTTCCCTCATTAATGGAGAAATTTCACATACGGAACGACCTACTAAAATTTTTTGTGCTGTTTCCAAAAATAACATGATGGGCTCTAATGGCATCATAGTTGACGGGACTTCTCCATAACCTACTATGCCCTGGTCAGTTTCAACCTGAATTAGTGCTATTCGGGCACCATCATGCCTACCTTGTGCCCAAAAATAGGGTTGTTTGAACCTACAAAAAAGTGGGGTCATCTTGACATCTACTATTTTCATCCAGTTGCTCTCCCCAAGTAAATTGGTTATTGTAAGATAAAAAGGCTAATCTCAATTAAAAATAAATTCTATAAAAATATCTACCTAAGCATTTTAAAAGAGTATCAAATAATGGCACATCTTGATGATCTGAACTTATATCTCTTAATAACTCGACAAAACAGAAATGGAATATAAGGACACTAATATAAAATCCACCTTAAGAATAGCAGAAGAATTTTTCAGTAATCAGAAATATTCAATTCTCTTATAACCGATTTAATCACTTACAGTTTTTTATTACCTTAGATAGATTTTGCATACCAAGCATTTTATAATATCGGTAATCTTTATCTGGATAACCTATGATATTCTCAGGCCCTAACTGCAATCAAAAAGGACAAAATATGATACAAGAATTTGAAAACGAACTTGGGAATCGTCTTTTAAAATATGCCGCTATTGACAGCCAAAGTAACGAAGACTCAGCCACTACTCCGAGTACTGAGGATCAGTATAGTATGCTTAAACTTTTAGAAAAAGAATTGAAAGATATAAAAGCCCAGGATATTCAAATTACAGATTATGGAGTAGTACTAGCTACAATCCCAGGGAATAAAAAAGGACCAACTATAGGTTTTCTTGCTCATGTGGATACAGCTCCACAATTTAATGCTAAGAACGTCAAACCTAGACTGATCAAAGGTTATAATGGTGGAGATATTACTTTTCCTGACAACGCTTCTCTAATATTATCCCCCAAGGATTTTCCCCATTTAGGTGAAAAACAAGGTCATGATATTATTACGGCGTCAGGCAAAACCTTATTAGGTGCAGACGATAAGGCAGGGATCGCAATAATAATGACTGCAGCTCGCCATTTAATGGAGAATCCAAATATACCGCGCAGCAAAATAAGGTTGGCCTTTAACCCAGATGAGGAAATTGCAAGAGGGGTCCATAAGAAGTTACCTCAAGACTTGGAGGTAGATTTTGCCTTCACCTTTGACGGTGGGAAAGTCGGTGAACTAAATACAGAAACCTTCTCTGCAGATTTAGCAGAAGTCACAATAAGAGGTGTATCAATACACCCTGGAGAAGCAAAAGGTGAAATGGTTAATGCCATAAATTTAGCTTCTAGAATAATAAATAACTTACCACAAACTATCATGACTCCAGAGGTNACCGATGGGCACAATGGTTTTATACACGCAACAAACATGNCTGGTGNTTCTTCTGAGATGAAATTAAAGTTCATTCTGCGNGATTTTGAGTTGCAAGGNTTANAGGATAAAGGGANATTACTATCAAATATCTGCAATACAGTGCAAGAATCAGAGCCAAGGTCACGGATATCCTGTGAGATTCGGTCTCAATATAGAAATATGCGGTATTGGCTAGACAAAAATCCCAAACCTATAATTTTAGCAGAACATGCAATAAGAAATCTCGGAATTGAACTGATCAGAAAACCAATACGTGGTGGTACAGATGGTTCGTCATTGACTGAAATGGGAGTACCTACCCCAAACCTTTTCACTGGAATGCAGAACGTTCATGGTCCACTAGAATGGATCTCAACAAAGGATATGAATATCGCAGCCAACCTTTTGCTTAAAATAGCATCATTAGCAGTCGAAACATAAAAATAAATAATTATCTCAAGCTTTTCTTTGGTTTGACCCTTAATAAAGGACTGTAAATGATCGTAAATTTTGATGAGCTTAAATCTATAATTTTAGATAGAGGAAAGGAACAGAGAAGCATTACGGCAATTGCCGGCCCTCCCTGTTCGGGAAAATCAAGGCTCGCCCTTGATTTATGTAAAAACATTAATCTGTATAAGGCTGACAGCGCAAACATTTTTGGGATGGATGGGTTCCATTATGATAATATTATCTTGAAAAAACTTGGTTTGATGATGGAAAAAGGGTCTAGACATACTTTTGATGTCGGTGGTTTTACTTCTCTCTTAAAAAGGTTATCCGAAAACAATGAAAATTACATTGCCACGCCAGTATTTGATCGAAAACTAGATATTTCTCGGAATTGCTCTAACCTCATTCATCAATCTACTCGACATTTAATCGTCGAGGGCAATTATTTGCTTTTGAATGAGAGCCCATGGATAAATTTGTCGAAATATTATGATACTACAATTTTTATAAAAGCATCTCTGGAAACTATTGAAAGGAGGCTTGAAAAGCGATGGGAAGCTCTTTCTGAAGAAACCAGGTGGAAAAAAATAGCAAATAATGATTTGCCTAACGCTAATTATATCATGGAAAATAGTAAAGATGGTGAATTCCTATATGAAAGCGATCATCTTGATATTTCATAAATAGAATTCTACCTTCATTCGGGCTTTTCTATTTTTTAGATCTATGGTCTTTTTTTATTATAACCAAATAATACTTCTATAACTCCAGCAAATAAAATTGCTCCTGCACCTATCCATTGTAAGAAAAACATAGTTTCGTCTGGCACGAGAATCCTTGCACTTACAATAGCTACAATGACTTCTGACATCATGAGGATTGCTACCCTGCCTGGGAATAATAATTGAGAAACTCTAAAAATAACCCAAAAGCTGGGTAGTAGAACAATAATTGACCAAATAGTAGCTGTGAGAAAACTGTCTTTTATAATGTTTAGCTCTGGGAACGGGTCATTATGAATAAATAAAGCGAAAATAATAGAGATGATTGTTGTAGCTACGTAAACAATACTGGTTAGAGGCAGTATAGGTGCATTTGGCCACCGATTAATAATGACCGCTGCTATTGCCCAAAATACTCCTGACAAAAACCCAAAAAGATCTCCAATATTGAGTCTCACACTGTTAGAATTATTAAAGTCCATTAACAAAAGAACCAGACCGGCAACAGCTAAAAGAATTGATATTATTCTTGCCCTAGTTAAACGCTCTGATAACCAGATAATCCCTAAAATTGTGGACCAAATTGGACTAAGATAAAATAAGAGTGTAGCCCTTATAATAGTTGTCTCAACTAGACCATTAGCATAAAGGGTAAAAGCTGTTCCTACCATTAATCCAGCACAGATCATAGGTAATGTATGAACTTTCAACCCTCTAAGATTAATTGCTAGAAATGGTAAGAGAACTATTAACGGGCAGGCATTGACCAAAACAATACTCCAGGACCCAGCCATTCCTGCCTGCTCGATTGCTCTCAAAGGCACCCAATATAATCCCCAAGCGGACGCACTTATCAAGATTAATAAACTTAAAGAGGAATCTGAATATATTTTTGTAAGCACGATAAATAACTCATACTAAAGGAAGATTGCTAGATTTGATGATAGTCACAGCTAGCCTATACTAACAAAAAAGTCCATTTAATTTGATGATCAAAATACCTACCTAATTAAATCTGATTCTATTCAAAAATTCTTCTATTTGCAAAATGCAGCAAAAGGAGCATTTCCATTCTCAGGTGGTAGTTACTAAAGCCCTCCCAAAAGTTTCAAGGATGCAACAACATCTTTAACTCCATTTTGAGATTTCAAATTTGTAAAATGAAATGGCTTACCAGCCCTTTGTTGGAGAGCATCTAATCTCATTTTTTCAACAGATACCTCTACATACTCAGCTAAGTCGATTTTATTAATGAGAAGAATATCAGACTTTGTAATCCCTGGTCCTCCCTTTCTTGGGATTTCCTCTCCCATGGCAACATCAATCATGTAAATAGTGATATCAGCCAATTCCGGACTGAAAGTAGCTGCAAGATTATCTCCCCCACTCTCGATGAGGATGAGATTTAGATCTGGTATTTTTAAGATAAGATCGTCTACTGCAGCAAGATTAATGGATGCATCCTCTCTAATCGCAGTATGTGGGCACCCCCCTGTTTCAATCCCTCTTATACGCTCAAGAGGAAGAACCTGCTTTCTCATCAAATAATCCGAATCCTCTGATGTATAGATATCGTTTGTGATTACTGCCATCGAAACTTCACTACTAAGATGTTTGCAAAGTACTTCTGTAAGGCTTGTCTTACCAGCTCCTACTGGACCGCCAATTCCTACTTTTAGAGGCCCATTACTGTACATTTTTAATTCCCAAAAATCTCAAAAAGTGGCCCATAATATCAGGGAAAAAAATCATGATCTAAATATCCTTGTTTTAAGTATTTCATGTTGCATGGAGGCTATATCAGCTAATATACAGCTGGTCCCCAAATCAGCAATACTAGCCGCTAAAGCTTTATTGGCCACTTCTTCAATAGTAGGAAATAATTCAAATAATACCTGTTGTCCTGCAGTTTGACCCAGAGGAATCAATCGAACAGCAACACTGATGAGATTAGCGGCGAAATTATGTCCAAACAACGGTAGGATATATTCTAATGAGATATCTTCATTTTTTGCGCAGATTCCCATAACTATTGGCAAGGGCATATCTTGGCCAGTTACCGTTACCAATTTGGAAGTTACCTTCACGAAGGCTCGGCCTAAAGCTAATGTTTCCTCATATCTTTCTTTGCTTTGTGCAAGCGCTTTAGCAAAATCAGAAAGTTCAACCAAGGTAGCGCTATCAGATTTATAAGCTAGACTAAATAAAACTAATTCATTCCAACCAGAACCAAATTTTAACAGATCTTCAACCCACTGCTTAACCCCTTGTTTCTCAGTTATGTTTCCAGAAGCTATTTCAAATTCCAAACCATGCGAGTAAGCAAACGAACCAATTGGATAGCTAGGAGAAAGCCAAGCCATTACCTTGTGACGATTCAAACTAGTGTTGGTGTCCTGTTGTTCTAGTATCACCGTAAGCACCACCTTCTGGATTAAATGGTTGATTAATTACTTCTAAAGTTAATCCTAGATTTTCTAACATTTGCAAAATGACATGGTCAAAACGAAGGATTAGATTATCCATTTGAATTTCACAGGATAAGTGTCTATTTCCAATATGCCAAGCCGCTTTCAAGATTAATAAGGGCTCATCTGAAGTTGCCTTCATGAGCTTTTCAGAAGCTGCCTTTACTTCAATAAATCTACCATCTTCTAATTCTATCAGATCGCCGCTCCGAAGTTCTGTAGTTTTTGCCAAATCTAAAAGAAAATCTTTACCCCCATCCGTTTTCATGGCTATTCTTCGCCGATATCTATTGTCATAATTAAGGGTAACCGAATCTGAAGAAGCTAAGCCTTTACTCAACTTACGCAGTATTATTTTGTTGCCTTTTATCATTCTAAATCTCTATTAATAAAGAAAATATCTCTGCGCCATTGGCAGCTCTGAAGCTGGCTCACAGGTTAGTAAGCTACCATCGGCTCTGACTTCATAAGTCTCTGGATCTACCTCGATATTTGGACACAAGTTATTATAAACCATATCAGATTTAGTAATATTTCTTGTATTTTTAACAGCAACTGTATTTTTTCGTAACTCCAGTTCTGCTCCAATTCCATTCTGAAGACTACTCTCTGACACAAATGTAATTGAAGAATTCTCTAGAGAGCGACCAAAACTCCCAAACATTGGTCTAGTATAAACCGGTTGAGGAGTTGGGATAGAGGCATTTGGATCTCCCATTTGTGCGCAGGCAATAGTTCCTCCCAACAATACTAACTCTGGTTTTACTCCAAAAAATGCAGGTTTCCATAAAACTAGATCAGCTCTCTTTCCTTTTGTTATACTTCCTATTTCATGACTTATCCCATGTGCCACAGCAGGATTGATGGTATATTTGGCGATGTATCTTTTAACTCTCAAATTATCATTATTTCCCGTTTCCTCTGGTAAACTTCCCCTCTGGACTTTCATTTTATGGGCAGTTTGCCAAGTACGAATGATGACTTCTCCTACTCTGCCCATAGCTTGGCTATCAGAGGCAATGATTGAGAATGCTCCTATATCGTGTAATATATCTTCCGCAGCAATAGTTTCTTTTCGTATCCTACTTTCTGCAAAAGCAATGTCTTCAGGAATTGATTTGTCCAAATGATGACAAACCATCAACATGTCTAAATGCTCCTCTATCGTATTCACTGTATAGGGACGAGTCGGATTTGTTGAACTTGGAATTACATTTGTTTCACCACAGACCTTGATAATATCAGGAGCATGTCCCCCTCCCGCCCCCTCTGTATGGAAGGCATGAATAGTTCTACCTTTGAAAGCCTTAATGGTAGTCTCTACAAAGCCGCTCTCATTAAGTGTATCCGTATGGATCATGACTTGCACATCCAGTTTATCAGCTACTGACAAGCAATTATCAATTGCTGCCGGTGTTGTTCCCCAATCTTCATGCAGTTTCAAAGAACAGGCTCCAGCTAATACCTGTTCCTCTAAAGCTGTTGGTAAACTTGCGTTACCTTTTCCTGCAAAAGCAAGGTTCATGGCAAAACCATCTGCAGCCTGAAGCATCCTAGCAATATGCCAACTTCCTGGAGTGCAAGTAGTTGCTAGCGTTCCATGAGCCGGTCCAGTTCCTCCTCCCAACATAGTAGTCAATCCAGAATGTAAGGCATCATCAATTTGCTGGGGACAAATAAAATGAATGTGGGAGTCAAACCCACCTGAGGTTAGTATTCTACCCTCTCCAGCTATTACCTCTGTTCCTGGTCCTACAATAATATTTACCCCTGGCTGGACATCCGGGTTGCCACCTTTACCTATTTCAGAAATTCTTCCATCTACAATACCTACATCGGCTTTATATATGCCGGATACATCAACTATCAGAGCGTTTGTTATTATTGTATCGACCGAGCCTTCTTTACGAGTATTTTGGGATTGTCCCATCCCATCCCTAATAACTTTCCCACCTCCAAATTTAATCTCCTCACCATAGATAGTTAGGTCTTCCTCAACTTCTATAAACAATTCAGTATCCGCAAGGCGGACTTTATCCCCCTTAGTTGGACCATACATATCAGCATAAAGTTCTCTAGGAATTTTGTAAGGCATCAAATATCTCCCATCACTTTGCCATTGAAACCATATATTTTCCTTTTACCTTTCAGCGGAATAAGGTTTACAGACCGCTCCTGTCCAGGCTCAAATCTTACGGCAGTACCAGAAGGAATGTCTAAACGATACCCAAGAGCTTTATCTCGATCAAAATCGAGCCAATCATTTGTCTCTGCAAAGTGATAATGACTTCCAACTTGTATTGGGCGATCACCAGTATTTGACACCTTTAGTTCAATAAATTCTGAGCCTTTATTTAAAAGTAAATGACCTTCCATAGTAAAAATTTCTCCAGGAATCATTCGAGCTCCTTTTTTCGGATAGGATAATGAACAGTAACTAATTTTGTTCCATCAGGAAAAGTGGCCTCAACCTGTACATCTTTTATCATTGCTGATATGCCCTCCATACATTGATCCTCTGAAATAATTTCACCCCCTTCTTGCATTAGCCGAGCGACAGTTTTTCCTTCTCTAGCACCCTCGATTACAAAATCTGAAATTAGGGCTATAGCCTCCGGATAATTAAGTTTTACTCCCCTGTTTAGCCTATTTCTTGCCACTATTGCTGCCAAGCTAACCAATAACTTATCTTTTTCTCTTGGGGTCAAAAACATATTAATTCCTTAAATTGACCAGACCCTAGGGATAGGTTCCCCTTGTCTGGAAAATAAGTTCAAAAATGAAACAGTAAGAGCCCTAATTTGAGCCGGCTCCTGTGTGACTATCCTAGCTACAAGGCACTTATTCCAAAAGCTTGCGCCTCCAATTACATTATTCTGAATTATTATTTCTCTCACGGTTTTGAGATACCTTTCAGCAGTTGAAGAAGCATAGACCATAGTACAAACAGTATTATTGTGCCCTAATTTTGCTTTGCTGCATAGTTCTTCACAACCAGTTAATAAAAAATTTTCAGCAAGTGTTAATTTTTGATCGATTTTGATACGCCACTGATCAGAAAAGTGGCAATTTTTACTAAATTCACCACTAGCAAGACGCCCAAGCACAACATTTTCTACTATGAACAGATTCGAGCTTTTTTTTACACTTATATTCATTCTTCTAAACAGTTTTGACTTGTCAAACAATATTGTTTCCTGAGGACACCAGAAAAGAGAAGCATTTTCGCCCAAATTTATGTCAATTTCTACCCGACTTACATCGCCATTAGATTTATAAATTTTCTCAGCAGCTTGGGTTGTAATCCAAGTTTCTGTATTTTTCTCACTGTTAATAGAAAACGAAAATTTATCACCCCCGATTATTCCGCCACCAGTATTTATAATAATTGCTTCCTTACTCCTACTAAAGGACTTTGGTATCAATACTCTTAAAGATCCGGATTGATAGAGTTTAGCAAGAGTAGTCTCGCCTTGAGCTTCAACGAACGAAATTTCTAAATTGCCTTTTGCTCGCTGTAAAAGGTTTTTCTCTGTTATTTCTAGTTTAAACTTTTCATTCATGGAATAAGAATAGAAGCTCCCAGGGTTTTTCCCGACTCTAGATTCTCATGCACCTTTACAGCATCCTTTAAAGGATATTCGTAGTTGATATTAGCATCTAGAATCCCCTCTCTAATTGCTTTAAAGAGATCATTAGCTGTCCAATCTAAATCAGCGCGTTTGGCAACATAATGCATAATTGCTGGGCGGGTAATAAAGAGTGAACCTCGGCGACCAAGGTCTTGAATAATATCTATGGGGTCTGGAGGTCCAGACACATGTCCATACGCAGCGCATATCCCCATGGGTCGTAAGCTATCTAGCGACTGCTGTAAGGTTGCTTTTCCAATAGCCTCATAAACCACCGCACATCCTTCATCATTGGTAATCTCCTGAACTACTTTGACAAAATTCTCCTGCGAACGTACCACCGGATAATCACATCCTGCTAGTCTTGCTATTTCTGCTTTTTCATGAGTTGAGACAGTACCAATTACAATGGCACCCAAAGCTTTGGCCCACTGACAGAGTATCAAACCCATACCTCCTGCTGCCGCATGCACGAGGATTTTATCACCTTTTTGTACCTTGTAAGTTCTGTGTAACAAGTAATGAGCCGTCATTCCTTTCATCAACAGTGCAGCGACTTGCTTATCGTCTAGATCTAAGGGCATGTGCAATAACTTATTAGTAGGATAGTTCCTGGATTCCGAATAACTACCTAATGGGGGTATACCATAGGCTACCTTATCACCTACCTTAAATTCTGTTACATTTCCTCCGATCTCTTCTACTATTCCAACACCCTCAAATCCAATAACCACTGGAGGATCTGGGACAGGCCAAGGATGTGATATGCCTCCACGATGGTAAGTATCAGCAAAATTTACACCTATTGCAGTATGCTTTAATCTAACTTCACCAGGACCAGGATTTGGAATAGGCCAATCTTCCCACTTCATTGCTCTCGGTGAGCCTAGCTTGTGAATAACCTGCGCCTTATTGCTCATTTTTTGTCCCCTCACACCTTTAGAGAAATGATAGGGGTTGAAAGGAGCTTTGTTAATCAAAAAATTTTAAAATGAGCCACTACCTGTTACTTATACCATTGCGGCCCCTTCTGATAATGCTCTAAGCTTAGCATATGCAATGTCAGGGTCTATGGCACCAAAACCAGCAAAAGTACCAAAACCACAATCAGAGCCCGCTAAAACCCTATTTTCACCAACAATATTGGTAAACTTTTCAATTCTTTGTTTGACTAATTCCGGGTGTTCCACAAAATTTGTTGTCGTATCCACAACTCCAGGAACAAGAACTTTATCTTCTGGTATTTCAGAGGATCGGTTTTGAAAAACTTCCCATTCATGAGCATGCCTTGGGTTTGAGGTTTCAAACAGTAGATAGTGTGCCTTGGTGTTCATTAATATTGGAAATACTTTATCCATAGAAATATCACAACAATGTGGACCTTCATAATTACCCCAGCAAATGTGAACCCTCACTTTTTCTTTTGGAATATTTCTGAGAGCACTATTTAACGCTTCAACATGCATAGAAGCTACTTCTACAAACTCATTATCGGTAAGATCATTAAAAAGCATGTGGCGACTCAGAGCTAGGTCTGGACAATCCAACTGTAGATCCAAACCTGAGCCCACGATAGTTTCGTATTCTTCTTTCATTACATCTGATAGAGCAGCTAAGTATTCCTCTCTGGAGCTATAAAAATCATTTTGAAGAAATAAAGAAATCACGCCAGGAGACGCTGCATTCATAAACCCTCGGGAAGCGCCATGCTTTTCCATTCCAGCCTTCAAATTATTAATATCTTTATTTAGTTCTTCTTGACCCTTTGAGATCACTTTTGATGTACACATTGGTCTAGCATATTGTGGGGTCCCACCATCATCAGCTAGGCGTTTTAGAAAACCAGGAAACATTTTAAGATCGGCGGGTGCATTACGTGGACTGTCTCCAGAAAATCCTGTATATCGATCTTTAACATAAGTTGCGTAACTAATTTTAGAAGTTTCGCCATCGCTAACGATATCAACACCTGCATCAACCTGCTTCTTAACAGTTGCAGATACAGCGTAAGTCATCACAGTATCAAACTCGTCTTGATCGAATGGTTGACCGTTTTCTCGCGCAAAAATCAGATCTACAACCTCTTGCGTTCGAGGTAAACTACCTACATGGGTCACAGGTATTTTATTCATTGGAGGCTCCTATCTCTAAATTGCAATTAATTTGCTTAACTAATTCAAACTTCTGACCACTGTTTTTATGCGGATTATTTTTAAACTATTTACATTAGCCATTCCTTTAAAATTCCATTCGTTGCCTTAGGATTTTCGAGCGTAGGTAAGTGACCAGCATTAGGAATTATGTGAAGGGTCGAGTTTTTGACTAAAAAACTTATTTCTTCGTGGATTTTTATAGGACAAAGCCGATCATTTAAACCACATAAAATGAGAGTAGGGACTTTTACCTTCTTAAGAGTTTCCGTTTGGTCGTATCTAAAGGATAAAGCTTTTGATTGATCAATAAAAGCTTGCTCTCCTAAATTATCAGCCATAGCCATACACAAATTCAAAATAAATTCTTTCTCAGAGCCTTCGTTCAAATAATTAGGTTTAATTTCATTGCGCATTACCTCTTTTAAACGCCCCTCCTTCACAGCTCTAATTTGCTGCTCTCTTTTTATTGAAACCTCTGGCAACTCNGCTTTATAATTTGTATCCATTAGAATTAACTTAGTGATCCTACTCGGGGCCTGTCGTACCATTTCCATTGCAATAATGCCCCCCATTGACAAGCCCGCAAGGATGAACTGTGGGGGAGTTTTTTCTAAAATTTCTGATGCAATACCTTTTATACTATCGAAACCCGTTGCCGGTGCCACGCAGACCATCCGTTCTTTAGAAAACTCCACTATTTGTGGTTCAAATAATCTTGAATCGCACATCATCCCAGGAAGAAAAACTAAAGGCTCACTCATTTATCTCTCATTTGGGTTGCTCCTGCCTTATCATCCGTATTGCGTATTCTATAGAGAGCTACCTCGCCTGTCATCGAAGGGTAAATAGTTCTTTCAATACTGGGAGGCACTGCTACAGTATCACCCGGATTTATAATTGTTTCGCCATTTTCCCATTTAAATTTCCAATGACCGCGAATTGGCATTAATACCTCATGCCTATTCGTTACGTAGGGATCACTAGTTATCGAGTTACGCGATAAGAAATCAACTTCAAATCCAGGACGGTCAAAAAGGCACCCTTCTTCACCAATAACCTTAACAGGTTGCCGATCAGAAAGCGCTATTAAATCCCAATAGCGTGCTACATGGTTTGGCACTACTTTGCTCGTAGAAAGTTCAGGAAAATTGGTTAATTCTTTTTCCGTTAAAACTGGCATAACTTTTGTACCCTCAGGCATAACCTCCCCTTTCTTTTTATCATACAACCGACCAGTTTCGGCTAGTACAAGACCATGCTCTGCTGCATCTTGAATTACTTGTGGTGCCCATAATACGCCCCCACCTGCATCATTTCCACCAAGAATAGCCATCAACATCCCGTAATCAGACCCTATATTTTCAAACCCTCGAAAAATTCCAGTGGGAATATTAAAAATATCACCTTCCTCGAGTGTTACTTCTCCAGCATCTCCCCATCTACCCCAGAAAAATCGCCACCGTCCCTTTAAAACGAAGAAAACCTCAGCCGTTCGGTGAGAATGTAAACTATTTCGGCACCTTGGTGGTTGCCCCGCAGCTCCAATATTAAAACCAATTTGATCTGATATATGGACAAACTGATCGGGGCTTTCGGACACGCCACCTCCAATTATTGTAAAATTTTCCTTTTGGTTTGATCCTGGTGTATGGGCATCGATAAAAGCCGTTCTGCAGGGCTCAAGGTCTCCATAACGAACGATTCTATTTTCCATATTCGTCTGGTTCATAATTTTTCCTCTCCAATGAATTTAACTAATTATAAGTTCCAGTTTGAATAAAAATTTGCTTCCAAATCGAAACATGGTCAAAAAGAGTAAACTCTCTGCGTAATCCAAAGGGGCCGAATTCAGCATGAGTAAACCCCATGACATAGATTTTAGCCCCACTAGGTTGACCAAAAATACCCCAACCATCATGTTTTCCAAATAAGCTCCACCTAATAGCGGCTCTTGGAGATAACATGGGGTCTTCCCGACCTATCTGGTGTTCAATTTTAAATTCAGCACTAGGAAAAGATGCCCTCAGTCCCATCCAAAGTGCCTCAGTATCAGACCATGAATGTACTGTGGTAGAGCAAGGATGCTCTGTTTGGACTGCTCGATCGTACTCTTTGCGAATAACAGCAAAGTCTTTTGTCATCATTAGCGTAAGGATCTCAGATAATTTCTCTCCCCACTGATTATCATTTCCTTTGCCTTTGTAGGGTCCTTCAATATTGTTTTCTGGACATAGCGGTTGGACACATTTTTCCGGACCACCCTCTCTTTTTATTAAATCGTAGGCAAATTCTTTTGGGTTCATCCCCAACTGACTAACAATGCCTGCAGTATCTCGAATAAGCCATTCATCATTAATTTGGCCATTTATAGCTGCACAATCAGCAATAGCTCGAATAACAAACCGTTTTCCAGTTGGTGGCCCAAAATAACCATGGCCTGCATGGGTTCCCATAGTTAGAAGTCGGTGAGAAGATAAAAATCCGTCCGTATCGTTACCGGACCAAATAACATCTTCACCCGTGAGCTCTCTATCTGGAAATTCCGCCAACGTAGCCAAAGTACCGTTTATTGTTTTTTGATTTCCAATCGAAATGCCTTCAGGAAATCTCATTGGAATATCTTTGGCATAGTAATGATTAAGGGTCGCTATCCCTCTATTTTCCCATATCTCCTGGGTTATTCCCAGAATATAGTCTGGTAGATCCATCCATTTTTTTGAAAAACCCCTCATTATTTCCATTCCTTTGGTAAACGTGCTGACCCTCTTATAACTAGTGAACCATCAATTTTTACTCTTTTAGGTTCACATTCAGAGTCCTCAATTTTGTTAATCAAAATTTCTACCGTTTCTTTAACCATTAGCTGAACCGGTTGCTGAACCGTAGTTAGGTTATAGGCTGGCCACGCAGATGCTGGAACATCATCATAGCCCACGATGGAAACATCTTTTGGAATTTCAAAACCAAGTTCAAACCGCAGTGTATCCATTACTGCAAATGCCATATGATCGTTAGCTACAAAGACTGAGTCTGGTGGATCCAGAGTAAACATTTGTCTTGTGGCCTCTCTAGCTTCTTCCATTACAAAGTTTCCAACCTTCCGGTTGTGTAGCCCAAGTCCATGTCTAGCCAATTTAGATATGAAACCAGCTTCCCGATCGCGCTGAGTTGATGCCTTTTCCCAGCCAGAAATATAACCAATTTTACTATGTTCTGCTGCAATTAGAAATTCAGCCACTTTACGCCCTCCAGCGATGTTATCAGAGGTTACAGCAGACATTCCAGGTATATCCTGGTATCTGTTAAAAAGCACCATGGGAACCCCAGCATTTTTGCACCTATCAGTTAAGTTTGAGGACATAGAAACTGAAGCTGCAATAATACCATCAACCTGATAGTCCAAGATTTCGTCTACTACGCTATCTATACTTTCCATATTTTTTCCAGCCATAAAAATCAAAACGTGATATCCCTTAACTTGTAATGCATTAGAAAGCCTCTCTAATGCCTCCGGATAAAATTGGTTTTCAAGATAAGCGACGACAACTCCGATAATATGGCTTTTACCAGATACCATTGCTCGAGCTAGAATATTTGGACGGTAGCCGAGATCATTAGCAGCCTTTTTAACTTTAGTAATCGTATTTTCTGACGCAGAGGCTCCAGGTGTAAATACACGGCTGACAGCTGATTGGGATACTCCCGCCCGTTTTGCAACCTGTGCCGATGTTATTTTGTTACTACTCATCCAGCAGTCCATCCCCCATCAATAAGTAAAGCTGAACCAGTAACAAGAGAAGAGGCGTCCGAAGCCAAGTAAACTACAGCTCCCATAATATCTTGTACAGCACCTACTCGACCTAGTTTGATTTTACTTTCAACCCAAGCTCTTTTTTCTGGATCATCAAAAGTAGCCTTAGTCATATCAGTGAGTATGAAGGTTGGGCAAATAGTATTGATCCTTATATTTGCAGGACCATATTCAATTGCCATAGCCTTAGTAAAGCCTTCTACTGCATGTTTTGAGGAGCAATAAACTGCTCTTTCTTGCCCTCCAACAAGCCCCATTTGGGAAGAAATATTGATCAAAGAGCCTGTTTTCCCCATACTGAACAGTTTTTTAGCTACTGCCTGCGTTAAAAAGTAAGCTCCTTTCAGATTAATATTCATCACTTTGTCAAAATCTTCCACTGAAGTATCCAATGATTTTGAATGCCTAGCTAACCCTGCAGAATTAACTAGTATATCAAATTGCTCACAACCAGAAATTAAACGACTGGTTTCCTCCACATTGGCTATATTCATTTCCAAAATGTTGGTGTCCCAGTTTTTTTTACTCATTTTATCGGCTAATCTTATTAATCGATCTTTACGCCTTGCTGCCAAAGTCACACTTGCCCCATGCTCAGCAAGAGCGACAGCACAGGCTGAACCAATGCCTGATGATGCACCAACAACTAATGCTTTTTTCCCCTTGAGTGAAAAGGATGGTGTCTTAGGTAATGTCATATTAAGCCTTCATCAATTTCAATTGGGCAACTCGGTCGTGCTTTATTAAACTCATGCATTCTTGCAAATACGTTCACCCCAATTTGTTTATAAAGATCCAAAAGATCAACTAAAACCCAATTTTCCCTTATAAGACCTTTTTCTAATTTCCAAAAATCGAGGCTACGCAAATAGACCTCTTTTTTAACAGGCGCTATACCCATCCAACCATCATGGGTCAAAGCCATACGCATATTTGGCCAGCCTGTTTCACAGACATATTGACCCTGACCAATCCAGTGTGTTTCAGCCTCCCATTTAGAGTTTATATCAGAATTCTTATCTACCATTCGGTCAGGCATTCCATTTAAAAAAGGAATTTGATGCCAATGACGAAACCCTGATATACCCCGGCCTGTTCCAATACCAGCCGGCCCATACCAATTAAATCTTGGGTGCCAATACTTTTTTAATTTCATTATCTTCGGATCAGGATTAGCTGGATACCTGCATAAATCAGATAACATCTTTTTTATCGTCTCTATACTGTCCTTACCACTCCCTGTTACACTTAAACCATCACCCATAATAGGTCCAGGAGTACACAAATAGGCGCCTAATTGAGGGGCCATCGGCCACGCTCGAGCCTGCATCATTAGTTCTGGTATATCCCATATTGCCTGTATTTCTACTATTTTTCCATTCTCAAATCGAAAAAATTCATGATACCGCATGTGAGCTAAGTGGCCTGTTGGAGGTATGTTTAGGAATGACTTTAAAAACGTCCCCATATAATTGCCCATAGTCCCGATCCAACTTTGCCCCTCGGAAGTTGTACCAGCCAAAATTATCAAATCACGCCGCTCCAAATCTGGTAAAGCACTGAAGAGCTGTTTATATACCGATGTATAAAAATCCTCAGAGTCTGTAAAATCTCCAAAGGGATGACACATTCTTATTCTGACCTCATTGGAAAATAATTGATCAAAATACCCTCTTACCTTTACCTCTGAAAAATTTGCCATAGACCCCCTTAATGGCTCAAAAAGGGTCTTCAGGGTAACATCAGCTGTATCAGCACTCATTCTGCAGCATCTCCGTAAGGAACATTCTTTCCACCATAGCGGCGCACCCGTAAGTTACATTGCTCAGCATGACCGACGAAACCTTCCAGCATGCTTAGCCGTGAGCCATACTCACCTATTCTAGAAGCAGCAGAATCAGTATCAATCCTTTGATAACTGTGAGTTTTTAAAAACTTTCCAACCCAAAGACCTCCAGTGTAGCGGCCAGCTTTTTTTGTTGGTAGGGTATGATTAGTACCAATTATTTTATCTCCGTTGGCTACATTTGTTCGTGGCCCAAGGAACAGCGCACCATAAGAGCGCATATTATCAAGATACCATTGATCTCTATCTGTCATTACCTGCACATGCTCATAAGCCATCTCGTTCGCAACACTGAGCATCACATCATGATTTTCACAAAGAATAACGTCACCATAATCTTCCCAACTTGCTCGCGCAGTTTCTGCAGTAGGTAAAATTTTAAGTATTCTATCAATCTGCTTAAGAGTTTCTGTTGCTAACACCTCAGAATTTGTAATTAAGCAGGCAGGAGAATTATATCCATGTTCAGCTTGACCTAACAGATCAGTGGCGCATAATTCAGCATCTACCGTATCATCAGCAATTAGCATGGTTTCAGTTGGACCAGCGAATAGGTCTATGCCCACTCTACCAAATAGCTGCCGCTTTGCCTCAGCAACAAATGCATTTCCTGGCCCCACTAACATATGTACAGGATTTATAGTTTGGGTTCCAAGTGCCATAGCCNCNACAGCTTGTATTNCTCCTAAAACATAGATTTCATNAGCACCACCTAATTGCATAGCAGCAACTATAGCAGGATGAGGTTCACCATTCANTGGTGGAGCAGAAGCTACAATCCTTGGTACTCCAGCAACCGAGGCTGTTAANACAGACATATGAGCAGACGCTACCATAGGAAACTTACCACCCGGNACGTAACAACCAACAGACTCCACAGGTATATTTTTGTGACCCAAGATNACCCCAGGTAGCGTCTCTATCTCAATGTCAGTCATACTNCCCCTTTGAGCCTCTGCAAATTTTCGAATTTGTGCTTGAGCAAATTTAATGTCCTCCATATCCCGAGCAGAAACTTTTTGGACTNCCGACTCTATCTCACTCTGGGTTAGCTTAAATTGGGATGGGGAATAGCTATCAAATTTTTCAGACAAAGCCCGAATTGCCTGATCACCATTTGTCTCAACCTCTTTAAGGATAGCTTCAACTTGCATTCTTACTTTAGCGTCATCTGTTTCTTTTTCTAATTCTGGTTTACTAACTTTAATTCTTTTAAAAGACATCTATGGATTCCCTTTTTCTCTTGAATTCTCGAATATCTTCAACTCCTCTTATTATTCTTTCGTTNATAGATAATTTTCTTNGCTTGTTTTTTATCTCTTGTTTCATCCTTTAACTGCTCCTGCAGTGAGGCCACTAACGATTTGTTTTTGAAAAAACATTACTAAAATAAAAAGAGGGACTGTAGTTGAAACCACTGCTGCTACAGCAAACATAACGTTTCCCTCCGTGTATGTTGTCCCTAGAAAAGCTGCAATAGCAGGAACCATNGTGCGGTTTTCTTCAGAAAGAAGCATCGAAGTAACAGCAAAATCATTATAAGCTAATAAAAATGAAAAAAGACCAGTGGTGATTACTCCAGGCCACATAGCAGGAATNATAACATAGCGAAAAGCGCCAAACTGCGTACATCCATCAACCTTTGCACTTTCGTCCAANTCCTTTGGAATATTTTGAAAAAATGAATGNAGCATCCATAATGTAAATGGTTGGTTTATAGCTACCAAAACAATAATTGTGGTCGGTAACAGTCCCCAAACGTTCCACTCAAAGAAAGGTAGCATATAGCCTGCAACTAACGTGATTGGGGGCATAGCCCTGAAAATCAGTGCGATAACTAAAAGCCAGAATGTATAGCTATAATTGGACCTTGATAACGCATAGCCTCCCAAGGTTCCTATAGTAAGGGAGGTACAAACAACAAAAAAGCAAATAATAAACGTATTTAAGGAATTTCGCCAAAATTCATTTCTAATCCAGGCTCCATCGTATCCAGCACCAGTAAATGGCCTACCATATTCTGCAATAGTTCGGTCACCAAAAAGCGCAAATGTCCAGTCAGAAATAGAGAAAAAATCTAATTCTACCTTAAAGCTACCCCATACAGTCCAAAGAAATGGAAAAGCAGAGACCAGCAGCCAAATAGTCGCAAATAAATATATTAATATTTTTAAGCTCAAAGGCCTTCTTTGTATAGTGCTCCCCATATTAAGCTTTCCTCTGAAAATCTCGCCATGTACGGATTAGTACCGGGAATAATAATACTGAAACGCCCATGATTGTTAGGACGGACGAAGCCGAAGCAGCAGAAAACTGTCTTGTTTCTCCACCTAAGTCATTGAAGATAAACCAACTTAGACTTGTTGCATGAGCAGAAGCGTTAAANCCAACTATAGGCTCAAAAACTCTAAAGTTATCCATTAGCTGAATNAGAGCAACAAATGTGATCAAAGGCATCAAATGAGGAATAACAACATANCGTATTTGTTGCCACCTAGAGGCGCCATCAAGCTGAGCTGCCTCTATTTGGTCTGCTGGNAACGTTTGAAGTCCAGCATAAAATATAACAAAGGCAAATGGAGCAGCATGCCAGATGCCATAAATAATTAATGCAAACCACATTAGGNTGGTAGAGGCCTTCAGTGAAAGATTTGGATCCCCAGCCAACCATTGNACNGCATTTCCCAAAATCCCACGACTATCAATCATCCAAAATAGAACTAATGCTCCAATTAAAGGGGTAACAACAAATGGGAGAAGTGAGAAAAATATAACTATGCCTTTTAGGCGAGCGTGTATAGCATTAACCATGAGTGCAACACAAAATCCAATTATAAGGACAAAGGGCGTGACTAAGAAAGTAAATGTCAAAGTAAAACCCATAGCCCTGTAAAAAGGTAAATTGGCTAACCTATCAAAAGTGTTAGTCCAACTATCTGCATTTGTGAAAATTTCATTAACCTCTTTTAAAGCTAAGTGACCACGATCAAAAAAAATATCTAACCCAACAAATCGACCTAGGGGTTCTGCCTTCCGAAGCTCCCGGGTAGCCTCTTGATCAATAGTAGTTTCCTCAGTACATCCAACCAATGGCGTACAGGTTTCTACCTTAATTAAAACTGCCGGATGTGGTGCATATACCGATTGAAGTAAAACCGAGATTATTGGAAATGCAATGAAGAGTAACATTGCCATTGCAGTCGGTAATATAAACCAAAAAAAAGTTTTATGACGCATGAGTCTTAGTTCTTAAAAAAATTGCATCGGGGGCTCTTCAACCCCCGATAAAATAATTAGTTCAAAAAACCTTTTTCTTTTGCTGCCGTAGTGTAAGCAGCCTCTACATCAGCTAGAGCCTGTTCTGCAGTTTCTTTTCCTTGCATGAAATCAGACAGCTCGTTTCCTAAAGCAGAATGTAAAAGCCCCATGTATGGCAACATTGGGTATGGAGTAGTCCCCATTTTTGCTGCTGCAAAAGTCCCTATTGCTGTTTCAGTAGGTTCATACCCATCTATTAACCATACTGCCTGTTTCCGAATCGTTTCATCCTTCATTTTATCAGGGTGAATAGCATTCATCATTGCAATAAAAGTTGCCTCGGCTTCTGCGTCAGAAATATTTTTAGCAACGGTCCAGCCATCCCACCATAAAGTCGAAGCAGGAGTTGATCCCCCACCAACAGTCATTGGACCAGCAATGGAATGATTATTTTTTACTGCATCGATTACGCCCTCAGCAGTAGTTTGCGAGGAGGCTCTTGATCCCCACATGTTTAGTAATGCAATATTGCCAGCTCGATATTCGGCATTTGTCGCATTAGAATCATGGGTTAAAAAATCAGGGTTCATATATTCTGAAAGAGCTTTCATCATATTGAGAGTATTAACTCCAGCCTTAGAATTTACATTTGGCTCAGCAGATCCTGATTTAAAATGAGAACCTCCATAACCCAAAAACATATTATTGAATTCTTGAGCCAAATTCCAACCAGCCGCATATGCGCCACCAACTGGGTTTTTCATTAAACCCTTGTCCCTTATTACTTTAGCTGCAGCTAACATTTCTTCATATGTCTTTGGAGGTTCTACTCCGATCTCTTTAAGGACATCCGCACGATACATGAGATGCTGGGAATTGGCCATAAAAGCTACCGCCATAATTTTATTACCAATTTTTATCAACTGACTCTTTTGAAGACCTTGTCCATATTTTGCGACTAAATCATCTAGTGGTCGAATAACATCTTCATTCATCAAAGCTACTATTGAAGAATTAGCTATAATCGCGGAGGTATATTCAGCGGGATTACCTTGCATTCCCGCCACATTTATTTTTTGATGGTCTGCAGTAAGGTTAGTATTTACTTCCGCGCCAGTGCATTCCTGAGCTCCCTTACCCACAGTTTGGATTGCTGGGAATTCATTACCAACTATACTAACGCGTGCAGAAATTTCACATCCTGCAAATACTGGAGCACTTACAAACATAAAGCTTCCACCCAGTATCGAATAAAACAATTTTCTTATCATATTTTAACTCCTTAGTCTAAATTTAGTGCCTTAACCTTAGCACTTGGTTTACTCCGCTAAGCGGAATTTTANGAGGACTGNTTACTCCTCAATGCGATCCCCTGTTTCTGGATTAAACAGGTGACATTTTTGGGCCGGTATGTTTATTNAAACTGGATCTTCAATTTTAGCCCGATAACTTTTGTCTGCCTTGACACTAACCAGTGATCCTCCAATTTTGACTGTAACCATGGTAGCATCACCTAGTATCTCTAAGGTAAAAACTTGGGCAGTAATTTGCCCCAAACGCTTCANAACNGAAGCATCTTCGGCCCTAAAACCGAGGATAACTTTTCCTTCCTTTGCTTTTAATCCCTTAATCAAAGTACTATCGCTTATGAAACAGCCCTTTTTAATTTCTCCCNCAATAAGGTTCATTGCTGGCGAACCAATAAATCCTGCAACAAATGAATTAGCTGGTTTATCATATATTTCTGTAGGGCTGCCTACCTGTTGTACAACCCCCTCCTTCATGACNGCCACTCTGTCNGCTAGGGTCATAGCCTCAACTTGATCATGAGTAACATAAACAGTTGTTANGGCTAATTCATGACTCAAATTTTTAATTTGCGCTCTAGTCGATACTCTTAGCTTTGCATCCAAGTTTGAAAGAGGTTCATCCATTAGNAAAANGTTTGGTTCTCTNACTATAGCCCTAGCAAGGGCTACTCTTTGTCGCTGCCCTCCAGATAGTTCTGCCGGCTTGCGATGAAGAAAATTCTCTAGCTCCACCATTTTAGCTGCCCTTCGAACTTTNGTATCATGGGTACTTTGGTCAGTCCGCCTCACTTTNAGAGGGAACCTAATATTTTCATACACATTCATATTTGGGTATAAAGCATAGCTTTGAAAAACCATTGCAATATCCCTATCTTTCGGTTCTAAATCATTAACAACTTTTCCATCAATTAAAATCTCTCCTTCGCTAACCTCTTCAAGACCAGCAATCATTCTCATAGTGGTTGTTTTCCCACACCCAGATGGNCCCAGCAAAACCAAAAACTCTTTGTCTGGAATAGTTAGGTTAAAATTTTCCACCCCAANAAATGTTCCCCATCTCTTACTCAAATTTCTTAGTTCGATATTTGCCATAGAAGCTAATTCTTCACCCAAATTGCATACGTTTTCAAACGTAGCCAGAAAAAAATTNGTGTTGCAAGAGTTTTTTACATACGTATGCAAAATTTTGTGCAAATATATGAAATAATAGTTGCNTCTTAAAATAATAGAACTGAAATTAAGCCCAACTTTTAAGGTTTTATATTGGATTTTCAAAAAGAAAAAAAGCTTGTGCTTGATTATTATAAGGCCCTTGAGAAAACGGAAACTAAAAATATTTCCAAAGTAATCACGAAGTTTTGTAAGTCCGATTTGATNTGGAGNGGCTTTCACCCTTTTAATCTGATTCGTGGCGCTGAGCAGGTTGGAGAATTNTTTTGGAAACCACTCTTTGAAAGTATTNTTCATTGCCAAAGGCGCATGGATATTTTCATGGCTGGAAATAATGAAACTNCAGGCCATGAAGGAACATGGGTGGTTTCTATGGGTCATCTTATGGGTTTATTTGACAAGCCTTGGATNGACATACCTGCAAGCCAAAAGCTAATAATGCTCCNCTATTGCGAATTTAACAAAATACAGGGAGGAAAAATTACTGAAACTGCTATGTTTTTCGACGTTCCTCACTTTATGATCCAAGCTGGATTAAAACCATTCAAATCACAAACAGCTGCACATCTTGTCCAACCAGGGCCAATTAACCACAGAGGACTGATGTATGAAGCCCAAGATCATACTGAAGGGGAAAAGACAAAAAAAGCTATTGAATTCATGATTAATGACATCAAAAGCTGGCAAGCGTCTAACGATGAACCTTTAGTCGATGAGTTGAGGCGGAGCTGGAATGAGAATATGGTTTGGTGGGGACCTGCAGGCATTGGTGCAACCTACACAATTGAGNGTTACGCCAAACAGCATTCTGGTCCTTTTAGAGCTGGACTGAAAGACAGAACGTTTAATGGACATCTTTGTCGGATAGCTGAAGGTGAGTTTGGCGGCTTCTTTGGTTGGCCTAACCTGACCTTAACCCCAGATGGTTTCATGGGATTGCCTGCTAGTAAAACGCCTGGAGATATGCGTGTCATAGATATATATCGCCGGGAAGGTGAAAAGCTTTCNGAAAATTGGATTTTTATTGATTTGCTACATTTTTGGAACATGCAGGGAATAGACATCTTAAGAGANTCTATTACATAAACTGAATATCAAGATCAAAANCNCATAAAAGCAGGTNTTNGCTAACACGAGTATTNAATTATTGAGTTACCAAGATCAATGAAAGAAAAGTCCATTAAAACTCCTAACCGGTAAAGTTATTTTGGATTAAAGTAAAGATTTTCAATCCATTATGTATGACTTAACCGGTGGTAAATATTTTTGCCTCCAATTTATAATTTTTATTCCAATTAATCCAATGTTTGGCTTTTTATCATAGCAATTGAACAATGTCCTCTAAAGATTTTTTATAATACCATTGACTCTGAGCTATATTTATATGAGCATTTTTATTACTACAGTCAGTAAAAACTATTATTGGAAGAAAAGGGAGAAAGATAATGAAGATATTTAATCTTCTAAGTACAGCAGTTTTAATTTCACTGCTTTCATGTTTTGGGATCGCACATGCCCAAAAGTCAGGTGGGACAATGGTCTTTTTGGTACAACCAGAACCACCNTCTATGGCTGGATATGTNACAACATCAGGTCCTATAGGACTTTTAGCACCAAAGATTTATGAAGGTCTTTTTGATTATGATAANGACGGAAAAATNATACCAGTTTTAGCTGAAAGCTATGACATGAGTGCAGATGGAAAGACTGTTACATTCAAATTAAGAAAAGGGGTGACATNGCATGATGGTGAACCATTTACATCTGAAGATGTACAATTCACGATTATGGATGTTTTGAAAAAAGTCCACCCACGTGGTCCAAATTCGTTTAAAGAGGTCTCGAGCATAGATACGCCTGATGATCACACTGCGATTTTTAATCTTGATAATCCAGCACCATANATGATGAGAGCTTTTACGGGATATGAATCTCCNATAGTTCCAAAACATCATTTGGAAGGAAAAGATCTTAAAGGAGCTCCCTTAGGAAACAATCCAATTGGGACTGGNCCATTTACGTTCAATGAGTGGAAAAAAGGACAGTATATCCGATTAGATAGGAATGAAAATTATTGGGGGGATAAAGGCCCTTACATAGATCGAATAGTAGGAAGGTTCGTCCCNGACGCNTCAACACGAACGGCGGCTATGGAAAAAGGTGAAGTAGTTTATGCTGCTTACAATGCAATTCCAAATATCGACGCTGTACGCCTTAAAGAAAGAGACGATATTGGAGTAACGACTGATGGATACTCCATGATCAATCCTATGGCTCTTCTTGAGTTTAATACTAAAGAAGGTCCATTTGTAGATGCAGCAGTCAGAAGAGCAATCTCAACAGCCATTGACCGTCAATTTATGATCGACACAATCTTCTTTGGATATGGGAAGCCAGCCACAAGTGCTCTTTCTAGTAATTTCAAAGCGACTGGTCTTCATGCAGAAATGCCAAATTATCCTGCAAATGGAGATGTAGCGGCTGCTAATAAAATGCTGGATGATGCAGGTTACCCTAAAGACGGTAATGGAGTGCGAATGAAGGGTGTACTAGATCTTATCCCNTATGGTGAAGATTGGCGGCGCGGTGGTGAATACCTGAAGCAAGCTCTTGGTGATATTGGAATTGAACTTGAACTAAGATATGAAGATGTCCCAACTTGGCTGAAGCGTATTTATCATAACTATGACTTTCAGATGAACCTCAACTATTTTTATCAGCTAGCTGATCCAGTACTTGGTGTTCATCGGCACTATGGAACTAATATGATCCGTAAAGGTACGCATTTCGTAAATTCATCCCGTTACAGCAATCCAGAATTGGATAAATTGCTTAGAGCTGGAATGACTCAGCCAGATGCAAAAAAACGGGCTGTCATTTATAAAGACATCCAAATGCTCCTAGCTGAAGATATGCCAGTTGTTAACTTATTTGAATTAGAGTTTCTAACTGTTTATAATACTAAGCTAAAGGATGCCTATGGCTCAGCTATGGGTGCATACGCATCTTTTGGNGATGCTTGGATGGATAACTAGTNATTNAAAACTTTGGTGCTGGGCCCNTTTGATCCCAGCACCAAATTCCTAGTTGACCAAGTTTTTGATNAAAAATTACCCTTTCTGGGAGTAATAAAGCGATTTATGAATAGAACTAGTAAAATTCTTCGCTATGTTTCTTGGCGCCTTCTCCAAGCTATACCAATCATCTTAGCCATAGTTGTATTAAACTTTTTTTTATTAAACTTGGCTGAGGGTGATGCAGTCGATGTATTAGCAGGAGAGGCAGGTTCAGCAACACCAGAATATATGGCTCAATTNAGAGCTAAATTTGGTCTTGATCAACCTTTGCCAATTCANCTGTTGGTATACTTAAAAAATGTGATCACACTCGATCTTGGTTATTCCTTTAGACATGATATGCCAGTATCAAAGCTCATTATTGATAGATTCTGGCCTACCCTTTTACTCATGGTTAGTACGATAATTCTTGCTGTTGGCTTTGGTATTTTATTNGGATTATTGGCGGCCGTAAGTTTNAACACTTGGAAGGATGCTGTGATTACAGTGTTTGCACTCATTACCTATGCCACGCCTTTGTTCTGGGTTGGTTTAATGATGATTGTTGTTTTTTCACTAAATTTTGGATGGTTTCCTACGAGTGGGATGGAAAATATTGCTGCATTTTATGAAGGTTTTGAACGTATCAAAGATATAGCTCATCACCTNGTCTTACCTACCATCACCCTTTCCCTCTTCTATTTAGCACTTTATACAAGAATGATGAGGGCTTCTATGTTGGAGCAATATGGTTTGGATTATGTTGTNACAGCTAGNGCNAAAGGGCTTTCAGAAAGACGAATAACTTTTGTCCATGTNTTAAGAAACGCCTTGTTGCCTGTAATCACGATGGCTGGGGTACAGGTAGGAGCTCTGATTGGTGGTTCAGTAATAGTTGAGTCAGTTTTTGCATGGCCAGGTCTTGGAATGCTCGCATTTGAGTCTCTATTTGCAAGAGACCTTAATTTATTACTAGGGATCTTTTTATTATCTTCAGCCCTAGTGGTGGCTGTTAATTTGATTGTAGATATAATCTACTCATTTTTAGACCCTAGAATTGAGCTTGGATGATATGATTGACTTTTGGAAAAGGTTTTCAAGAAATCGATCGGCCCTATTAGGATTAGTAATATTAATAACTGTGGTTTTGGTTGCTTCTATAGCGGGTATAATTTATCCAGAGGATCCTTTTAGATTGGCAGGAAAACCACTGTCGGGACCTGGATTAAATGGCTTTATTTTAGGCAGTGACTCCTTGGGAAGAGATGTTGCTTCTGGAATAGCCCACGGCGCTAAAACTTCTTTGCTTATTGGCTTAATTGCAACTCTTGCTGCAGTATTTATAGGAATAATTTTTGGTGCATTTGCTGGCTATTACGGGGGTAGAATTGATGACCTGCTAATGCGTATAACTGAAATATTTCAGACTATTCCTTCCTTCGTCTTTGCCATACTTTTGGTCGCAATAATGAAACCTTCTATAGAAAGCATAGTTATTGCGATAACTGTTGTTTCATGGCCGGGAGTTGCGAGATTAGTTCGAGCGGAATTCCTTTCCATAAAGAATAGAGAATTTGTTCAAGCTTGTCATACCTTAGGCATGAGCGATTTACGCATCATGCTTAGAGAAATCCTGCCAAATTGCCTCAGTCCAATTATTGTCATTGGTTCACTTATGGTAGCGACAGCTATTTTAATAGAAAGTGGGTTAGCTTTTTTAGGTCTAGGTGACCCAAATATTATGAGCTGGGGGTTTCAGATCGGAGCTGGTCGCACGATGCTTCGATCAGCTTGGTGGGTATGCACTTTCCCAGGGATAGCGATTCTGATAACGGTTTTAGCTATAAATCTTGTTGGCGAAGGTTTGAATGATGCATTAAATCCTCGATTAAGAGAGAGGCAATGACAAAACCTTTACTAACTATAAAAGATTTATCAGTTTTGTTACCCGAGGGAGCGGATAGAACATTTGCTATAAAAGATGTTAATCTGACTTTAAAAGCTGGTGAGACACTTTGTGTGGTTGGA
>PALK01000045.1 GCA_002710765.1 Rickettsiales bacterium | reverse complement strand
CTAATTTTTTTTTCAATCTCGAAGAAATTTAGTGCTGTTGTTCTCCCAGGAGTTTTTGAGATTCTCGCAATATTATGGTTAGTGATTGAATTAAGTAGAGAGGATTTTCCAACATTAGATCTACCCCAAAAACAAATTTCTTTTAATGATTCATCTGGTAGATTTCTTATTGATGTTACTGACGATAAAAAAAAACATTTATTTTCAATAACATTCTTCATTGAACGAATTAAATTTTCTGTTGTTTTTGTTTGTATAATAAAAAAGATTGTTGAGCAATAGATAATAGATTATTACATGTCCAGTAGATAACCATTCCTGCTGGGAAAGTTGCAAGTAAAAAAGTAAATAAGAATGGTAACATTAAAAATATTTTAGCTTGAATTGGATCTGGTGGTGGAGGGTTTATCTTTTGTTGAAGATACATTGTAAGTCCCATTAAAATTGGCCAAATACCTATAGATAGAAATGTTGGTGGATCCCAAGGGATTAAACCAAAAAGATTAAAAAGACTCGTTGGGTCTGGAGCTGATAAATCTTTTATCCATCCAAAAAAAGGTGCATGTCTCATTTCTATTGAAACAAATAAAACTTTATATAAAGCAAAAAATATTGGAATTTGAATAAGTATTGGCAAACATCCTGCAGCTGGATTAACTTTTTTTTCTTTATATAGAGCAAACATTTCCTGATTCATTTTAGTTTTATCTTCTTTAAATCTTTCTTTAAGTTTTTGAATCTCAGGAGTAAGTAGCCTCATAGAGTTCATTGATTTAAATGACTTATTTGCTAGNGGAAAAAGTATAATTCTTATAATAATTGTTAAAATAATAATACCTAAACCAAAGTTATTTAATAGAAGTGAAAAGTAGTTTAATGCATAAAACAGTGGTTTAGTTAGAAAATAAAACCATCCAAAATCTATAGATAAGTCAAATTTATTTATATTAAGTTTTTCTATATACTTATCAATTAAAGGCACTTCTTTAGCACCAGCAAAAATAAAAGATGAAGATGAGATTTTTTTCCCTGGTAATAATGTATTAATTTCATCATTGATATAATCGACTTGGATAGAGTCCTTCTGATTTTTAATATATTTAAATCTTGCTTTAAACTTTTGTTCTGTTTCAGGAAATATTGCTACCTGCCAATAATGATCAGTTATACCTATCCATCCATTCGTTGATATTTCTGATATAGTTTCAGCTTCTTTTAGCTCATCATAAGAAATTTCTTTTAGGGTGTCATTAAAAACACCTAAAGGACCTTCATGTAAGATAAAAAACTTATTTTCAGGTTTATAATTTCTTCTTTGAAGATAGGCAAAATTAGTTAAATCAATACTTTTATCTGAATTATTTATTACAGAGTCTACAATTTCAAATATAAAATTATCATCTATTTTGATTTTTCTGTTAAAAAGCAAACCATCTTCATTTTCCCAGTTTAACTTAATAGTTTCCCCATCTTTATATTTTTTCTTATCTGATTTCCAGAGAGTATTTTTATCCGGTAATTTGCTTTCATTATTTGATGCCCAGCCCATTCTTATAAAGTAAGGGTTTTTGCTATTTTCTTTTTGAAGCAATTTTATATTTGCTGAATCTTGATTTATTGATTCTCTATAATCTTTAAGTGTTAATTCGTCAAAGGTGGCACCAAATAGATTNATAGTTCCTTTAACCCTTTTCATATCAAAAATAATTCTTTCTTCTTTATTACTAATTCTTTTAGATTCTTTTCTATTTTTTTTCTCAATTTGAGGTTCATCTTTTTCTGAATAAACTTTAGATGATTCGTTTTCTAATAAAGTTGCCTGTTGATTGACTGTATTACTTCCATAAAAATAGTCAAAAATTAGTAAAACCAATATAGAACAAGTTACAGCAAGTATTAAATTTTTTTGATTATCCATTTTTCGAAATATTTGAAATAAATTATTTATTATTTTTATTAGATTGAAATTTTTTTTTCAATCTAATTTTATTTGATTTTCTTTATAAAGTTTTTTATGTCCTGTTCTAATTCATTAAATTTACAATTAAGAATAATTTTTTTTGGNATTATTTCATAATCATATCCTTTAGGAATATTTTTAGATTGTTTGATATATATAGATCTTAATATTCTTTTAACATAATTTCTTTTTACTGCATTTCCTATTTTTNTACTTACAGTTAAACCTAATCTAAAAATTTTGTTAGTTTTTTCTGGTACATTTTTTTTATAATTTATTATTAAAAAAGCACTCTTAAATGTTGCACCCAATTCTCTTATGATTAGGAAGTCTTTTCTCTTTTTTATTGAGAGAAATTTTCTGGGCATTATGCTGACAGTTTTTTTCTACCCTTAGAACGTCTATTAGCTAGTATTTTTCTTCCTGCAACGGTAGACATTCTGGTTCTAAATCCATGTCTTCTTTTTCTTTTTATTTGGCTAGGTTGGAAAGGTCTTTTCATTTTAAACTCACTAAAAAAATAATTTATACATTAATTTTAATATTTTTCAAATTTTAAAATTATTTTGCTAAAGTTGTTCCATCTCTTCTTATATCTGCAAAACCAGAATATTGATCGTCTTTTTTTAAGATAATACCAATTCCGCTTGTTAGAGATACTTCTTTAATTGNTTTTGAGTCAATTTTAATTTTATCTTTTATTTTTTTAATATTAAATAACTTTTTCTCTAAGTATAATTTATCGTTTTTCATCACATAGTTACCACTTTTTATAGAATCAAACGGATTAATATTCAGATACATTACATCGATAATTGTTTTTAGGATATATGATATTATTGCAGTACCTCCAGGTGACCCGACAGAAAAAAGAAAATCTTTATTTTTATCTAATATTATAGTTGGTGACATGGAACTAAGCGGTTTTTTATTTCCCTGAACCCTGTTATTAATTTTTTTATTATTTTGAATTGATTTAAACGAAAAATCAGTTAACTGGTTATTTAAAAAAAAACCGCCAGTAAAGAGCCTTGATCCAAATGAATTTTCAATACTAGAAGTCATTGAAATAACATTACCAAAACTGTCTAAAATAGAAAAATGTGAGGTTGAATTAAAATTAGTATTTCTATCTTTTCCCTTTAATTTTTTTTCTAGTTCAAGTTTGAATGAATTTCTTAAGTAATTTAATTTTAAAATTTTATTTTTATTAATAAAAATAAATCTATCATCCGCTAATTTATCTTCTCTTTCTTTATATATAAAATTTAGAATTTTTATGATTTTCTCAAAGGATGTTTGGTTTTCTNTGAACTCATAGTTTTCATATAATTTTAGTGCTTGTGCAATAACAATTCCTCCTGATGAAGGAAGTTGAGGACCACAAAACAAAAATTTTTTTAATTCAATACAAAGTGCCTGTGTCTTTTTAACTTTGTAATTTTTCATATCTTCTTTAGATAAAAAACCAGGATTTACATCAGAATTTTTAACAGTATTAACTATTTGTGACGCTAATTCTCCATCATAAAAATCTTTATGGTTTTTAGAAATTTTAATCAGAGTTTCTGTATAAGCATTATTATGAATTAATTTTTTTGGATTATTTTTTATTTTTTTAAATAAAGGACTTTCATTATTTAACTCCCATAGATATTTTTCTTTATTTATTGCATTTATTAGTCTTGGAGGGGCATAAAAGCCTTTTTTTGATAATTTAATAGCAGGCTTTACAACTTGTTCCCAAGATAGTTTTCCATGGTCATCATGAATTCTTTTCAAGGCTTTAAGTGTCCCTGGAACTCCAACCGAATGTCCACCTATAACTGCATCATAAAATTTTTTTGGTTTTTTGTTCTTATCAAGAAATATATCTGATTGTATTTTGGCTGGAGCTATCTCCCGACCATCATAATGAAAGACTTTCTTAGAATTTTTTTCATAATAAAGAGCAAAACTTCCTCCTCCAATCCCAGAAGATTGAGGTTCAACTAGGCCTAAGATAAGTTGAACAGTAACAGCAGCATCAGCTGCNGTTCCACCCATCTCTATAATATTTTGAGCTGCATTTGTGGCATAATTATTGGCTGAAACTATNACATACTTTTCTCCAAAACTTTGTTTATTTTTAAATGATTTTTTTGAACTTGGCTCTGGAAAAAGTTTGAAAATATTTTCATCTGAACTAGCAAATTCTGAGAAAAACATTAAAAAGAAAAAAAGCAACAATAAATTAAGATTTTTAATCATGATTTACAATTTAAATTATTCTAAGATTAATTGAATATATTTTTTATTATTTAAAATGAACTTTAAAAATAAAAGAAGAAAAACCGTTACAGATGTTTGCAAACAATTGACTCCAATTGTTTGTTTAACTGCGTATACGAAACCTATAGCAGAAATAGTTGATAAATTGGCTGATATTATTTTAGTGGGTGATTCATTGGGTACTGTTTTGTATGGCTTTAAATCAACACGTGAAGTTACTTCACAAATTATGATTAATCATGCAAAAAGTGTAGTTTTAAATACATCTAATGCATGTATTATTGTTGATATACCATATCAAGCAATCAGTAATTCTCCTGATAAGACTTACAAAAATGTTTCAGAAATTTTAACAAAAAGTGGAGCATGTGCAGTTAAACTTGAAGGTGGTGAAAATATGTCATCAACTATTAAGTATTTAGTTAAGAAAAAAATTAATGTTATGGGGCATGTCGGAATGTTACCTCAATCCATATTAAAATCGAAAGATTATAGAGTTTACGGTAGAACTTATGAAGAAAAAAATCAGATCTTTAAAGATTTAAAAATTATTCAGGATTCAGGTGTTTTTGCAGTTGTAATAGAAGCAACACTTGAGTCACTTGTTAGAAAGGCTATCAAGAAAATTAATATTCCAACAATTGGGATCGGGGCATCTAAATTTTGTTCTGGTCAAATAATGGTTACCGAGGATTTGATTGGGTTAACAAATTTTAAAGCTAAGTTTGTAAAAAATTATTGTAATATTAGTTCAGAAATTTTAAAGGGTTTAGAAACATATAAAAAAGAGGTTAAAACAAATAAATTTCCTAGCTCGAAGTATTGGTATAAATGACGGAAATTATAACTTCAAGCATAGATTTAAAAAAAACTTTATTAGATTTAAAAAAAAATCATAAACTTCATTTCATACCTACAATGGGAAATCTTCACCCTGGCCACCTAGAATTAATTGAAAAAGCAACAAAAAAATCCGGAAAAAGTTTAGTTAGTATTTTTGTGAACCCACTTCAATTTAATCAAACTTCGGATTTTAAGTCTTATCCTAGAACTTTAGAAAGAGACGTAAAGTTTCTAAAAAAAAAGAAAGTTGATTATATTTTTATCCCAAAGGAAAATAATTTTTTAAATGACATTAATAACCATCCAAAAGTAGTTATAAAAGATCTTAATAGAGTGTTATGTGGAAAAGATAGATTTGGTCATTTTGAAGGTGTTGTTAGTATAATATATATTTTTTTAAAAATAATTAATCCAGATTTTATTTATTTAGGAAAAAAAGATTTTCAACAAATATTAATAATTAAAAAAGTAATTAAGGACTTAAATTTCAAAACTAAAGTAAAAATGTTGAGGACTATAAGAGAAAATGATGGTGTTGCATATTCATCAAGAAATTCTAATTTGTCTAGGCTTGAACGAAAAATTTTACCCAAACTTTTTCAGTGTTTAAATGCTATTAAAAATGAGATAAGTGATAATAAATTTAAAATTAATGATATTAACTCTTTTAAAAGAGATTTAATAAAGTTTGGGTTCAAAAAAGTAAATTATTTAGAAATACGAAAAGAGGCAAATTTAAATTTAATAAATAGTAAATTTTCAAAATGTAGGATTTTTGCATCTGTAACGTTATCAAAGACTAGATTAATTGATAATTTAGGTTTAGGTTTCTTAAAAGTTAAAGGAAATTTTGTAATAAGAGGGAAAAATTAATTTTTGATATAAACATGAACCTCTTCAGCCTGAGCTGTTGAACTATTAGATGATGTTAATGAAAGTCGTTCTCCAGGCACTCCCATTTCAACAATCTGTCTTAATACTTCAGCTGCTCTATCTCTAGCCTTAGTTGCAAAACTTGCACCTCCTGTAGGACTTACGGCCACAATCTCAAATCGAGCTGAAGGATTTTGTTTTAAAGCACTTGAGATTGTTTCAAATAATCCAGCTGAATAGTCTAAGTTACTATCATCAAATTTCAGTATAACTAAGGCATTGTCATAGTTAATTGGTGGAGATTTTGATGATTGACCATTAGTTCCATTGCCCGAAGATGGAGGTGATGAAACAGTATTGCCAAAACGTCCAATTTCAACATCAACTGCTAGATTTTTCATATATTGACGCTCATCATTTAAAATGTTGATTTCCCTTGAAATTCTACTTTCTAGTTCATTCATCAATCTATCATAAAGAACTTTTGTCCTTTCAACGTCATCTCTTAGAACTTTAAGTTGATTGTGATCTTCATCAATTGCTCCAGATATGAAGAAACTTGAGCTAATTGCTTTTTGAAGGTGACCAATTAACGCAAAATCAGCAGTAACTCTATTATTGACAATTTGAAGATTATTAACGTTGTTTTGAATATCTTCTAATGCTCTTTGTGCGTCATTCCATTGCCCAACTAAAATTGGATTTCCCGGTGTAGTACCAATTTGAAGCCTTGAACGTATTGCACTAGACAAACCTTGATAAACTGTAGTTTGCTCTTCAACTAAATCTTTAAATCTAAGGTAATCATTATTATGAGAAGAAATGGCAGTTTGAATACTTGCTAAATCACCTCTAAATTGATTGATTTTACCTCCAACAAATGTGCCAGTCGGCCCTGTATCAGAGTAAGTTTGCTGAGGAGGGGGGGCATATTGAGAAGGCGGAATATATTGTTGTGGTTGAGGTGCAGGTGCAGGCTCTAAACTCACAGAATCATCAATTGTAGGAGGAGTTACCAAAGTTTCGTCCGATAAAGAGGGAAATATATATTCTTGAACATTTGCACAGGACGAAACAATAAAAATTAAAGCCAAGAAATAAATTTTTTGAAATTTCATATCTAAATAATTTAATTAGGTTACTATTGTAAAATTACTATCACAAGATATAACCCATTAAGCTTCTAAAATAAACTAAAAAAATTTTTTAGTTCAATAATATTGTTATTTAGATTTAACTAAAACTATATATTAAATTTAATTTTTATGGTAAAACAGGCGACGATCAGCGCTCGTGGCTCAATTGGATAGAGCATCTGACTACGGATCAGAAGGTTGGGAGTTCGAGTCTCTCCGAGCGCGCCATTATAAAAAATAATACTTTTTTAAAAATTCTTTAATACTACCTGTTGACAATAATTAGCTTTAAATTACTATATGTAGTATCAACTAATTTAACTCTTTTTGGAAAAAATACATGACTAAGGTACAAACTGCTGAAGTTTTAGATATCAAAATTAGCACTAATCAGGTAGAGAAAGGTCTAAAAAACTCATACGATGGTAAAAAAAAACTACCATTAAGAAAAAAAACTTTAGATGATATTAAACCTGATTATGAAAGAGATAAATATTTAACTGATTTTGGAAAAGCAACTCTTATTGATAGGTATTTACTTCCTGAAGAGAAATTTCAGGATATGTTTGTAAGAGTGACAAAGCAGTATTCAGATGATTATGAGCATGGATTAAGAATATATGATTATATTTCTAAACTCTGGTTTATGCCTGCAACACCAGTACTTTCCAATGGCGGAGCTGAAAGAGGGCTACCAATTTCGTGTTTTTTAAATTCAGTAAGCGACAGTTTAGATGGTATTTTGTCAAAATGGGGGGAAAATGTATGGTTAGCTTCTAACGGTGGAGGAATTGGTACTTATTGGGGTGAAGTTCGTTCGATTGGAGAAACAGTTAAAGGCACTGGTCAAACTTCGGGAATCATCCCCTTTGTAAGAGTTATGGATTCTTTGACCTTAGCAATATCTCAAGGTTCACTTCGAAGAGGATCTGCTGCTTGTTATTTAGATGTTCACCACCCAGAAATTGAGGAATTTTTAGAAATAAGAAAACCCTCTGGGGATTTTAACAGGAAAAGCTTAAATCTTCATCATGGTATAAATATTACTGATGACTTTATGAACTGTGTTAAAAATAATAAAGAATTTTCATTAAAAAGTCCTAAAACTAATGAAGTTTTAAAAAAAGTAAATGCTCGAGAGCTCTGGCAAAAAATTCTTGAAACTAGAATGCAAACTGGAGAGCCTTATTTAGTTTTTATAGATACAGTTAATAAAACTATGTCAAAGCATCAAAAAGAACATGGGTTAAAAGTTACCACATCAAATCTTTGTAGTGAAATTATGCTTCATACCGGTAAAGATCATAAAGGAAANGAAAGAACTGCTGTTTGTTGTTTATCTTCTGTTAATTTAGAAAAGTGGCATGAGTGGAATGATGATCCAAAATTTATCGAAGATATAATGAGATTTTTAGACAATGTCTTAGATGATTTTATAAAAAGAGCTCCAAAAGCAATGAGCAATGCAGTTTATTCAGCTATGAGGGAGAGGTCAGTTGGTTTAGGGGCAATGGGTTTTCATTCTTTTTTACAAAAAAATAAGATACCTTTTGAAAGTTCATTAGCCAAAAGCTGGAATATGAAGTTTTTTAAACATATTAGAAAGGAAGCTGATAGAGCATCACTATTGCTTGCTCTCGAAAGGGGAGCATGTCCTGATGCAAGAGAAAAAGATATAAAAGCAAGATTTAGCCATAAAATGGCAATTGCACCCACAGCATCAATTAGTATAATTTGTGGTGGAACAAGTGCATGCATTGAGCCAATACCAGCAAATATTTATACACATAAAACTTTATCTGGATCTTTTACAGTTAAGAATAAATATTTAGAGAAATTGTTAGATGAGAAAAATATTAATAATGAAGGTGTTTGGCAGTCAATTTTAGAAAATGAAGGTTCGGTATTACATTTAAAAGAATTAAATGAACAAGAAAAAAATTGTTTTAAAACAGCTTTTGAAATTGATCAGAGATGGGTTGTTGAATTTGCTTCAGATAGAACTCCTTTTATTTGTCAGAGTCAGTCAATAAATCTTTATTTATCATCTGATATTGATAAATGGGACTTAATGATGCTACATTGGAAAGCTTGGGAAAGTGGAGTGAAAAGTCTTTATTATTGTCGCTCTAAATCAATTCAGAGGGCTAGTTATGCTGGAGTAGAAGCTGATAATACTAAAGATTGGCCTCAAAAGTCGCTTAATTCTGAAAATAAATCTGATTATGATGAATGTTTATCTTGTCAGTAGAAATGAATAGTTAAAAGGAGTTGAAATGGATGATATAATAAAATTAAAAAATAAAGTTGGTTTGTTAACTCCTTCNCATTCCTATAAGCCTTTCAGATATCCATGGGCTTACGACTTTTGGAAAAGACAACAACAAGTTCATTGGATGCCTGAAGAAGTTCCTCTAGGAGAAGATTGCAAGGATTGGGTTTCAAAATTAGATGACGGTGAAAGAAACTTATTAACTCAGATATTTAGATTTTTCACGCAATCAGATGTTGAAGTAAACGATAATTATATGGAAAATTATTCACAAGTTTTTAAACCCACAGAGGTTAAAATGATGATGGCTGCATTTTCTAATATAGAGACAGTTCACATAGCTGCTTATGCATTGCTATTGGAGACTATAGGAATGCCAGATACAGAGTTTTCTGCATTTTTAGATTATAAAGAAATGGCTGATAAGCACGATTATATGCAAAATTTTAATGTTGATTCTAATGAAGAAATAGCAAAAACGCTTGCAATGTTTGGTGGATTTACAGAAGGATTACAATTATTTGCAAGTTTTGCAATGTTATTAAATTTTCCAAGATTTAATAAAATGAGAGGTATGGGTCAAATCATAACCTGGTCAGTAAGAGATGAATCGTTGCATTGTGAAGGCATGATAAGGCTGTTTCATGAGTTTACAAAAGAAACAAAATGTTTAACAAATTCGGTAAAGAAAGATATTTTGAATTGCTGCGAAACTGTCGTCCAACTTGAAGATAATTTTATAGATTTAGCTTTCGAAATGGGTTCTGTAGAGGGAATGAATCCTGATGATATTAAAAAATACATAAGATATATAGCTGATTGGCGTTTGAAGCAGTTGAAATTAGATCCAATTTTCAATATTAATGAACATCCCTTACCTTGGCTTACAGAAATATTAAATGGTGTTGAGCATGCTAATTTTTTTGAGGCTAGAGCAACTGAATACTCAAAAGTCGCAACTAGAGGATCTTGGGAGGGCAAAGATGGTGTTTGGAATTATTTTGATAAAAAAATAAGAATAGTGAAATAAACTAAAAATTAATTATTTTTTTCAACATAAATCGATTGAGATGGAAACGCAAACGCAGCTTTATTCTTTTCAACTATTTCTTTTATTTTGACTGCAAGTTTGTCTTTAGCAAGAAGCCAATCATCATAATTATTTGTAACAATAAAACATCTTACTAATATATCAATTGAGCTGGCAGAGAATTGATCAATTCTAACTATAGCTGGAGTGCTATCGGAGACTTTAAATACTTTAGTTTCAGATTCTATAAAACTTTTAATATCATTTCTTACATCTTTTAACTGTTTTACTGTACTTACATATTCTAAGCCTATGATCCAATTTATTCTTCGGTTTGTTATCTCGGATATATTTGTTACGGCATTTTCCGCAAATTGAAAATTAGGAATTGTACATAATGATTTGTCAAACTTTCTAACTGATGTTGAACGAAAACTAATTTTTTCAACCACACCCTCAATTACGTTTTCAACCATGATTACGTCACCAACTTTAAATCTTTTTTCAANTAAAACTAGGATTCCAGATATTAAATTTTTAAATAAATCTTGAGCGCCGAGTGCTACTGCTACTCCAAACAATCCAAGACCGGCAATAATAGGTCCAATTTTAATTCCCCATAATTCTAGAACAGCAGCAAGTCCCAAAAGAATAATAAGAATTCTTATTGCACTAGTTAACCAATTTAATAAATCTTTTGATAATACATCTTCAATTTTTTTTATTAAAAAAGATGTAGGCTCAATAATTTGGTGAAAAAACCAAAAAATAAGTATAGTTACTAAAGATTGATTTATTTTTTCAAAAAATACTGCGGTTCTATCTTCAAAACTCACAAATGAAATTGCAAGAAAAAATCCTACAACTACTGGAAAAAATTTTGCCGGTCCATTCAGTGCTAAAACAAGTTTACTGTCAAAATTATTACTTGTTAAAGCCACAAACTTTTCAATTTTAGAAATTATTATTTTTGAAAAAAAACTTCTTAGGGAAAAAAATAAGAGAAAAATAATTAGAGCTAAAACTATTTCACCATAGTTAGCACCACCTATTCCTTTATTCATAATATTTCTAAAATAATCTAAAATATTTTCTATTTGCATTTGAAAAAAGATTTCCTTATTGAAATTGTTCCATATTATTTATTAAATTAAGACATTCATCTTTGTTAAAGCCTTCATTTAACAACTTATTTATAACTTTAAATTTGTATTTTTTATCTCTTTTTTTCCATTCCTTATCAAAAATTAATAAACTCTTTTTTTTACAATAAGTCTGTAACAATTGATAATCAAGTCCTTCATCTTTTTTTAGTTTAGTTATTTCCTGCTCAATTAAAGGGCTTTCAAACTTATCTTTTTTTAAAATTAAATAAATTTTCTTTAGAGAAGTACCTTTGTTTATGAGGTTATTAATTCTGTAAGAAATCTGATCTTCNTCATTAATCACTTTCATTTTAGTGAATTTTTTTATTAGAAAGTCAATATTTTTTGTTAATTCAATTTTTTCATTATAATTTATTTTTTTGTTTGAAAAATCTTTCCAAATCTTTCTTATCAAAATACTTTTAAATTTATTTCTAGTCACAGTATACTTCGAAAGATAAAAAATACAGTATTTTTCAAGAGAACTTATAAGACTTTGTATATTTTTCATAAATAATATGGTTAAAGTATGAAATTATATTATGTAAAAATAAAAGGAAGTAAATTTTAAATGACAATAAAAAAAGTTTTAAAAATAAAGGATTTTAGCAATTTTAATTTTTTAGGTTTTTACACATTATACATCAAAGAAATTAAAAGGTTTTTGAATGTAGGAGCTCAGACACTCATAGCACCTGCNGTTACAACTTTACTTTTTTATGGAATATTTTCGATAGCCCTTGGAAGGAATGCCTATCAGATTAACTCTTATAGTTTTTCTGAATTTTTAGCTCCAGGTCTTATTTGTATGGCAATTTTACAAAATTCATTTGCAAATACCTCATCTTCTATTTTAATTTCAAAAGTTCAAGGTAATATAGTAGATATTTTAATGCCTCCTATTTCGGAATCAGAGTTAACCTTTGCTTTTGCTTTGGGAGGAATTACAAGGGGTTTAATGGTTGGATTAGTTGTGGCTTTTACGATTTATTTTTTTGTACCATTTAAAATTCATAGTTTATTCTATGTTATATTTTTTTCGATTGCTTCAGCCTTGTTTTTATCATTACTTGGTATTTTTTGTGGTGTTTGGTCATTGAAATTTGATCATATGGCAGGAATAACTAATTTTATAATAACACCACTAACTTTTTTATCTGGAACGTTTTATTCAATAAATAGATTGCCAGAGTTTTGGCAATTATTTGCGAAGTTCAATCCTTTTTTTTACATGATTGACGGACTAAGATATGGATTTTTAGGTATAAATGATGCTAATTTAAATGTTGGAATTATGATGTTAGTTTTAGGAAATATATTTTTTATTTTTCTTTGTAAGTATATGTTTAGAAAAGGCTACAGGTTAAAAAGTTGATAAAAGAAGGAGTTTTACCAGTATATAATTCTGCAGATTTATTTTTTGATCATGGTGATGGCGTGTATCTCTACACCGAAGATGGAACTAGATATTTAGATTTTACAAGTGGTATTGGAGTGACTTGCCTTGGTCATAGTCATCCAGCTTTAGTTTCTGCATTAAGAGATCAAGCTGGTAAATTATGGCATTGTTCAAATCTTTTTAAAATTAAGGGTCAAGAAACTGTAGCTAAAAAAATTGTTGAACATTCATTTGCTAATAATGTTTTTTTTTGTAATTCAGGCGCTGAAGCAGTTGAGGCTGGGATTAAAGCAATAAGAAAATATTTTTTTGTAAATAATCCAAAGAAAAATAAAATTATTTGCGTTAATAATGCTTTTCATGGTCGAACTCTTGGTGCTATTGCTGCTGCAGGTCAAAAAAAAATGTTAGAGGGTTTTAATCCGCACTTGAAAGGCTTTGATCACGTTGAGTTTAACAATTTAGATAAATTAGAAAAAAAAATAGATAATAACACAGGTGCAATTCTAATTGAAACTGTGCAAGGTGAAGGAGGAGTAACTCCAGCAAAAAAAGAATATTTAGTTGGACTAAAAAATATAGCAAAAAAAAGGAATTTATTATTATTTTTTGATGAAGTTCAATGTGGAATTGGAAGAACAGGAAAGTTTTTAGCGGTTGATTGGGTAAAGAGTTTAGAACCAAATATTGTTGCAATAGCAAAAGGAATAGGTGGGGGATTTCCATTAGGAGCTTTATTATTAGATAAGAAAGTTTCTAAGGTGATGACCCCTGGTTCTCATGGATCAACTTTTGGCGGCAACCCACTGGGGATGGCTGTAGCGGAAGTTGTTTTAAATCATGTTTTAAAAGATGAATTTTTAGATCATGTAAGATTTATAGGTTATAATTTAAGAAAAAAGTTGAATGATGATATTGTAAAGAAATATCCTAAATTAGTTTCAGGAGTAAGAGGTATAGGTTTAATGATCGGTTTAGAGGCAGTTGTTGAAAACGAAATGCTAATAAAATCATTAAGAAACCAAAGATTACTTACTGTAAAGGCAGGACAAAATGTTATTAGAATGTTACCACCGTTAATTCTTGAAATGAAACATGTAGAAGAAGCAATTAGTAAAATAGATAAAGCTTTTTCAGAACTAATATAAAGCCGATGAACTTGAGACATTTTCTAGATATAGATTTAATTGATTCTGATACAATTAAACACTTAATAAATTTAGGTCATAAATTAAAAAAGACAAAAAAAAATAAAAAATTTTTACATAAGAAAATTTTAGGAATGATTTTTGAGAAACCTTCAACTAGAACACGACTATCATTTGAAATTGGAATGAAAGAATTAGAGGGAGAAGTTGTTGTTTTAGACCAAAATGATACACAATTAGGAAGAGGAGAATCTATTCAGGATACAATCAGGGTTATGAGTAAATACGTAGATCTAATTATGTATAGAGGTTTCAGTGAAGAAAGACTAAAACAAATAGTTAAATCTTCTGAAGTACCAATAATTAATGGACTTACAGACAAAAGTCATCCTTGCCAGATTATGGCAGACTTAATGACGTTAGAGGAGAAATTTAGTTCTTTAAACGATTTAACAATAGTATGGATTGGTGATGGAAATAATGTCTGTAACTCCTGGATACATGCAAATAAGCATTTTAATTTTAAATTAAAAATTGCAACTCCAAAGGGATATGAGCCTGATAAAAAACAAATAAGAAATATAAAAAACCTTGGTAAAAGTATAGAAATCTATAATGATCCTTTTGAAGCGGTTGATAATGCAGATGTATTAATAACTGATACTTGGGTTTCGATGGGAATGAAAGATGAAGTGGAAAGAAAAAAAAAATTTAAAAAATTTCAAGTAAATGAAAAATTAATGAGTTATGCAAAAAAAAATGCTTTTTTTCTTCATTGTCTTCCTGCACATAGAGGCAATGAAGTTTCTGCAGAGGTAATCAATGGGCCTCAATCATTAGTATGGGAAGAAGCTCATAATAGACTTCATGTTCAGAAAGCAATCCTTTTATGGTGTATGTATATGGATGGTTAAACATTATTTTTCAAAAGTACTCATAACAATTTTTTGCCTAGTTTTCTGTGACATTAATGAATTATATTCATATGATAAAATTAAACTACGTTTCAAAAATATTAATATTGAAAACTCGATTAGGATACAAAATCAAGATGTATACTCTAAAAAATTAGTCAATTTTTTAAACAGTTATTTCTCAGATAAAGGGCAAATGAAGAATTTTGTACTAAATATTTCATTAGATAAATACAATGTAATAGTAAGAAAGCCAAATGAACAAGAAAAAGATAAAAGTTTTTTTAATAAAAAAGAAGCAAGAATTTATTTGCATAAAACAATAGTTTCATTTGAAGCCAGAGATATGATTAAAAAAACATTAATTGCTTCTTCAGAATTAAAAATTTCAGAATTTAAAAAAATTGATAAATTTTTAGGTTTAAAAGAAAGAAAAAAAATTAATTCTGAACTTTCAAAAATGATAGAAAAAACCATGGGAAAAGAATTAAGGCGGGTATTGCTTTTAAAGCTTGGAGATTTTATTATCCCAAATTAAGTTCTCCAGAACGTTGGAGATAGAAGTATGAGCACAGGATATAGCTCCAACCTTCCAACTAACATAGCAAATGATAAAAATATTTTTGAGAAATTACTTAACCCAGAGTAATTACTGCTNGGACCAATTAATTCACTTAAACCAGGACCAACATTTGCTAATGCAGCAGCTGAACCTGATAGTGCAGTGATTATATCTAGACCATCATAAGCTAATATTAATGTTAAAAAACTAAAAACAACAATGTAAAGAAAAAAAAATCCAGTTACAGAAGTTAGGATTTCTGTNTTTATTGGTTTTGAATTATATGTTGGAATGAAGACACCCCTTGGTTGGATCATTTTTTTGATCAAAGAGAAAGTATTATTAAGAAGTATTTGCAATCTAAATATTTTTAAACCGCAGCTTGATGATCCTGAACATCCTCCAATGAGCATAAAAAAAAGAAGGATTAATGTTGTAAAACTTCCCCAAATACTAAAATCGTATGTACTAAAACCACTTCCTGTAGTTATTGAAACGATACTAAATGAAGAAATTCTTAATGCTTGAAAGAAACTTACTTCATAATATTTTTGCAACCAAAATGTAAAAAGAATTACTAAACTTAAAATTAAAAAAAAGAAAAAACGTACTTGTGAGTTTTTTAGGATTTCTAAAAACTTTCCTTTTGTAAATTGGAATAAAAGTAAAAAGGGGAGAGAAGATAAAAACATAAAGAATATTGTTACCATTTCTATATAAGTAGAATTAAAATGACCAATAGACATATCTTTAGTTGAAAACCCACCAGTTGCTATTATTGTCATTGCATGTGCAATACCGTCAAACATATTCATTCCTGACATAACTAAAAAAATAAAGCAAAAGACGGTTAAAACTAAATATACAATTCCAATTCCTGAGGCAATTGTTACTGTTCTGGGAAGCACCTTGTCATCCTTAGCACTAAATTCAGCTCTGAATAATTGCATTCCTCCTACCTTAAGCATGGGAAAAACTGCTATGGCAATTACAATTATTCCTATTCCGCCTAACCATTGTAACATTGATCTCCATATCAAAATTGATCTTGGTGTTTCATCAAGGTTTTTCATAACTGTTGCGCCTGTAGTTGTTATACCCGACATAGATTCAAAGAATGCATCAATGAAAGAAAGTTGAGTTGAACCTAAATAAAAAGGTAATGCACCAACAAATGTTAAAATAATCCAACAAAAAAAAGTTAGAAAAAAAGCTGATAATACGCTAACTGATCCTCTCTNATTTTTAAAAACAAAAGAAACATTAAATCCAATAAAAAAACAAAAAGAAGAAATTGTCAGAAAAACAACCCAGTTNCTTCCGTTATCCATTAAGTCAATTGNGATAGGAACTAACATATATNNNGCAAAAAAGATTAATAANTTTCCTACAACAAATAATGAGGAACGAAAATNAGTCATATTTAATTTATTATTTTTTCTNAATTTGGAATATCAAGAGAGAATGCAGGAATTTTAACTTCAAAATTTGGNCCATCAATATTTTTCATGAAATAGCTTCCATGCATTAAACCAGAACTTGTATGNAGAGGAGTNCCNCTTGTATATTCAAATGATTCTCCTGGAGCTAAAACTGGTTGTTCNCCAACTACACCTTCCCCNTCTACTTCTTTAGTCGTTCCATTNGCATCTATAATTTTCCAATATCTNCTTATAAGTTTAACTGTGTCTTTACTTTTGTTTTCAATCTTAACTTGATANGCCCANAAAAATGAACTTTCNGATGGCTCTGAATGTTCTTCAAGATAAATTGATTGAACTGAAACTTTTATATTGTGNTGTTCTTTTTTCATAANATTAAGTAAAACTAGTATTAATATCNTCTATTAAATCTTCATCGTNTTCCAAGCCGACTGACAGTCTAATCAAATTTTCGGTTATACGTAAACTTTTTTTTTCACTTTTATCTAATCTATGATGTGTAGTTGTNTAAGGATGNGTTATCAAAGATTTTGTATCACCNAGATTGTTTGANATATCAATTACTTTTAAATTATTTATGAATNTGAATGCTGCTTGNTTAAGNGTCTCTTTATTTTTCTTTTTTATTTCAAAAGAAACAATAGTACCACCACNTTTCATTTGTTTTTTTGCTAATTTGTATTGACTGAATTTTTTTGACCAAGGNTAATANATATTACATATNTTTTTATTTTTTTCTAAGAACTTAACAATTTTTTCAGTATTGCTNACTTGTTTTTTTATTCTTAATTCAAGGGTATCAAGACTTTTTAATAAAATCCATGCATTAAAAGGGCTAATTGAGGGACCAGTATTCCTAATAAATGGTTTTATAATTTCATTACAAAACTTATTAGTTCCTAANATTGCTCCACCAAGAACTCTTCCTTGACCATCAATGTGTTTGGTTGCTGAATACATAACTATATCTGCTCCATGCTCTATTGGTTTTTGTAGTATAGGTGATGCAAAAACATTATCTACAATAACTTTTGCACCAATTTTGTGAGCCAATTTTGAAACATATTTTATATTGATTATTTCTAAACATGGATTTGATGGAGTTTCAAAGAACACTAATTTTGCTTTTTTTTTGAGAGCATCCTCCCACTGATTTAGATCTGTACCATCTATTAAATCTACTTTGATTCCATAATTTGGTAGTAATTTAGTTATTATGTAATGACAACTACCGAATAANGCACGACTAGAAATAACTCTATCTCCTGCATTTAATTGAGACATGAAGATAGTAAAAACAGCAGACATTCCAGTNGCAGTTGCCCAGCAATTTTCTGCTCCTTCTAAAAGNGCAAGTTTTCTNTGNAANGCTTCAANTGTAGGNTTTCCAAANCTTGAATACATATATTTCTTTTGTTTTTCTTTAAAACAAGCCTCTGCCTCTTCTGCTGATTCATATACAAACCCAGAGGTTAAGAAAAGAGCTTCNCTTGTTTCATTAAATNATGTCCTATTTAATCCACCNCGAATAAGATTAGTATTTACACCAGTTTTTTTTTTATTTTTTTTATTCAAATTTTTTAATATAATTATGATTTGATTTTTAATATATTTATTCTAAAAATTGACATAAATATATATTATTTTANNAGGAAACTAAATTTGATAAAATTTTTTTTTATAATAATCTTTTTGTCTTTGACTTTTGTTAGTGATTCCTTCTCAAGAGAACTTTCTATTGAACAAATAGAGGAAAGAAAAAAAGCTGACATTGAAAGAGAGAAAAAAAGAAAGGAGAGAGGAACAAAAAAATTTTCGACTGAAATAATACTATCAACAGAAATTATTTTTTTAACTAAGGAAAGAATAGTTCCTCCAACATTATCTAATTTAGATCCAATTTTAAATGATGAAGGTTTTTATGGTATAAAGTTAGGCATTGAAGATAATTTAACAACAGGTCGCTTTTTAGGTCATGATTATAAAGTAAAATTCATTCAAGTTGCTTTAGATGAAGATCTAAAATCTGAATTTTTAAAACTTGTTGAAGAGGGTTATAAATATTTTATTCTAGATCTTAATACTGATGAGATTTTAGAACTTTCTAAAATAAATAACACTCAAGAAATTTTGTTTTTTAATGTCCGTTCTATGGATAACAAACTAAGAAACAATGAATGCAAAAGTAATATTTTACACATCGCTCCATCACACAATATGCTTGCAGATGGATTGACACAGTATCTTGTTAAAAAGAACTGGAAAAAATGGTTTTTAGTAACCGGTCCAGACAAGAATGATAAACTTTTTTCAAATGCTTTAAAGAAATCAGCCAAAAAATTTAAAATAAAAATTAAAGAAGAAAGAGTTTGGAATTTTACTTCAGACTTAAGAAGAACTGCTCAAAAAGAGGTNCCTAAATTTACTAAGGGAGTTAAATATGATGTTTTAGTTGTTTCTGATCTNAAAGGCGAATTTGGTGAGTATCTNTTGTTTAGAACCTGGGATTCAAAAATAGTAGTTGGAACCCAAGGACTTGTTCCTACTTCTTGGCATAGAACACATGAGCAGTGGGGTGCAACACAAATGCAAAATAGNTTCAGANGGAANAGTGGAAGGTGGATGACACCAGTNGATTATTCTGCTTGGGTAGCTGTCAGGTCAATTGGTGANGCTGTGACCAGANTAAAAANTAATGAAGTNGAAAAAATAAGAAATTTTTTATTAAGTAAGNAATTTGGTATTGGTGCNTACAANGGATTAAAAGTATCATATAGAAAGTGGAATGGTCAATTAAGGCAACCNATACTNATAGCNTCAGCNCGTTCAATGGTATCTGTATCGCCTCAAGAGGGTTTTCTNCATCCCACCAGNGANTTAGANACNTTAGGATATGATGAACCTGAATCTTCTTGTAAATTTCAATAAATATTACTAAATTAAAGATATGAAAAATTNNTTTTTAANTTTNTTTTTATTTTTTATNGCAAGTNTTATTTCTTTTGAGAAACTAAANGCAAACTTNGCCTATGTNACNAATGAAAAAGATAACACTGTNAGTGTTATAGATATTAAGAAAAAGAAAGTTATNAAAACTGTTAAAGTTGGCCAACGACCAAGAGGAATTATTTTATCAAAAGATGAAAAGTTGGTANTAATCTGTGCTTCAGACGATGATAGAGTTGAGGTTCGTGCAGCAGAAACTTTAAAACTTAAGTATTATTTGCCATCTGGACCAGATCCTGAGCTTTTCATTTTGTCTCCTGATGGTAATATTTTATATATAGCCAACGAAGACGATGCTATGGTGACGGTTGTTGATATGATTGATAAAATGATTGTTGATGATATCCCTGTGGGAGTTGAACCTGAAGGAATGGGATTAACAAATGATGGAAGTGTTTTAGTTAATACATCTGAAACTACAAATATGGCTCACTTTATTAATACAGATAATCTAGAAATTTTTGAGAATGTTCTTGTTGACCAAAGACCCAGAGTAGCAATTTTTACCCCCGACGACAAAGAAGTATGGGTTTCAGCTGAAATTGGAGGAACTGTTAAAGTTATTAACCCTGATAACAGAGAAGTAACCAATACAATAAATTTTGATATACCTGGAGTAAATGATGAGAGTATCCAGCCCGTTGGAATTCGCCATACTGACGATGGCAAATATACATTTATTGCATTGGGTCCAGCAAATAGAATTGCCGTTATTGATCAAAAAACCAAAAAAGTTATTAAATATTTATTAGTTGGTCAAAGAGTATGGCAATTGGGTTTTAGTTCTGATCAAAAAACATTATTAAGTACTAATGGTGTAAGTAATGATGTATCTTTTATTGATGTAGAGAAGTTAAAAGTAACAAAATCAGTGAAAGTTGGACGATTTCCCTGGGGTGTTGCAATATCATCTAACTAGAAAACTATGTTAGCATTAGATATTAATAAGGTAAGCCACGATTTTGGAAGCTTCCGTGCATTAGATAATGTATCAATTCAAATAAAGCCTGGAGACTTTACAGTACTTCTTGGTTTAAATGGTGCTGGTAAAACCACCCTATATTCATTAATAACAAGACTTTATGATAATAAAACAGGCTCTGTTAAAATATATGGATTTGATGTAAGGAAGGAATCTTCTGAAGCTCTAAAAAATATTGGTGTAGTCTTTCAACAACCGACATTAGATATGGATTTAAGCGTTGAAGAAAATCTTCATTATCATTCTGCTCTTCATGGTATCTCAAAAAAGGAGTCGAGTAAAAGAATCATAGAAGAAACAAAAAGAATAAAGTTGTTTGAAAAAATTAAATTTAAAGTTAGATCTCTCTCGGGCGGGCAAAAAAGAAGAGTTGAAATCGCAAGATCTTTACTTCATAAACCCAAACTACTTTTATTGGATGAACCTACTGTGGGATTAGATATAGATTCTAGACAGATGATTTTAAAACACGTAAAAGAGTTGTGCAAAAAAAATAATTTAGCAGTTTTGTGGGCAACACATTTAATAGATGAGATTGATAAGGGAGAAAAAGTAATAATTATTGATAAGGGTAAAGTGTTAGAAGCTGGTGAGGTTGGAAAAATTACAAAAAAAACTAAAGCAAAAAATATCAGAGAAGCATTTAATAATTTGGTGAAAATATAAATGGGATTAATAATATATATTAGGTGTTTTAATGGTATAGTCTTAAGGGAAGCATTGAGATTTATTCACCAAAGGGAAAGATTTTTTTCAGCGCTAGTAAGGCCATTAGTATGGCTTGGAATTTTTGCAGCTGGTTTTAGATCTGTGCTTGGAGTTGCTATAATACCTCCTTATGAAACATATATTACCTATGANGTTTATATAGCACCTGGATTAGTTGCTATGATTCAATTATTTAATGGAATGCAGAGTTCCCTNTCNATGGTATATGANAGAGAGATGGGGAGTATGAAAACTATGNTAGTTAGTCCTATTCCAAGATGGTTTTTAATTGTTTCAAAGTTATTAGCAGGAGTTTTTGTTTCTNTTCTTCAGGTATATGCATTTTTATTGATNGCATCTTTTTGGGATATTATACCTCCAATTAGTGGATATTTTACGATTNTGCCTGCTTTAATTTTTTCTGGTTTNATGCTNGGTGCCNTAGGAATGTTTTTGTCNTCAGCNATCAAACAATTGGAAAATTTTGCCGGTGTTATGAACTTTGTAATTTTCCCAATGTTTTTTGCATCATCAGCATTGTATCCCTTATGGAAGATTGAAGAAACAAGTGAATGGTTATATTATGTTTGTTTTTATAATCCATTTACTTATGCAGTGGAAANAATAAGATTTGCTTTATATTCACAATTTAATTTAGAATACTTTTTGGGAATATGTGCTTTTTCTTTTTTGTTTTTAACACTAGCTATAATAGGTTATGATCCTTCCAGAGGTTCAATGCAAAAAAAAGGAGGAAAGTAATGACTTTATTATTAAATACAGTTCTTGCATTTTTAATATTTTTACCAAATTTAAATATTATTGCAAAAGGGGATTTAGCTATCAGATCTAAAAAAATTGAATTGAAACTGGGTTCAGATAAAAGTGATTATGANATGTCTANTAANNTTTTCAATTTAGANACTGGTAAAGCNTATAGATTAGAAATTTCGAGCATGGGATTTAAAGAGTATGANTTCGAAGCTGAGGANTTTTTTAAAAATATTTGGATNAGAAAAATTGAGATTGAAGGAGTTGAAATTCAAGCACCAGTTATAAATGAAATTGAATTTGAANGAGAAGGTGAAATAGAAATTAACTTTGTTCCTATTCGAACTGGAGAGTTTGATTTTGAAATTGAAGGTCTTCAAAANAAAGGAATGACAGGAAAATTTATCATNAAATAAAAACATTAAGGAGAACAAAAAATGAATTTTAATTTTAAAATAATAAGTGTCTTTTGCTTAGTAATTTTTTTTAAAAGCTTTGTAATAGCCGCACCACCAGAAATCGCNCCNAAAAAGTGGCCATGCGATCAAGTTTATAATCCAAAGCTTGATTTAAAAGCTTTATGGCAAGGTCCAGAAATTAATGATTCACTTAAGAATTGGTGGAAAGATGATGATGTAATCGAAGTAGTCTCAAAATTGTCTGATCCTATATTGCCTGAAGAGAATGGAACTAAATTAATTGAAGACTTTGCAAAAAAATATACCTACTTCGGAATTCTTAAAAAGAAGGAGCAGAAAATAAAATTAATTAATCTTTTTTCTGGTTTATATCAAAAAGCCGCTGATAGAAGAAATCGTCAGTATGTTGGTATTATAAAATTTGTTGAAAGACAGGATACAATAAGAAAAACTATTGGAAGCTCTTCAAAAAGATTAAGAGAATTAAGAAAAAATAATGTTAGTCAAGAAGATCCTGAATTTATTAAATATTCATCTCAGATGGAGTGGAATACAAGAGTTTTTGATCAAAGAACTAGATTAACTGAATATGTTTGTGAAGAGCCTGTTTTTCTTGAACAAAGAATAGGTTATCAGGCCAGAAAAATATTAACTTATTTAAAATAAATTTTTATTTTATTATGAATTTTTCATGAACATTTGAATCATTCTTTGTTAAGAATTGATTATTAATATAGCATCCAAGCTCATTTTTTTGAGTGAAACACAAACCATAAAAGGAGAAAAATTATGGCTTGGACTAAACCAATGATTTCTGAGATCTCTGTAGGTCTTGAAATCAATTCATANGCTTGCGCTGAGAAGTAATTCTTAGTTAAAGCTATATCCCCTAGGGCTAATTTGTCTTAGGGGGTTTTTTTAAAGGGTAAATATTTAGTGTTGAAAGTTTTAGTATTAGGTTCTGCAGCTGGTGGTGGATCTCCTCAGTGGAATTGTAATTCTGTTGTCAGTAAAGCAGTAAGAAATAAACAGAAAGGAACATCAATAAGAACCCAATCATCTATTGCTGTGACTGTAGACGGTGAAGAATGGTTCTTATTTAATGCATCCCCTGATTTAGGTTCTCAAATTATTAATAATAAGCAAATGCATCCTAAAAAAGATTTAAGACATAGTCCTATTAGTGGTGTAGTTCTAACTAATGGAGATGTTGATCATGTTGCTGGTTTGTTAAGTTTAAGAGAAAGGCAAAATTTAGCAGTTTACGCCCATAAGAGGGTTCATTCTGTATTAAAAGATAATTCAATCTTTAATGTATTGAATCCAGATTATGTTGATAGAAGAGAAATGACTATGAATAACGAATTTGAATTAAAAAATAAGTCAAATAAAGGTGTTGGGATCTTAGTTGAGGCATTTGAAGTTCCTGGAAAGATTGCTTTATGGTTGGAGGATGAGTCAAAGGGTGAAAACTTTGGAACTCAGGAAGGTGATACGATTGGTCTTAAAATTTCTTCGATTACAGATAAAAAAAGTTTTTATTATATACCTGCATGTGCAAAAATGACTGATGAGCTTCAGAAAAGATTAGATGGGTCAAGCTTGGTTTTATTTGATGGTACTTTATGGGTAAATGATGAGATGGCCTCAAGTAAAGTTGGCGAAAAAACAGGCCAAAGAATGGGTCATATGAATAATTCCGGTCCAGATGGTACTATGAACGCATTTAAAAATATTGATGTTAAAAGAAAAGTATTTATACATATAAATACTACGAATCCAATATTGTTAGAAGACTCTTCCGAGAGAAAAGAAGTAGAAACAAATGGATGGGAAGTAAGTTTTGATGGAATGGAGTTAGAATTATGAAAAATTTGAAGTATTTAGAAAGTAATGATCATAGTAAACCGTGGACAAGAAAAGAGTTTGAGAATGAATTGAGAAATATTGGTAAAGAACGATATCATGATAATTGTAGATTTCATCACTTGTTACACAATGGAATGTTAAATAAGGGTCAAGTCCAAGCATGGTCTCTAAATAGATATTATTATCAAATTAATATCTCTATAAAGGATTCAGCATTGATGTCGAGAATTAAAAACCCTGAATTAAGAAGGAAATGGATACATAGGATACTAGACCATGATGGTCGTAAAGATGATGAAGGTGGAATTGAAAGATGGTATAAACTAACTGATGGTTTGGATCTTGAAAAAGATTATGTTAAATCTACGGATGGTATTCTTCCTGCGACAAGGTTTGCGGTAGATGCTTATGTGAATTTTGTAAAAGAAAAGTCTTTATTAGAAGGTGTGACATC
>PALK01000044.1 GCA_002710765.1 Rickettsiales bacterium | reverse complement strand
AAAAGAAGATCAGATAATAATTGAAAATCATATGCACTTTGATGACCAAAATTATGGTTTAAACTCCATAAAGCTTCAGAAGGAATATTCTTCCAATTTAAAAATTTTTTATGTACTTTTTTTTTATTATAGAAACTTATATATTTTTCAAGATCAGGAACAGAAATTCTCAATGTTCCTCCTGGTTTAAGTATTCTAAACAACTCTTTCAACAAAAAAATAGCATCATTTATTTTTAGATGTTCAATAACATGCTCCAGAAATATACCTTCAAAAAAATTATTTTTACATTTAATTTTAAATCTCATATCTAATTCCCAATCTAAATTAAAATTTAATTTAGGCTTATTTAAAAATGTTCTTAATGTATTAAATTGAAAAAAGTCTGAGTTCACATAATCATCTAAAAATCTATAACCACAACCTAAATTACAGTAACCATTTTTTAAAGGAGGAGATTTAGAAAAAAAACTTCTTCCTATTAAAGATTGAATCTCAAATTTAAATGAATATTCAACTCCATCACCAGCAGTAGTATAATGAAACTCTTTTTTCCCCATTTTAATCAACTTATAATTTTCTTAAATAATTTAAAAAAATAATCATATCCTATTTCGTTTCTAACTGAATTAATTTGTTCTTGAGAATTTTTTACTAACTTAAATCTCAATTCAGGATTGTCAATCAATAAACTTACTACATCATTTATATCACTAAGATCCCATTTAATTGGTAAGTACGTAACTCTGGGTTTATATATATTTGGCCATGTAATTATGTTGGACATATTGGGCATAACGAAACAACATCCAAAAATAGAAGCTTCAAATTCTTTATAGCAAACCTCTCCCCAACCATAAAGACTTATTAAAACTTTAGCGTTATAAAGATTTCTATAATATTCTCTAATAGGAACTTTAGCAGTCAGATTAGTCTTTTTCTTAAGACTTAATCTGTTAATTTTTTTTTCAAATAACTCTCTTTGAAACCTTACTGAATTTCTATCAATATTTTTACTAAAAGATCCAATTAAGTTGATATTCCTATCTTTATCAGGATTAATAAATTCAAATAATTTTTTTTTTATACCTAATAGTTTATATTTTTCATTAAAAAATGATAGGTATTTCATGAATCTAGAAGGTGGAATATTTTTAAAGTTCCGAACTCCTATATTCCAACCAACATGGATTTTATCTTTAAATTTAATATCAAGTTTTTTCATTTTATATATTTGAGAATCTTGAATATTAAAATATTTATTATAATAATCAGAGTACATTCTACCTCCATAAATATCTTCTTTATAAACATCTAAATCATTGTAGATTTGTTTTTTTATATAAAAATCAACATATGGCAAAACTTCAAATTGAGTTGTTCCTGCACTATCTCTTAAATCAAACCAAACTACTCTTTTTTTTTCTTTAATTTTATTAATAGTTTTTAGTATCGATTGATCTAAATAGTTTTCACTATTTTGTCTTTTAAAAAACCTTGATGATAGGAATAAAATATCGGCATCCAAACTTTTATCACTAAGTTTATTCAAGAACCTAAATTTTATTCCTAAATTTTTAAATAATTCATAATGAGAGAAGATTGGGCTCCAGAAACCATTGAATAACTCGTAACCATAGCCCTCATCTCCAGTAATAATATTTATATTTATATTAGACAATTTTTTTTACATAGTATTTATTTCTTTTAAGTAATGATAAACTAAATAATTAAATAGTAATTTAAAATTTAAAAAAAATATGAACGGGACAAAAATTAAATTTAGCATCTCATCTCAGCAAAATACTATTAAAGTTCCTGAAATTAATCACATAAAATTTCAGTCCTTTAAACGATGTCCAAATTGTGGATCAAAAANAATTAAAAAAATTTCCGAACTAAAAGATTCNTTATCTACTAGTCAATGTCTAAATTGTAGTCATATGTTTCATTCAAGAAGGCCTGAAAAAAAATGGTATAAATCTTGGTATGCAAAAAGCTGGGATAATCAAAAAAAAACAAAAAATATTAAAAAGAGTTTAAAACAAATTTTAATAGAAAANTTTCTAATAGGAAAACCAGCAATTCTTGGNGATAATATAGGAAACTTTTGTTCTAATCACATAAAAAAAGGTATGAAGGTATTAGATATAGGTTGTGGAAATGGAGATAGAATTCATCATTTTAAAAAATTTGGTGCAATAGTTCATGGTATTGAAGCATCAGAACATAGAGTCAGAAATGCTCAAAAAAAAAAAATAAANGTAAAAAATATTGAAGTAAATGAACTAAATTTCAGAAGCTTTAATACAAAGTTTGATTTCATCTATTCTAGTCATGTTTTAGAGCATGTTTATAATATCCATGAATACTTTGAAGCTTTAGAGAGAGTTCTTTTACCAGGTGGATATTTTTGTATTGCTGTTCCTAATCAAAATCATGATTTTCTATTGGCTAATTTTCTTTTTGCATTGCACCTTCATTTTTTTTCACCAACAAGTTTAATAAATATATGTATAAATTATGACTTAATTCCTTTTAANGTTTTTAATGAACATCAGATTATAGTTTTTGGACAATANAAACCAAAAAACTTACCAAAAAACTANGTTCTAGATCTTACTAAAAGCTANAATAAGAATATTTTAGANCATAAATCGATATTGAATAAAGTTTTTGANGNTTCGACTTTAGAAAAAATNAANAATAAAAAAAAGATTATATGGAGTAATAATTCTAATAAAGACTTNGGNTTTTATTCAACATATNTAAATGCCTCAAAAAAATCTAATAATATTCTTAATATTTTAAGTGCAAATAGCATAAGNCAAAATCATTTATTTCTTGAAGANGAAAATAATAAATATACTAATTTTTGGGTANGGTAATGATNCTTAATTTTTTAAAGAAATTATTNATTTTTATAAATGATCCTNTNCTTTNTTTTAGATTTCAGAATTATTATCTAAGAAAGTTTTCTAATTCTTTTCTAANATTNATTTTTTTCTTTAAATTCTATAATAGAAAAAAATTAATAAATGATTTTAAAANTGTTGANTTTTCAGACTGNATAAATCAAGAAANAGGNTTTNTNATATTAAATGATAAAAAAANAATAAANATATCAAAAAAAGCAGTGNTTGAAGCAAAAAAAATTTTNACTAACTANAAAAAAAAAAAGAATNTNAATAAAAGTTACTTNATAAGAATAACTGAAAAAAAAGACTTTAAAAAAAAAATCAGAAATCTTTCAATTAGCAAAATCTGAGTCAATTCTTAAAGTTGTAAGTGAGTACTTGGGAATTTTCCCAATATTAACCAATATCAATATATATTACACACCCATAAATAGTGCTCAAAAAATTGAAGGCAGTCAATTATTTCACTTAGATCATGAAGATTTNAGTCAGATAAAATGTTTTATCTATTGTAATGATGTTGGTCAAGAATCTGGTCCACTGATGATTTATCCCAAAAAAGATTCAGTTAAATTACAGAAAAAGATTAATTATAAACCTAATCAAGATCAAAAAAGAATTAAAGATGACCTATTAGATAGTCAAAAAATTAATACTATCAACTCAATAAAGGGAACTATGATCTTAGCAGACACTAGTAATTGTTTTCATGCCGGTGCACGATCTATGAAAAAAAGTAGACTTATGATTGCTTTCCAATATTTAACTCCATTTGCATTTGTAAAAAAAATATATAAAGAAAAGACTTATGAAAATTTACTTTCANGTAAAATAAAATTTGAAAGATATTTATCTGATTTTGAGATATAAAACTAGAATTTTCTTATAAATATTGAATGCCTTTTTGCTGCAATAGCCTGAAAATAATTTTTCCTTTGCATTGACCAAGCAAATTCTCCTTTAAAGAAGTAGTTCGAGACTTGATCCGAATTTAAAATTTCGTCAACTGTATCAGTTCTACCTTCTATCATAATTACTTTAGGTATAAATTTTCTTTGTAAAAATTCATAAAAATCATAATAAATAGGCTTAAATGTAAAAGTTAAAAATTTTTTATATCTATTTATATAAGGACCATCTATGTAAAGTAAGTCTACCGCTTCTTTATCAATATTGNTAAATTTACCACCTTCTTTATATTCAGTTACCGGTCTAACACAGATATTCATTCTTGTTATATTAATTTCTTTTCCTACAGCTACTAATATTTTCTTCCATTTAGTATCCTGTTCATAAGTCTTAACAGATATTTTATTTTTTTCTTTTAAAAAATTAAAGAAAATTGTTGTTCTTCCAGAGCCAAATTCTATTATTTTCTTAATTGCATATCTTTCCACAATTTTTTCAATCTCAAGTAATCTTAATTTATAATATGATTCTAATTTAGTATTTGTTTGACTAAGTAAAATTTGATTGGCAGACTCAAATCTTCGTAGATTATTATTATAATTTAAAGTTTTTATGTCGCTTAGTTTAATTCTCTTATTTTTATAATAATAATTTTTATATAATAATTTGCTTAAAAAAGAATCCATAAAAATTACAAAAAGTTAGATTAAAAGATAAATAAAAATTAATTAGTAAGACATTAGAATGAATCTTAACATTTCTAAAACAATTCTTATATTTAAAATTTTTGTATATTATTAATTTTAATTGTTAAATTTTTATAAAAATTTTAATATTTAATTTCTTAATAAAAATTAAACACAATGTTTCAAAAAATTTTTAGAATAATCAAAAACTACGTTAATTTTTTTAAGTTACATGATTCTAAAAAAAAAATCATTTTTTATAGCGAAAATGAATTTTATACTATTCATTTTCTTTCATTAATTGAAACATTAACAATTAACAAATTTGAAGTTACTTTCTTAACTTCAAGTGAAAAAGACGACTTATTTAAAAATAAAAAATTAGTTAATTATTTTTACATAGGAGATGGTTTTTTGAAAGTTATGTTGCTTTGTATTATTAAATGTGAACTTTTTTTAACTACTTTAACAGACATTGGACATAATATAAGGAAATCAAACTTCTGTAAAAAATATATTTATATTTTTCATGGACCTACAAGTGTTCATCAATTATTTAAACCGCATGCATTCAATAACTATGACGTTATATTTTGTAATGGACCATATCAAATAAAAGAATTAAGGCATTTGGAAAAAANATATAATTTAAAAAAAAAATTGCTCTTCAATGTTGGTTATCCATATTTAGATTATTTAATCAAGAAATCTAATCAAACGACAAAAAAACCTAGTAAAGTAATTTTATTTGCTCCCACTTGGAATTATAACAAAAATAATCTTTTTGATAAAAAAGGATTCGAGATTATTGAAAAACTTATCAAACAAAACTTTAAAGTAATTCTTAGACCACATCCAGAGCATTATAAAAGATCAATGAATGTTATAAATAAAATTTACTTTGAATTTAAGGGTGAAAAAAGATTTATATTAGATAAAAATCAAATAGCACTAAAGAGTATGGAAGAGTCCGAATTATTAATAACTGATAACTCTGCTATTACAATTGAGTTTCTTTTTATTTTTTTTAGGCCAATTATTTACATTAATTTTCAAAAAAAAATTCATAATAAAAATTTTTTTGATATTCCAATAATACCTATTGAAGAAAAAATTAAAAATCTTTTTGGTTATGAAATAAAAATTAATCAAATTAATTTTTTCGAGGAACATATAAAAAAAGCAAAAACAAAAATTTCCAACAAGTCAAAAATTACACAATTTCGAAATAAAAACTTTTCTAATATTGGGAATGTATCTGAATCAAGTTTTGATTTAATTAAACAGTTACTTAAGAAATAATTAACAATAGATTTTTATTTAATTTTAAAAAACGATAAGAACTTTTTGAAAAAATCTTTAATTTTTGTGATTGTCAATCTTAAATATACCAAAGCCATAGCTACAAAAGCCACAAAAAACTGCAGAATCATACTTAAAAAACCACCATCCAGATAAGCGTATAAAAATCCAGGAAGTAGAGAAAAAACTAAAACAAGAAAAATAATACTATTCATTATTTTTACTTTCAGACTGAACTTCTTCAGTAACTTCAATAAGATTTTTCTTATTTTTTGGTGAATTTTTAATAGTCACAAAATACCTATTTTTATTAAATTCCATTTTTTCTTGGGTTATACACGAAACTGCAAAATGCATTATATTTACAGGTGAAATTTTTTGATTAAGAAATTCATTACATTTGTTTGGAGATTTAATCAACATTAAATTTTTTAATCTTAATAATTCATCATNATTATTNACCATTGNCCTGCTAATTCCATGATCTGAAATTAAAAATATTATGGGATTAGATTTATCCCTTGTTAANATTNGATCAATTGACTCTATTACATTTTGATTAAGACAAGGTAAATCAGTNAGATACTGNGATACGGANGGTTCACCTAAACCTGGATTAATTGAATAATATTTTGAGCAATCTTCATTATACCTTTGAGGTTCATGTGGTGACATAATATGAGCCATCACAAAGTAATTAAATTTGTTTCCTTGATTTAAATCTAATGTTTTAATTATTGATGGTTTAAGATCAGTTAAAATATATAAAGCTTCAAAATATCTTAAAAAAGTACCACTTCTGATTATTCTCCATAATGGTGTCATTTTTAATAATAACGCTATATCATCATTTATAGTGCCACTTTTTATGCAAAAATCCTCNAGACCATTACATGTTATTTGAGAGTTACCTCCAGATTCAATAAAAATATTTTTATATCCATTAGATTTTAAAATATCTAATATTCTACTTTCATTTTGAATAATACTAATATTATAATCTGGGGTAAAAGTATAAAAGCCCATATTTAGTGTCGTAGAGATAGATAATGGAGTGGTATCAAAATTGGAAAAAGACTCTGGAAAATACTTAAAACCCCTTTTTTGTAATTCATTCAAAAAATAAGAATTATCAAAGTTAAAATATTTTTTTAATACATCCGCTCTAGCGTATTGGTCCAGTATTATATAATAAATATTACTTTTTAAAACAATATCATAGCTGGCAAGTTCCTTTTTTTCTTCAAAAATTTTTTTTGACGAGGAAACATTAAAGGGAATATTTATTATTGGAAAAAACCATAAAATTGATATTAAAACTGTTAAGATAGTATTTCTATTAGAATCATTCATTCCCTTTTGAAAAAAAGAATAAATTAAAAAGGTAGTTAAGATTTGTAAAATTAATGATATTTTAGCGGAATACTCTAATGTACCNCTAATACTAATTACAAATTCTTCAAATCCACCAAATAAAAAAAAGGGGATCATAATACTTATGACAAGACCTAAAACTTTGGTTTNTTTTGTTTTAAAAATTGAAGAAAGTATGAGATATAATAAAGAAAAAAATAAAAATACAATTAATCCAAAAACAACTATTTCTGAAGAAATAATATTATCTTTAAAATTATTTGATATGAAATGTATTACGGGCCAAAAACTAACAAATAAAATAAAAACATAATCAATTAAAAATATTTTATTTATTTTCATTTTATCTTAATGATTTTTCGGATTCTAGAGAAAGGCTATNTTTTTTATCATGGAAATATTTTTCCATAAAATTTCCATCTTCAATCTTGTTATATGTTATNTATAATATNGGNCTATCTTTAACAGAATTATTATAATCTGAACCATGAATACACATCCAATTAAAAAAAAGTATGTCACCTGGCTNCATTATTACATAAAACGGTTTGATTTTTGNTGTAANTTTNTTTTTTAGATATGGTCCGCCATCTAANAAACTATTAGTAATACTCTCCCAATTTTTNCCAAGNTTTTTATGCGTCTCAGTTTTTGGATAAATCTTCAAACACCCATTTGATNTTGAACATTCATCNAAAGGAATTACTAAGTTCAAAAAATCATCAGAATATTCTTTCCATCCCTTTTTTTTATTTCCTTCTTTACTTGTCCAATAAAAATGTCCGTCTACATGGAGTTTAAATCCACTTCCTTTTTTTGCTTGTTTATAATTAATTTTTTCCTTAAATATTGTNGCCTTNGCTCCCANTAAATTTGAAATATAATCATTTAATTTTTNATCTTTGAGCAGTTCTTNTATGAANTCTAATTTCTTTGAAAAATCTTCAATCCTNCTTATTACTTTCTCACCTTTATTTTTTTCAAANTATACCTTGCAACCCAAATTTTCAATATCTGTGTTTTGAAGATATTTTTTTATATTAATTATTTTCTCAGCAGAAAAAAAATTTCTTAAAAGGACAAAACCATTTTTTTTATATTCAGAATTTATCTCACTATAATTAAGCATTTTGATAAATTTGGTTTTATCATAAAAATATTAATTAAAAAATTAATTATTTTATTTTTTTTTTGATCTAAGTTCTAAATCAAGTTAATAAGAGTAATGAAAAAAGTATATGTTGGTCTTAGTGCTGATCTAATGCATCCTGGACACATTAATATTCTCAAAAAAGCCAAAACACTTGGAAAAGTTATAGTTGGTCTTTTAACAGATAAAGCAATTGCATCCTATAAAAGATTGCCTTTCATGACTTATGAACAAAGATATGCTGTTGTAAATTCATTGAAATATGTTGATGAAATAATGTGTCAAGAAACACTTGATTACAGACCTAATCTTTTAAAAGTAAAACCTGATTTTGTTGTCCATGGAGATGATTGGAAAAGTGGTGTTCAAAAAGAAGCAAGAAGTCAGGTCTTACAAGTTCTAAAAAAATGGAAAGGTAAATTGATTGAGATTCCATATACTAAAGGAATCTCTAGTACAAAATTAATTGAAATAAATAAAGAAATTGGAATTACACCTGAAGCAAGAAGAATGAAACTCAAGAGACTTCTAACNTCAAAAAAATTAGTAAGGATAATAGAAAGTCANAATGGTTTGTCTGGATTAGTAGCTGAAAAGTCATTTATAAAGAAAATGGGAATCAAAATAGAATTTGATGGAATGTGGGGAAGCAGTTTAACCGAATCAAGTGTTCGAGGAAAACCTGATACTGAATCAGTAGATTTATCTCTAAGATTAGGGACTATTAATCAAATATTTGAAGTCACNACAAAACCATTAATTTTTGANGCTGATACTGGTGGTAGTATTGAACATTTNCCTGCTAAAATTAATTCACTTGAAAGNCTTGGAGTTTCAGCAATAATAGTAGAAGACAAAACTGGTCCAAAAAAGAATTCTTTGTACGGAACTAGNGTANAACAATTTCAAGATGATCCAACTGATTTTTCAAATAAAATNAGGCTTGGNAAANCTTCTCAGATTACAAATGATTTTTTTATTTTTGCAAGAATAGAAAGTCTAATTTTAGGAAAGACTGTTGATGATGCGATTGAAAGAGCTCAAATGTATATTGACGCTGGAGCAGATGGTATTATGATTCACGATTGTATTAAAAGTCCAAAGAATATTTTTAATTTCTGTAAAAAAATTAGAAAAAAAAACTATTCNGGAACGTTGATATGTGTTCCNACCTCATATAATCAAGTAAAAGAANAAAGGTTAATAGATNATGGTATCAANGTAGTAATATATGCAAACCAGCTTTTAAGAGCAAGTTATCCAGCAATGGAAAATGCAGCTNTAGGAATTTTAAGAAACTCTAGATCATTAGAAATTGAAAAAGATATCTGTTCAATTAAAAAAATACTTAGAAATATTGAGAATGAATAGTTATTTTATAAATACTATTGTCATAGATAAAAACACATAATTTAAATTTTTTAATGGTTCAAATATATAAACTTCAAGATTGGAGACAAAACCTAGAAAAATTAAGAAGAAAATATAACAACATTTTATTGATTGTTTCAGTAAGTTGTAATGAAAGATTTAAAGTTGCAAATGAATTAAAACTAATTTTTGATTCAGCAAAAATATCAATTATCTCTGTAAAGTATTTTAAATCAAATTTTAAAAGTTCAGAAAACTTATCTAAGAAATATCTAAATGAAACCTATGACCTAATAATTGGCTTTGGTGGAGGAAGTACACTAGATTTTGCTAAGTTTTTTATATCGCTTAAATTACTCAGGATTAATTCCTCACAAGTAAAAGAACAAAAAATTAAAGAACTAAAAATTAATAAAAAAATAGATTTCATAGCAATACCAACTACGGCAGGAAGTGGAAGTGAGTCTACAAAATTTGCAGTAACATATATAAATGGAAAAAAATATTCGATTGAAAATGACATATTGCTTCCGAAAAAATATATTTTAGATCCTCATCTTTCTTTTACGTGTAGCAAAACACAAAAAATATCATCAGCACTTGATGCATTATGCCAGGCAATCGAGTCTAGTTGGTCAAATAATGCTTCAAAAGAAAGTATAAGTTATTCTTTTCAAAGTATTAAATTCATTTGGGAAAATATTGAAACAGCTATTTTAAAAAATGACTTTAAATCTCATCAAAAAATTCTTCTTGGTTCAAATTTAGCTGGTAAAGCAATTAATATTTCAAAAACTACAGGCCCTCATGCTCTATCTTATTATATTTCAAAAAAATTCAAAGTATCTCATGGACTTTCTGTCGCATTAACAATGCCAGCTTTTTTAGATTTGCATACTCAACATATTATAAATAATAATCCTAAATCTAAAAAATTAACTAATTCAATTAAATTTTTAGAAAAAACTATGCATACAAGAAAAAATAATATTGCCCATACATTTAAGAAAAAAGTTAAATCTCTAGGAATCTCACTTAATTTACTAAATTTTAATATCAGAAAACATAACCTTTTTTTAATTTCTAAATCAATTGATCCTGTTAGATTACAAAATAATCCTGTAGAACTTAACTCAGAATTAATAATGAAAATTTTAACTAATTCACTCTAAATTACTTAAATAATTTATAAATCTTCTAGCATTAAACTCAGGAGTTTCAGATGGTCGAGGAAAGTCTGGATCTGTTATTTTTTTAACTTTAACTTCTATAAAGTGGGGTCCATCATTTCTTGTACACCAACTTATTGAAGATATAAGTGTTTCTATATCATCACAGACTGAAACTGATGCATAATTAAAACCACTAGCAATTTGACCAAAATTTACGTTTATTGCATTTGAAAATTGACCCCCGGTACTTTCGTGTGATTCATTATTTATTAAAAAATGTAAAAGCTTTTTAGGTCTGTAATGAGATATATTTGACATACTTCCAAGCCGCATCAACAATGCACCATCTCCATCAATACAAATAACATTATTATTTTTTTTTATCATTGCAACTCCCAAGGAGATTGAGCAACTGCAACCCATTGCACCGACCATGTAGAAGTTTCTGGAGTCATCTCCTAATGAATATAACTCCCTACTAAGAAATCCTGTTGAAGAAATAATACAAGATTTCGTGGGTACATTTTTTTTTATAATATTAATTACATTTCTTCTTGATATTTTTTTCAAAGATTTTTTCTTGGTTAAAAAATAGGTCTTTGGAATTTTTTTTTTTACAAATTTAGTTAAATTTTTTGTTTTTTCAAAAAATCCCTTTTTTACTATTAAAGCAAAAGATTTTCCTTCAGACATATCATCCTTAATTTTTCTAAATATCATTTTTATATTTTTACTAGAGTCTAAAATTTCGCTTCTAATACCAATACTAGTAAACAAATTTTTTGTTATTTTACCCATAATTAGATGCTGAGGTTCATCTCCAAATAATTTATCCCCTCTCAATGAAACCATAAATAATAATGGTATTTTATTGGTCTGTATTAAAGAAGTGATTGGGTTTAGAGCATTTCCAAATCCAGAATTTTGGAAAAAAACTATTGGATTGCCCCCAGCTAATTTTTTCCCAGCTGCTATTGCAACAGCCTCACCCTCATTATTGGATATTATTAATTTTTTATTTTTATGATAACAATTCATCATACTGTTAAAATAAGAACATGGAACCCCAACCATTGAGTTAAACCCCTCCTTTTTAAAATAATCAAATATCATTTTCGTATTCTTCAAATTTACACCTTATTATTATTTGTTTTATATTTTTAATATCTTATTTGTAATTCAATAAAAAAAAAATAATTTTTACCATTTATAATTTCACAAATATCTTAAGTTTACTTGATATAAAATTGCGAGTATTTATACTACATAAAATTGCAAATAAATTTAATCCTAATAAAGTTTATTTATGCCAAATATAATTGACAGAAATGTAATTAGAAAAAATAGTTTTCGTAGTGACATGAAAACTAATAATAGCGCTAAAACACCTCCAATATTTTCTTGGATAGAGTTTAGTTTATCTGGGTTATGTAATAGAGTTTGTGAATTTTGCCCAAGAAGCAATCCTAAAGATTTTCCAAATTTAAATAAACATATGAAGATTAAGACCTACGAGAAAGTCATTAAAGACTTAAGAAATATAGAGTATAAAGGTGGTATTATATATTCTGGTTTTAGTGAACCTATTTTATATAAATATTCTTTTGAAGCTATAAAACTGACTAGGAAATTATTACCAAAAAACAGAATTGAAATGGTAACTAATGGTGATCATTTAGAACTTAAAAATTTACTTAAACTTTTTAACTCTGGCTTAACTCAAATTAGCGTCAGTCTTTATGATGGACCTCATCAAATTGAAAAGTTTTTAAATTTAAAAAAAAAGGCAAAACTAACTGACGATCAATTTGATCTAAGATACAGATGGGTTAAGGAAGAAAGTTATGGAATTAATATCACAAACAGAGCTGGAGCGATTAATATGCCAGAATTAAAAGTAAACAGATTAAACAAGGGATTAAGAAAAAAATGCTTTTATCCTTTTTATCAAATCATGGTTGATTATGACGGTTCTGTTTTACTATGCAATCATGATTGGTATAAAAAATTAATTTTAGGTAATATAAAAAACACTTCTGTTTTAAAAATATGGAATAATGAAATATATAAAAGAACTCGTAAGAATCTCTCAAAAGCTCTAAGGATTGAATCCCCCTGCAGTGAGTGCGATGCAAACGGAACTATGATGGGTGGAGAATTCGTGAAAGAATGGAGTACTTATTATGAAAAAAAGTAATTTCTTTTTTGATAAATATGTATTAGTAACAGGATCAAGTAGTGGTATTGGTTTTCAGATTGCTAAAGACTTTTTAACCTTGGGTGCAAAAGTTGCAATTCATTACAATCAAAATAAAAAAGGAATTAATAAATTATTTAAATTTTCAAACAAAAAAAAATGCAAGGTAATTAAAGCCAATCTAGCAAAGTCAAAAGATGTGAGTAAATTATGGAATACCTTCTTAAAGTGGAGTGAAGGAAAGATTGATATTTTAGTTAATAATGCGGGTTATGTAAAACCTATGAACTTTGATAAGCTCTCACTTAATGAATGGGATAAATGTTTTGCAGTTAATTTAAAAGCTCCTTTTTATTTAAGTCAAGCTGCAATAAAAACTATGTCAAAAAAAAATAATGGAAGAATAATAAATATTAGTAGCGGTGGGTGGCAGTATGGTGGTGGAGAAAAAACAGTACACTATAGTATTTCGAAAGCTGCTTTAGAAGCACTTACAATTACAACAGCAAAAATTGGTGCAAAAAATAAAGTTTTAGTTAATTGCATTAGACCTGGTGCAACTAAAACTGACTTTCACAAAAAAATTGGAAGAACTAATTTAAATGATAGAGCTAATTTAGTACCACTGAAAAGAATGGCCAAAACAGATGAAATATCAAATGCTGTAATATTTCTTTGTGGAGAAAAAAGTTCTTTTATAACTAATTCAATTCTTGATA